>NZ_JBIDDG010000061.1:0-13775 GCF_043205005.1 Micromonospora sp. NPDC047620 | reverse complement strand
ATCCGCCCGAAGAAAACCCGCCCTTACCGCCCCCAAACCAACGGCAAGGTCGAACGCTTCCACCGCACCATGACCGATGGCTGGGCGATACGACGCTTCTACAGCTCAGAGCACGCCCGCCGAGCAGCTCTACCCGCCTGGCTGCATCACTACAATCACCACCGACCCCACACCGCCACCAGCGGCCGGCCACCTATCACCAGGTTGACCAACCTCCCTGGGCAGTACAGCAGCGGGTCCTGTTGGAGTTGGGCAGCACGGTCCAGGTGTCGGAACCCGGGTCGTAGCCGCAGCGTGCTTGTGCTGCCAACCGGGCGATCGGTCGGTCGGACGATGGCCTCTCGTATGTGCCGTGGCTCAAGCGGCCCGACCGCCACAGGGCGGGCGGGTGAAGAGGAGAGGCTGTGACTGAGACGCGGCAGAGAGGAACTCGGGCTGCATCGCCGCCAGGCAATGCAGTGCCGGTTGACCGGACAGGGAACCGGCCGCAGTTGGAAAAATGCGCTCGGTCGTCCTCGGTCGTCAGAGTGAACAGGTCTTCGAACTGGTCGATCACGAAAGTGCCGGCCATCCCTTGAGCACCATCCAGCGGGGGCGAGCCGCTCGGTGTCCCGCTTCTAGCCGAAATGAGCGCCCGCCGCTTCTGGCGCAGCCGCACCCGCGTACGGACGACGCGCCTGCTGCCCGCCCGCCGGGTCCCGCCGCTCATCGCCCAGGATCTGATCATCCTGCGCCGCAAGGCCGCGCGGCTCTGGTGGCCGGTGGGCGCGGCCGCCGTCCCGGTCTACCTCGCCGACGGCCCCGCCTGGCTCCTCCTCGGCGTGGTCCTGATCGGCGCGCTGGCCGCCGCTGGCCTCACCGCAGAGTCCACCCACAGCGATGCCTCGAACCCGGCGATGCTGCGGCTGCTCGACGCCACGGGCCGCCAGGTGACCGCTCAGCGGCTCGCGGTCCCCGCCGTCGTCGCCGGCGTGTGGCTCGCCGTCACCCTGGCCGTGCTGCAGGCCGCCGGCTCGCTCACCGGACCGTGGTGGGCGCTCGGTTTACTGGCCGGCCGGCCGTCGCGGTGGGCGCCTTCCAGCGGGCAAAGGCAAGCGCCGCCTCGATCGGCACCATCCTGATCGACACGCCGCTCGGGGCGTTCCCGGCCGGCATGCTGCTGTGGCTCCTCAACGGCATCGACGTCCTCGCCGTCCTGACCCTGCCGGTCTCGGCCGGCCTGGTGATGCTGCAGGCGCCCGAGGCGCTCGGCTGGCACTGGCTGCTCGCGCAGGCGGTCACTTCGGCGCTGGGGTGCGCCCTGCTGATACGAAGGTCCGGCACCGCCGCCGGTTCACTCTGACCGCCGATACCGTTGCCCCTCATGGTGGGGGGTTGGGGCGTGTCGCTGCGGGCGGACACCGCGGGCATGCCGTGATCGAGCAGGTCAACGCCGACCTCATCGACGGACCCCTGGCCCACCTGCCCTCGGGACGCTTCGCCGCCAAGGGTGCCTGGCTGGCCTGCGCCGGTATCGCCCACAACCTCACCCGCGCCGCCGGACTGCTGGCCGGGCCGCGGCCGCCAGCGGTCAGTTCAGCGCAGGTGGCTGCGGTGTCCTCGCCGGGACGATCGGGCGTAGCTGATGGTCACAGCACGCCGATGACCAGGGATTCCCGGGCCGCCTGGACGACTTCCTTGGTCACCGTGGAGAGTTGGTTGATGTCGAGGACCCGCTTGATCTGGGCGATGAGGCGGGCGGTGAGCCGGAAGTTGCCGTTGGTGATGCGGATGATCGTGGCGAGGGCCTCGGCGGTGGTGAAGTCGTCTGGATGATGTAGGCCGAGTTCGGGCCAGTGGCGTGCCAGCACGAACGCCTGTTCCTCGGCTGAGAGCACCCGGAAGTGGTGCACGAACCCGACGCGGCTGTAGAGCTGCGGGTAGCGGGCCAGGCGCTTTTCGATGCCCGGCATGCCGATGAGGATCAGCCCGACACCGGTGCGGTCGTGACGGTCGCGCAGTTGTTCCAGGGTGGGGGTCTTGAGCCGGTCGGCCTCGTCGACGATGAGCAGTTCGGCGTAGCGGCCATGGTTGCCTGACAGGGCCGGCGGGTCGTGCTCGGGGTGGGCGAGCGTCTCGATCGCCCAGGACAGCCGGTCCTGGATGAACGCCAGTTCCTTCTCCAGCCGGCCAGGGCCGTTGTGGACCTTTGGGGTGTAGACGGCGCTGCGGGTGTCGAGGATCTCGCGCAGCTCTCGCGGAACGTGGCGAACTGGTCCATCGCGCGCGCCGTCGCCGGCCGGATGCGGTCGGCCTCGAAGAACCGGAAGGTCTGCACGGCGTGCTCGATGAGGTCCCAGCGGGCGTACCGGCGCGGACAGGGTTTTGCCGACCCCGGGCGGGCCGTAACACAGCCCGATGTAGCGGTCGCGGCGTACCGCGTCGGCGAACTCGGCGAAGCGCCGATACTCCTTGGTGACCACGAACGGCGCCTCTACCACAGGCTTGTCGTCGACGGCCGGTGCGACGTCCAGGCAGGCGATGGCTGCTTCCTTGACGGCCCACCGCTGCGGGGTTTCCTCGGCGTCGGCGGCGGGTACGGCCATTGCTCACTCCTCTCGGTTAGAGCTTCAGCGCCGGCGCGGCGGGCCTGGCCGGCTCGGAGTCCGGCACGGCCGGTGCGGGTTCGGGTGGCTGGTGTACCGCGAGGAGCCGGTCGACGACGCTGGCCCGCTGGGTCAGCCCATGGGTCAGGCCACGCCGGCGGGCGTTGCGCGCGGCGGAGATCTCCTTGATGCCGATGGTCCGTGCGGCCAACTCGGGGCAGATCGCCCGACACAGGAACCTGTCGTCGTGAAACACGCGAATCTCGGCGATGTCTCGCGGGTCGTAGCGGATGGTCACCGGCTCGCCGACGTACTCGCCGAGCACGGTGTCGAGGTAGCGCAGGCCGAACAGGTGGATGCCGTCGGGGTGTATTTTGCGCGGCTTGACGACGGTGAGCAGCAGCAGGTCGAGCTGTTCCAGGCTGGCTGGCAGGTGCGGTAGGAACCCGGCGGCGTCCCAGCGGGCCTGCGGCGGCTGGCCGGTCTCGCCGTGCGGCTGCTGGTTGTACTCGGCGACGATGAACCGCCCGATCGCCGCGTCGAGCTCGGCGAGGCTGAGCGTCGCCTGCCCGGCCCGATCGGTGGTGCCGCGCGGGCGTAGCCGGGCAGAGCGGGCAAGCACATCTGGTTGATCGTGAAGAAGAACCGCTAATCGGAACGACTACCGGAACTCAGAGGTGACCTCGGCTGGCTTTCCAGAGATAGAGGTCCCGCAGCAGGGATATCTCGGCGCCGTGGTGAATGACCTCGCGGTGTACGTGCAGGATGAGCTTCGCCATCGGCGCACCCGCGTACTCCGGCGGTGCGATGGCGCCTTGCGGATGAGCTAATCCGGCTGCGCCGAGGTGGCGGACATCGCGGATCCACGCATCGTGCCCGTCGTCGAGCTGGCGCAGTGCCGCCTCGGCGGTGCCCGGGTAGGCGACGGCCCGGTGGCCAGTAAGGGAGCCATCGAAGTGAGGTGCGGTCGGTGGCCCGAACACGTCAATGAGGTGCGCCAGCCGCCAGGCGATCGTGGTGACCGGCGCGCGGTCGTGTGGCGAGCTGGCGTAGTCCAAGGTGAATTCGCCCGCGCCGATCGACGTCGGCGCAGAACTCTGGCCGCGCCGGCTGAGGGTCCAGGAGCCCGGGACCGGCTGCCAGAAGTACTCGTCATCGGTCAGCCCGTCCAGCCGTGGCCGAAGCTGATGCTGCCAGTGCCACTCAAGTTGGTCGACCAGTTCTGCGTTCCAGTCCACATCCACCGTGCGACAGTAGATTGACAGGCGACCCGATCAAACCTACGACGAGGCCGTCAGGGCCCCGAAGCAACCTACAAGGCGGCAGTTTTCCGCTCCGGACCAGCCGCGGGACAGCCGCGACGAGCAGATTGCGGCAGATCCGGATGATGTCGCCGGACGGCGAACGAACAAGTGTCTGGCACACTCAGCGGCGTGTTGGTCACCATCACGCTACGAAACGCCGGCACCGTTGCCATCACGGTTGGACTCCTCGTCGCCGTGCTTACCCTCGGGACCGCCAGCGACCGTCCATTCATCCTCGCTGGGCTGCTCGTCCTCGTCGGTACTGGCCTACGGTTGGAGGCTGCCATCCGCGCTCGCAACACGCGCCACCAGGACACCGGCCACTGATCTTCACGGCAGTAAACGCGATGAGGCGGCGCGCCATGTTTGACGAAAATCCCGATTTCTTCGGGCTGTGAATGCCGTCGCGCTCGACGTCTTGACGGAGGACGTCTCCGGTTCGGTCGTCTCGCCGGTTTGAGACTTGCGGGTCACGAGGGCGACCTACGGATCGCCCTCACAGCGGAAACCGGGTTGCCTGCTCCCCATGCCTGCGGCAGCCTTCGCGGTGTGATCGAGACCCGTGTCCTCGCCGAGGGCGATTGGAAGATCTGGCGGGAACTGCGGCTCGCCGCGCTGGCAGAGGCGGCATACGCCTTCGGTTCCCAATTGGCGGACTGGCAGGGCGATGGCGACCGTGAGGAACGCTGGCGTGGTCGGCTGACCATCCCCGGCTCGTACAACGTAGTGGCGATGCTCGACGGGCAGCCCGTCGGGATGGCCAGCGGGGTGCCAACCGATCAGGACGGCGTCGTCGAGCTGATCTCGATGTACGTGGCGCCGGTGGGGCGGGGACGGGGCGTGGGCGACCGCCTCGTGCGGGCGATCGAGCAGTGGGCCCGGCAGGTGGCTGCGGTGACGCTGCGCCTGGCCGTGGTGGAGGGCAACAAGAACGCCTGGGCGCTCTACCAGCGGAATGGCTTCCGTGACGCGGGTGAGCTCGGCGACCTCATGCCCGACGGCGTGCGCCGGGAGCACATCATGGCCAAGAGTTTCACCGCTTAACGGGACGACCACCGATCGAAGGTGCGCCGCCACCACACACGTAGCCACGCACCTTCGCCCTGCTCAAGCCGACGGGCTCAGCTACTTCTCCTGGACCTCGGCAAACAAGCCCGGCGCACCTCGCTGACCTCTTTAGCTCGATCAGCGGCATGAGAGTGCACTCCGCGGCTAGCCAGTTGTTGGGATCGCCCGACACACGGATCCATAAGGCGCTACCGAGGCGATTGGTCACAGCTCGCCGCGGTACCAGGCGTCGACCTCGGCCTTGAGTGCATTCTCGTCCGGTATTGCCGGTCGGGCCTGACCGATCCAGCGGAGCAGATCCCGTGCGAGCTGAGCCACGTCTTCCGGCTGCGCGGTTCTCAGAACGGTGAAGTGTGTGACTATCGGTCCAGTGAGGGGATCGTCTGCATCGCAGCGTGCGCAGAGGACGAACTTGCTGACGACCGGGACCTGGTTTCCGGATGTGTTCGTCCAGGTGTGGGGGAGGTGCAGGACGGCGAGGACGTTATCGGTGCCACATCGGTGGCACGGCCAGTCGTGGGTCATGGACGACCGATCGCGTCCGCGCCGAGCAGCGCCTTGATGTCACCGTAGAAGGCCGGCCCTGGAGTGACCTGGAAGCGCTTGAGGTTCAACAGCATGCTTTTGGCGCCGTGCACGCGTAGGTGCACGGGGGTCCGGCCGGAATGGGCGGCCAGGATGTGTTTGAGTTCTCGGATGAGCTGCGGGTTTACTCGGGTTGCGTGGATAGAGATAACCAGGGGCGGTTCGGTGTCCGCCTGGGAGACGTCGAGGAGGGTGACCTCTTCGCCGTAGATGCTCGTCGTTTCGTCGCGTACGTTGATTCGGCCTCGGACGGAGATGACGCGGTCCTGGGCCAGTGCGTCGCCGTACTGGGTGTAGGTCTTGGGGAAGATCAGGCACTCCACTGCCGCGTCGTGGTCTTCGAGGGTGATGATCGCCCACGGGTTGCCCTGCTTGGTGACCTTGCGTTGCAGGCCGGAGATGATGCCGCTGACCCGGGTCGCCCGGTCCGGCCGCCCGGTGCTGAGCAGGTCGGCGATGGTGGTGTCGCGGTTGGCGTCCAGTACGTGTTCGGCGCCGTCGAGCGGGTGGCTGGAGACGTACAGGCCAAGCATCTCGCGTTCGAAGGCGAGGAGGGCGGCCTTGTCCCACTCTCCCTGCGGGATCGCGATCGAGAAGGCGCCGCTCTGGCCCGGCTCGCCGAACAGCGAGTCTTGGCCGTGGGCCTCGTTGCGCTTGACCTCGATGATCGCGTCGACGGCCTGCTCGTGCACGGCGACCAGGGCTTTGCGGTGGTGCCCCAGGCCGTCGAACGCGCCGGCCTTGGCCAGTGATTCGATGACGCGCTTGTTGCAGACGATGGCTGGGACCTTGGCGAGGAAGTCGTTGAAATCCGTGTAGGGGCCTTCGGTCTCTCGAGTGGTGACGATGGCGTCCACGACGCCGGCTCCGACGTTGCGTATGGCGCCCAGGCCGAAGCGGATGTCGGAGCCCACGGCAGTGAAGTCCAGCTGGCTGGCGTTGACGTCGGGCGGCAGCACGTTGATAGCCAGCCGTCGGCAGTCCGACAGGTAGACGGCCATCTTGTCCTTGTCGTCGCGGACCGAGGTGAGTAGCGCGGCGAGGTACTCCTGGGGGTGGTTGGCCTTGAGGTACGCGGTCCAGTAGGAGACCAGGCCGTACCCCGCGGTGTGCGATTTGTTGAACCCGTAGCCGCTGAACGGGACCAGCACGTCCCAGACCGCTTTGATCGCCTCGTCGGAATAGCCGCGTGTGCGCATCCCGGCCGAGAAGCGGTCCCATTCGGCGTCCAGGACCTCCTTCTTCTTCTTGCCCATCGCGCGACGTAGCAGGTCGGCGGCGCCCAGGGAGTATCCGGCGAGCTGCTGCGCGATGGCCATGACCTGCTCCTGGAAGACGACCAGGTGGTAGGTGTCACCGAGGATGGGCTCGAGCACCTCCTTGAGTTCCGGGTGGATCGGCTCGACCGACTGCTTGCCGGTCTTGCGCAGGGCGTAGTTGGTGTGGGCGTTCATTTCCATCGGGCCGGGCCGGTACAGCGCGTTCACCGCGGCGATGTCCGTGAACGTGGTGGGCTGCATGAGCTTCAGCAGGACCCGCATACCGCCGCTGTCCAACTGGAAGACCCCGAGCGTGTCACCGCGCGCCAGCAGCTCGTAGGTCTCGGCGTCGTCCAGCGGGGCGTCGAGGATGTCGATGTCGATGCCCTTGTTGGCGCGGATGTTAGCGATCGCGTCGCCGATGACGGTGAGGTTTCGCAGGCCGAGGAAGTCCATCTTCAACAGGCCCATGTCTTCAGCTTGGGTGAAGGGGAAGCCGGTGATGACCGGGCCGCTGGCCTTCGGTTTGACCAGCGGGATCACGTCGATCAGGGGCTGGCTGGAGAGGATCACGCCGGCGGCGTGGATGCCGGTGCCCCGAGTGAGGCCCTCCAGGCCAACCGCGGTGTCGATCACCCGTTTGACGTCCGGGTCCTGCTCGTACATCTGGCGCAGCTCGGCCGCCTCGCCGTGGCGGGGATGCCCGGTGTCGTGGATGGCGGCCAGCGGGATCTCCTTGCCGCCATCCGCCGCGGGAAAGGCCTTGGTGATGCGGTCCCCCAGGGCGTACGGCAGACCTAGCACCCGGGACGCGTCCTTGACGGCGGCCTTCGCCTTGATGGTATTGAAGGTCACGATCTGGCAGACCCGGTCCTCGCCGTACTTGCGGGTGACGTAGTCGATCATCTCGTCGCGCCGCTGGTCGTCGAAGTCGAGATCGACGTCGGGCATTGTGACACGCTCGGGGTTGAGGAAGCGTTCGAAGATCAGCTTGTGTTCGATCGGGTCGAGCTGGGTGATTCCGGTGCAGTAGGCGACGATCGACCCGGTGGCCGAGCCGCGGCCGGGGCCCAGGCCGATGCCGTGCTCGCGGGCGTACCGGCAGATGTCGGCGACCACCAGGAAGTAGCCGGGAAAGCCCATGGCGTCGATAACCGACAGCTCGTAGTCGATGCGGTCCAGCACCTCCCGCGGCGGGTGCTCGCCGTAACGCCGGCGCGCCCCCTGCAGGGTCTCCTTGCGCAGCCAGCTGGACTCGCTCTCGCCCTCTGGGACGGGAAAGCGAGGGGTCAGGTCCCGGCTGGCGAACACCTCTCCGTAGTCGCCGATTCGCTCGGCGATCAGCAGCGTGTTGTCGCAGGCACCGGGTACCTCGTCGTCCCACAGCGCGCGCATCTCTTCGGCGGACTTGAGGTAGTAGCCGCTGCCGCTGAACCGGAAACGGTCGGCGTCTGCGAGCCGTTTGCCGGTGCCGACGCACAGCAGCGCGTCGTGCGCCTGGGCCTGGCTTTCAATGACGTAGTGCGAGTCGTTGGTGGCCAGCGGCGGCAGGTCGAGTTGCTTGCCGAGCTTGAGCAGCTCTTCGCGTACCCGGCGCTCGATGGGGAGGCCGTGGTCCATCAACTCCAGGAAGTAGTTGTCCTTGCCGAAGATGTCGCGGTACCGCGCGGCGGCCTTGACGGCCTGGTCGTACTGGCCGAGGCGCAGCCTGGTCTGCACCTCACCGGACGGGCAGCCGGTGGTGGCGATGATGCCCCGGCCGTGCTCGGCGAGCAGGTCGTGGTCCATGCGCGGGTACTTCTGGACGTGGCCTTCCAACCAGGCCCGGGACTGGAGGCGGAACAGGTTGCGCAAGCCCTGGGCGTCGGCTGCCCACATCGTCATGTGCGTGTACAGGCCCCGCCCGGACACGTCGCCGCCCTCGCCGGTCTCTTCGTTGTACCGGCGCAATGCGAGGTTGTCGCTGTAGTACACGGGCTGCCGATGATGCCGCGAGGTGGGCGCGACGTATGCCTCGATGCCGATGATCGGTTTGATCCCCGCCTTGCGGGCCGTCTGATAGAACTCGTACGCCCCGTGCACGTTGCCGTGGTCACTCATCGCCACGGCCGGCATCCCCCGCCGGGACACCTCCTCCATCAGCAGACCCACCTTGGCGGCCCCGTCGAGCATGCTGTATTCCGTGTGCACATGGAGATGCACGAAGGACCCCACCAGCGACCACACCCCCTGGTTGTAGGATTCGCTGCGCCCGAGTATTCGACCGGAGAGCAGGCGCGATTGTCCAACAGCCAACACACCGACAACTCACAACCTGTGGTTGTGGACCAGGTTGCTGCGGATCTTGATGTCGGCGCGGTCCGCGCCTTCGTCGCGGTCACCGAAAACCGGTACTTCAGCGAGGCCGCCGCCGGGCTGAGCATCAGCCAGCAGGCCGTCTCCAAGCGCATCGCCATGCTGGAGAAGGACCTCGGCGTGGCGCTGTTCAACCGCACTGCTCGAGGCGCCCAGCTCACCGTCGACGGGCAGGCGTTCCTTCCGCACGCCCGCGAGCTTCTTCGAGTAGAAGCACGTGCCGTTGCCTCTGTTCGTCCCGGACGCCGCGCGCTGCGCGTCGACGTGCTCAATCCGCGGATCGGACCCGCAGCGCTCCTGCGCGACTTCCACCGGGCGCACCCTGACACCGAGCTCGATGTCGTGACTCTCGTGGACTCCGACGTCGACGCAGCTATCGCCGCCATCAGATCCGGAGCAATCGACGCCTCATTCCGGGCTGTCACCGCACCCGAACAGCAACTCCGGGAAGGCGTCACGGCAGCGCGAGTCTTGGACGATCCCCACCAACTGCTTACCGGACCGACCCACCAACTCGCCGCCGCCCGCGCGGTCACGCCCGCCGACCTCGCCGGACACCGAATCTGGATACCCGGCATCGTCCCCGGAACCGAGTGGGCTGCCTACTACGACGATCTCGCTGCCACGTTCGGGCTCACCATCGAGCGAGTCGGCCCCAACTTCGGCACCGACCACCTCTTGGACGTGCTGGCGGACTCCTCGACCCTGGCCAGCCTCGTCGGTGAGCAGACCCGCCTGCTCTGGCCAGCCCACTACGACCTACGGCGCATCCCAGTCCGCGAACCGACGCCTGTCTACCCGCACTCGCTGATCTGGCACCGCAACAATCCACACCCTGGACTTGCCGCACTCCGCAACTACATCCGCTCCATGCAGCGCCAGCACGATGACGCAGGGACTTGGGTACCGAAATGGGCAATGCCGCATGCCTCGCCGTGAGAACTACGGCCGCATCAACCAGCCCAGACATGCAAGGCCGGTTCGACAGCGAAGAACGCCAGCGCGACATCGAATATCGCCTTGGCAACCCAAAGCTGATGGGGGCGGCAACGCCGCGGCGACGGCCACCACTTGGACCGGGCCGAGGCGTTGGGATTCACTCTCATCCGCATGATCGGACGGCACCGCAACACACGCAGATCGCGCACGGCACTCGTGGCAGGCGGGCTCGTGCGGCCTCACATCCGGGATTTCAGCACGTCGACCTCGCAGCCTGGCGCGGCCGGGTCGAAACCGTGTTCTACCAGCCAGCGGATCGCCAGCAGGCTTCGCGATGACCACCACGCGCGGATCACGTCTAGTGCTGTGACCGGGAAGGTTCACCGTGATCGGAAGGCGGCTCGTTGGACGAGCGCACGCGAAACGGCTGGTATTACTGGGGCATGCAGGAAGAGACCGCACGCTCCGCGATCGACACGTTCATCTCCGCGTTCAACGCCTCGGACGACAGCTATGTGACTGCCCTGCTCTCCCAGGCCCTGACCTCAGACGTGGTCTTCTGGGGGCCGTTGGGTCGCAGCGAAGGAATCGGGGCGGTCGAGCGGTTCGTGCTGGACATCCGACGCCACCCGGCGGGGACCGGCACGATGGTGCGCTGCTCAGCGGTGGACATGCCTGACGAATGGGCCCGGTACCGGTGGGTCTTCACCACGCCTGATGGAGGCCCCCGCCTGGCGGGAACGGATGTCGTCCATCTGCGACGGAGCCTCATCGACCAGGTCATCGTCTTCGCGGGGGAGATCGAGCCGTTCGCCTCCTGAGTCATCCTTCTGTCGCTGTCCTTCTCCTGAACTTGCCCCTTCGGCGTTCGGGGGCTGCTGTTCGGTTGGTCAGGCTGCGGTGTTGAGGGGGCGTCCGCCCCAGCGGATGCCCTTTTCGCTGCGGGTGCGGGCGCGTTCCTTGCGTTGGGCGGCGAGTACGTCGGGGTGGCGGGCGTTGGTGTTGCGCCAGCGCAGGTAGCAGTGCAGTGCCTGGGTTTGCGCGGGGTGGCTGCGGTGGTGGGAGTTGGCCAGGGTGAACTGCCGCAGCGGGCCGAAGTGGACCTCGATCGCGTTGGCCCAGGAAGCGTAGGTCGGGGTGAAGCACAGCTCGACCTTGTTCTTCTTCGTCCAGCGGCGGATGCCCGCGCCGGTGTGGGCGGAGAGGTTGTCCAGGATGATGTAGATCGGGGCGCCGTCTGGTCGGGCGGCGCGGATCGACTTGAGCGCGGTCAGGGTGTTGGCGGTGCCCTTGCGGCGGCGGTTGACGCCCCACAGGCGGTCGTCGCCCACGGAGTAGCAGCCGTGGAAGTAGGTGACGCCGTGGGTGCGGCGGTAGGTCGCCGGCAGCCGGTTTGGCTTGCCCTGCTTCGCCCACCAGGAGCCTGCGGTGGGCCGGATCCCCAGGGGCCCGAACTCGTCGAAGGCGAAGACCCGGTCCGGGAAGCGTTTCAGCACCTGCTCGATCCGGTCGAGCTTGGCGTCGCGATCAGGGTCGGGTGACTCCTTCCAGGTCTTGGTGCGCTGGAGCCTTTTTTGACGACGGCGGCGATGGCCTGTTTCGTCTTGCCGACGCCGTCACACGTGTTAGCTGGCTAGCTTTTCGCAGAGTGTCCAGATGGCGTCGCGGTTCCTTTGGTCGAGGACCGCGGTGGGCCATGGGGTGCGCTGGCATTTGCTGTTGACGTAGGTGCTGTGTAGGTCCGCGGCGTGAGGGCTCGATGCCAGGTAGATGCTGGAACGGGAGGCCTTGACCAGGGCGCGTTGTCTGTAGAGGACCGGCATCAGCAGCCGTAGCAGCGGCACGATCGGGCGTGCTGCGGGTGGGTACGTGCCGATCGTGAGGCCCTGATTCATCGACGTGTACGCGTGTCCGGGATACGCCACGTTGAGATTTACTCCGCTGCCGCGCAGGCGCTCGGCGAATGTGTAGCTCATCGCCATCAGCGCCAGCTTCGTCTGGTTGTAGAACGACAGCCCGACGTACGATCGCTCGCCTTGCAGGTTGTCCAGGTCGATCCGGCCGCGTGGGACACCGCCGGTGATGTTGATAACCCGGGCCGGCGTCACGCGGGACAATGCCGGCAGCAACCGGTGGATCAAGATATACGGCGCGAGCACGTTCGCGGCGAAGGCGGTCTCGACGCCGTCCTCGGTCAGTTTCCGCCGCGCCATGGTCACGCCCGCGTTGTTGATCAGTACGTCGAGGGTCCCGTGACGGTCTTCCACCTGGTCGGCCAAGTGGTGCAGATCCCGTTGGCGCGTCACGTCCGCGGTCAGCGAGTCCACCTGGTCGTTGCCGGTGTCGCGGCGCAGTTCCTTGACGGCGTTCCGCGCTCGATCGGGGTCGCGTCCGACCACCAGGACTCGGGCGCCGAGGCGGGCCAGCCCTCGGGCGGTCTGCTTGCCGATTCCGCCGGTGCTGCCGGTCACCAGGACCGTCTTGCCACGCAATGGTTCTGTCATAGCGGCCACTATACGACACCAGGTGACGCATTCGTCATCTGATGTTGTGAAGTAGACTTCGGTGCATGACTGGGTTGCGGGAGCGTACGCGGCGGGCGGTGCGGGCCGAGCTCGCTGACGTAGCGCTGCGGCTGTTCGCCGAGCGGGGCTTCGACCAGACCACCGTCGACGAGATTGCCCAAGCCGCTGGGCTGACCAAGCGGAGCTTCTTTCGCTACTTCCCGGCCAAGGAGGACGCGGTCTTCGGCGGTGTCGACGTCACCGGCGAGCAGGTCGTCGACGACATCCGCGCCCGTCCGGGCGACGAGGACCCGTGGCAGTCGCTGCACCAGGTGTTGTGCCGGTGGCAGCAGCAGATCCACGCGTCCGAGCAGGCGCTGGCGAGCCTCCGCCTGATCGAGTCGACACCGTCACTACGCGCACGCCTGCACGAGAAACGCGCGCACTGGCGGCAGCAGGTCAGCGACGCGCTGCGCGACCGGCCCGACGCGGGACTCGACGCGTTCACCGCGGACCTGCTGACCAACGCCGCCACCGCTGCCCTGGACACCGTCTCGCATGAATGGCTGCGCTCCGGCGGCACCGCCGACCGAGCAGCGTTGCTGGACCGCGCCTTTACCCTCATACGACCGGCACTGCCGGCCCGTTGACGCGTGGGTCGTTGGGAGAGGTTCATGATCCGTCGAGGGTCTCCCGGCTCATCGGGGAACCCAGTCGGCACGCACACCAGCGCGAGCGCGGCGCAGGCGACCCTGGGGCAGTCGTGGACCGGAGAGATCGCCGACAAATGCCGCCGCCGCGGCGAGGGTAAGCGCGCCGCTGAACATCACGCGCAGGGTGCCGTTGACGCGTCCCAGCAGCCGCGGCGACGTGACGCGCTGGCGGAACGACATCAGAACCAGTCAAGATCGAGTATCCGCTCGTCGGCACGTCCGGACGTCGGCGACCGGCGCCGACATCACCCTCGGTGACGAGCACTTCGCGGCAGATGAGTGCGTCTGGTCCTCGACGAGGTAACCCCGTGTGAAAGCGGAGCGCCGACCTTCTGGACCGGGCCGTAGCCCACATGGGATTCGACGTAGATTAGAGCGACCGGCGATAGGTGTTACCTGAGCCTGCGGGTGGTGGGGCGTGTGTCCCAGCGGTAGAGGGTGCGGGCGCGGTAGATGAGTTGAC
>NZ_JBIDDG010000060.1:0-13990 GCF_043205005.1 Micromonospora sp. NPDC047620 | reverse complement strand
AGGAGTGCAACCCCTCGAACCGGAAGCTCATTCCCACGCTCCGGCCTCCAGGACTTTCGCCCCGTTTCGTCCGTTCCGCGCTGGCAGAGAGAAAGCTACGCGTCCCTCGGGAAGATCGTCAAATCGGCGACCGGCGTCGCGCGTCACAGCCGGGACCGCAGCCTTCCGCCCGCGATCGAGGCGGGCGGCCGGCGACGCCAGTCCACGCCGACCATCGGGAGGTGTGGCGAGCGGCGCGGCCGGACGTGATGGCGGTCTGCCGCACACCCACCTGCCGATCGCCCTGGGCTGCCTCGCCGCCGGCGGCGACCTGCTGCCGGAGAAGCCGCCGGTGCTGTCCACCGCCGACACCGTGAGCTGGCTGTCGCCGGTGCTGTCCACCGCCGACACCGTGAGCTGGCTGTCGCCGGCGCTGTCCACCGCCGGAGCACCATGAGCTGGCCGTCGCCGGCGCTGTCCACCGCCGAGCACCGTGCGGCCGTCGCCCCTGCGGCGGCGGGCCCGGTGTGCCTGCCAGGTCGGCCTACAGCCCTCGGCTCGGCGGCCTCACGAGCCGACCGTCGGTTCGGGCCGGGCGGCGCGGGCGTCGTCACCGGCATCGCGACGGTCGCGGCCTGGCAGCGCCCCGACGCCTACTACACGCGGGCACCGCGGGCCGGCCCGCCTGACGCGAGTCCATATCAGACAGGAGGGTGGCGTCACCCGCCGGTACGCCGGGTGGGACTCACCCCAGAAGTAGTCGACACCTACGACGGGTCCGCGGCCGGCATGATCCGTCCCGCGAGGGCCGCCGGGCGGGTCACCCCGTTCCACTGGCCCGCGCGGCGGCGGTAGCGTGGCGCCACATCACGGCCCGTGGCGCGGACTTACCGCCGGTGTGGCGCTCGCGATCGTACGGAGGAGGGTGCATGTCCCACGGCGAGGAGCCGTTCGCGGGACGCGAGGACGCGACCTCGCGGCCGAGCTTTGACCTCGCACTGCGCGGCTACGACAAACGACAGGTCGACCGGTACGTCGAACAGGTCGACGGCGAGCGGTCGGCGCTGGCCGCCGAGCGGGAGCGGGCCTCGGGCCAGGTGCGGGAGCTGACCGCTGAGCTGCACCGGCTGCAGGCGGAAGTCGCCGAGCTGCGCGAGCGTCCGGCGCGGCCGGACCGGGCGTCCTTTCGCGACCTGGGGCCGATGGTCGACCAGATCCTGGCCCTGGCAGAGAAGCAGGCCGGGGTGATAACCGACGCCGCCGGTCAGGAGGCTGCCGAGCTGCGGGCCGAGGCGGAGCGGGCGCTCACCGAGGCCCGGGAGCACGCCGCCACGACGCTGCGGGAGCTGGCGGAGGAGGCGGAGGCCCGGCGCGCCCAGGACGAGCAGGAACACGAGGAACGCCGCGCCAACGCCCAGGCCGAGCTGGCCCGGATCCGCGAGGCGGCGGAGCGCCTGCGGGCTGCCGGCGAGGCGGCCCACGACCACGCGCTCCAGGAGGCCAAGCGGATCGACGAGCAGAGCGCCCAGCAGCTCGAACAGACCCGCGCCGAAACCGAGGCGTTCCTGACCGCGGCCCGTACCCAGATCCAGCAGGAGGTGCAGGCGGCGCGCGCGAAGACCCAGCAGGAGCTGGGCCAGTGGCAGGCCAGCGTCGAGCGGGAGATCAACGAACGGCGGTCCGCCGCCGAGCAGGAGATCACCGAGCAGCGCGCGGCGGCGGAGCGGGAGCTGGCCGGCCAGCGCACGGCGGCCGAGCAGGAGATCGCGACGTTGATCGCCGAGGCGCAGCAGTACGCGGCCACGTTCCGCCAGCGCGCCGACGAGCAGGCCGCGGCTCACCAGCAGCAGCTCGCCGCGGCGCAGCAGGGCCTCCGGGACCGGCGGGAGGCGCTGGCCCGGTTGCAGTCCGAGCTGGAGACGGCGCAGCAACAGCTCGCCCAGGCGCGGCAGGACAGCGGCAGCGCCGAGCGGGAGTTCACCGACCTGCAGCAGCGCCTCGCCGAGACCCGGCAGGAGCTGGCCGACGAGCTGCACCGGCTCGACGAGGTGCGCCGGGCCGCGGATTCCGCCGAGCAGCACGCCAAGGAGGTCCGGGCCCGGGTGAAGCGGGAGGCGAAGCGGGTGGCGGACCTGGCCGCGGCGGCGGTGATGGCGGCCGCCACTGGTGGCGCGGAGACGGCCGAGTACCCGCAGGTCGGTGCCCGCGCGCGCGGTGAGCGGCCGGCGGCGTCCGCCGTCGAGGCCGTGGGCGGCGGGGCCGGTTACGCGGCAGACGGCGTCGAGGCCGGAGCGGGCGGCGCGGCGGGGACCCCGGCCGGCGACGCGGGGCGGGCACCGGCCGACGAGGAGGGGCGGTCTCCGGGCGGCACCGTGGCGCAGCCGCCAGCGGACCCGGTGGTCGCCCCGGGCTGACGCAGCACGACGTGCTGGAGCCCTGGCCGGCGTCGAGCCCGGCGGGTCGGGAAAGTCCGGCACTCGATGGTCAGGGCGCGGGGCGAGCGTGGCCTCGTGGGCGCGCAGCGGCGGGGCGACGCCACCGACCAGGACTCGTTGCACAGCGAGGTCGCCCACAACGGTGCCCTACACTCGCTCGCGGCGGGTGGTAGCGCAGAGGTCGTCGCGTCTCCTTGGCAGGGAGGAGGACGCCGGTTCGAATCCGGCCCGTCCGCCGCCCGGGCGTCCTCCCGCCCGATCCGTGCGGGCCGTAGCGCAGCGGTCGTCGCGCCCGGTCTCCAAAACCGGGAGGACGCCGGTTCGAATCCGGCCGGTCCGCACCCCCTACACTCCCCGGCGAGCGGGTCGTAGCGCAGAGGTCGTCGCGCCCGACTGCTAATCGGGAGGACGCCGGTTCGATCCCGGCCGGCCCGCTCCCGACGGGAACGGGGACGCCGACATGGAGCGCCGACGCGAGCGGGAGCGGCAGCTGCGGCTCCTGCGGTACGCCTCGCCGCCGGGCATGGTCGCCGCCGCCACCGCCCGCCGCCGCGCCGGGGACTGGCGGGGCGCGTGCGGGGCGGCGCTGGTCGACGCGCACATCGACCTGCCGGACGTGGCCTCCCGGTACGGCGGCGGCGAGGCCGCCCGGATCGAGGGCGAGCTGCGCGGCCTCGCCCCGGACCTGCTGCGCCGCTTCCTGCCCCGCACCGACTCGCTGGCCCTCCTGCCGCGGGCCGTCGTCGTGCTCACCCGGCTGCCCGGACCGGTCCCGACCGGCGCCGAGCCGTCCGACTCGGGCGTCCCGCTGCTGGTGGCGACGCTGCCACTCACCGACCGCGCCCCGCAGCGGATCGGGCTGCGGGTCACCGACAGCCGGCGCCTGCCGCCCCGGTGGCACGACCTGCCGGGCTGGTGCTGGGACGCGGCGGCGGTCGATGCCCGCCGTTGGGCGTACGGCGCCTCGGCCGCCCGGCTCGCCTGGCACTCGCCCGACGGCCACCCGTACCCGTCCGGCGGCAGGGGTGGGCCGGCGCCTACCGGCGACCGGGCCGCGGAGGTGGAAGCCCTCGCCGCGCTGCTGGCGGCGGGACGACCGGTGGCGGCGTACGAGGCGGCCGGGTTCACCGTCGACCCCGACGAGGCCCGGCAGCACGCCGCCTGGTTCGTGGCCCCGCTCGCCGCCCACGCGCCGGCGCTGCCCGTGCTCGCCGACGAGGCCCGCCGCCTCGACCACCGCTACGGGGCGACGACACAGGTCAGCGCGGACCGCCGGCTCGCCGTCGAGGTCGCCGCCGACGGCCGACCGACCGTCCGCAGGGCGAGCTGGCGCGATCCCGCCGTCGGGCCGTGCGCCTTCGGGATACCGGGGCCGACGGACGTGGCGCTGCTGCGCCGGGGCGACCTGACGCCGGACGAGCTGCACCCGCTGGTGCACGAGGCGTTGTTTCCGGGTCGGGCGCAGGCGTGGCGGGCCGCGGTACCGGCGCCACCCGCGCCGATCCGGATCCGGTGCGGGCCCGACTGGCACGTCGTCCGCCCCGCCGACGGGCGCCTCGTCACTCCGCACCACAGCGACGGGGAACTGCGCCGGGAGTTCCTGCTCGCCGGGCTGGGCGGGCCGCTCCTGGGCTGCGCGGCGGCGGTGCGGGCCTGGCGTACCGGGGCGAGACCGGTGCCGAAGGAGATCCGCAGGCTCCGGCAGGACGTCTTCGCCCGCGCGTTGCACGGCGACACTGACGGCGTGCTCGCCCTGCTCGCCGACGGCCTCGACCCCGGGCTGCGCGACGGCACGGGCGGCAGCCTGATGCACTGGCTGTCCCACCTGGACCACGCGAGGATGCTGCCGGCGCTCGCCGCCGCCGGTCTCGACGTCGACGAACGTGACCGGGACGGCCGCACCCCGCTGCACGCCGCCGCGGTCGCACTGGACACCGAGGTGATGGCGGCCCTGCTCGCGGCCGGCGCCGACCCGGACGCCGTCGACGCGCAGGGCCGCACCCCCGCCGGACTGCTCGCCGCCGCGCGGAGGCTGACTCGCCGAGGCTGACGCGCGGAAGCCGCCGCGCGGAAGCCGCCGCGCGGAAGCCGCCGCGCGGAAGCCGCCGCGCGGAAGCCGTCGCCCGGAAGCCGCCGTGCGGAAGCCGCCGCGGCGGTAGTCGACGCGCTGTCGGTGGCCTTCGGTATGCTCCCGCGCGGCGAGGCCGTAGCGCAGAGGTCGACGCGCCTTGACAGCAAGCTGGAGGACGCCGGTTCGAATCCGGCCGGTCTCGCCGCCACCCCTTCGCGAAGGAGCACCGTGTCCGTCGACCGCGCCGAGTTGGCGGCCTGCCTGGGCGTCCTGGCCCGGCTCGACGACGCCGACCTCGACGAGGCGACCCGGCAGGAGTTGGAGCGGGCGGTCACGGCCGCCCATCGGGGGGTGAAGAAGCGCGCCAAGGCCCGCCGGGACGCCGCGACCCGGGCGGCGGACCGGGCGCTGCTGGCCGGCGCCACCCGCTTCCACACCGAGATCCCCGACGTCGCCTCGCCCGTCTCCGACCGACCCCCCGCCCCGGCGCGGAACGGCGCGGACCACGACGCGGCGGAGCGCGGGTCGCTGCGCCGGGAGCGGCACTGCTACGTGTGCAAGCTGCCCTACCGCCGGGTGGACGTCGACTACCACCAGATGTGCCCGCCGTGCGCGGCGGAGAACCGCGAGCGGCGGCACGCCCGCTGCGACCTGACTGGCCGCACCGCCGTGGTGACCGGCGGCCGGGTGAAGATCGGCTTCCACACCGCGCTCAAGCTGCTCCGCGACGGCGCCGACGTGATCGTGACGACCCGGTTCCCCCGGGACGCCGCCCGCCGCTTCGCCGCCGTGCCCGACGCGGACGACTGGGCCGACCGGCTCTACGTGCACGGGCTGGACCTGCTCGACCTGGCCGGCACGCTCGACTTCGTCGCGCTGGTCGGCCGGCGCTTCGCCGGGCTGGACGTCCTGGTCAACAACGCGGCGCAGACGCTGTACCGGCCGGAGGCGTACCACCGGGAGGTCCGGGCGGCCGAGTCGACGGCGCTGGAGGGGCCGGCGGCGCGGATCGCGATCGGCGCCGCGCCAGCCGCCACCACGGCGCGGCGGCTGCCCGCCGGGCTGGACGCGTTCTTCCCGGCCGGGCAGGTCGACGAGACGGGCCAGCCGCTCGACCTGCGCGAGGTCAACTCGTGGGTGCTCAGCGACGCCGACGTGAGCCCGCACGAGTGGTTGCAGGTGCACGTGGTCAACGCCTTCGCGCCCTTCCTGCTCACCTCCCGGCTGCGCCCGCTGATGGAGGCGAGCGTCCACCCGCAGCGGCACGTCGTGCAGGTCTCGGCGATGGAGGGCAGCTACAGCCGCTCCGGCAAGACCACCCGGCACCCGCACACCAACATGGCCAAGGCGTCGCTGAACATGCTGGTCCGCACGGTCGCCCCCGACTACCTGACCAGCGGCATCCACATGAACAGTGTGGACACCGGCTGGGTCACCGACGAGCGGCCGCACCCCGGCAAGATCGCCCAGCGTGACCTCGGGTTCCGGCCGCCGCTCGACGTGGTCGACGGCGCCGCCCGGGTCTACGACCCGATCGTCCGGGGCGTCCGCGGCGCGCCGGTGAGCGGCCAGTTCCTCAAGGACTACCGGAGCGTGCCCTGGTGACCGATCCCACGCCGGTGCGGTGCCCGGCCATCGCCGACCCCGACGCCGGGCTCGCCGACCCGGCCGACTTCGACCCGCTGCTGGTCCGCCTCTCCGTGCCGGACGCGGTGGTCGCGCCCGAGGAGTTCCCGCGCGGCACGGTGCAGCCCGACGGCCGGCTCGACCTGTGCAAGCAGGGCGTCGGCCCGGCACAGACCGCCCGGATCGTGGCCGCCGCGGTCGACTCGCCGCTGGTGCGGCACCTGCTGCTGGGCACCAACGGCCTCGGCGCGGAAGGCGCCCGGGCGGTCGCCGAGGCGCTGCGCCCGGGGCACCACCTCGAGACGCTCTACCTGGGCTGCAACCGGATCGACCCGGCCGGGGTCGACGCGCTCGCCGCCCGGCTGGCCGGCGACCACACGGTGCGGGCGCTGTGGCTCAAGCGCAACCCGGTCGGCGACGAGGGTGTCCGGCGGCTCGCCGCCGCGCTCGCGGTGAACTCCACCATCCGCACGCTGGACCTGGTCAACGTCGGGATGAGCGTACGCGGGCTGGCCGCCCTGGCCGAGGCGCTGGCCGACCGGGAGCGGCCGGTGCAGCGGCTCTTCCTCGGCGGCAACGGCTTCGGCCCGGACGCGGTGCCGGTGCTCGGCACGCTGGTCCACGCCGCCGGGGTCCGGGAGCTCTACCTGGCGGCGAACCACCTCGGGGACGCCGGCGCCGCCGCCCTCGCCGAGCTGGCCGACGGGGTGGAGGTGACGCTCGGTCTGGGCGGCAACGGGATCACCCTGGCCGGGGTGACCGCGTTGGCCCGGCACCTGGGCGCCTGGCGGGCGCTGGACCTGGCCCGGCCACCTTCGGAGCGGGCTCTCGGGGCGCGCGGCAACGTGGTCGGCGACGAGGGCGCGGCGGCGCTCGCCGACGCGCTGCCCGCCGCCCGGCTGCGCCGGCTGGACCTGCGGCGTACGGAGGTCGGTGGGCGGGGCGCGAAGCGGCTCGTCGAGGCCGTCGAGGGTCACCCGACGCTGGAGTACCTGGGCATCAACGGGGGCGTGCCGCGCCGGCAGCGTCGCCGGGCCTCGGCGCTGCTCGCCGAGCGGCCGGTCACCGCGCCGCACGAGGACATCCGGGCGATCGCGAGCGTCTACCGGTGAACCCGCCCGTCGTCGACGAGATCCGCACCTGGCAGCGTGTCCGGCGGTACGCCGTGCCGGCCGCGATGGTCGAGGCGTGCGCCGCGGCCCGGGAGGCCGGTGACTGGCGGGCCGCCTGCGCGGCCGGGCGCATGGACGTGGCGTTCGACCTGGCCGAGGTAGCCCGGGAGCACGGCCGGGCCCGTGCCGACCGGATCGAGGCGGACCTCGGCGTGCTCGCCCCGGACCTGCTGCGCTGGCACCTGCCGCGCGTGCTCGGCGGCCGCACCAGCGTCGCCACCCACCAACGGTTCGTGCTGTCCGCCGTGGACGGGCGGTTCGACGACCGCGACGTCGCGCTGGTGGTGGACACGCCGAAGACGGTCGACGGGTCGCAGCGGCTGCGGCTGACCGTCCGCCCCACACTGGGCGAGGGCTACCCCCGGCAGGACCTGCCGCCGGTCTACTGGAGCGCCGCGCACGTCGACGGGCTCGCCGGCGCGTACGGCGGCTCGCCGGGCCGGCTGCCCGGCTTGGCGGCCGACGGCACCGTCCGGCCGTTCGGGTCGTACGCGGCGGCGGCCGACCCGGGCGCCCCGGCGAGCCGGGCCGAGGTCTTCGACCGGCTGGTCGCCGGCGGCGAGATGGTCGAGGCGTGGGCGGCGGCCGGTGTCGACCTCGACCCGGAGGCCCCCGAGACCTACTACCTCAACCGCGAGGTCGCGAGCGCCGCCCGCAGCTGCCTGGTCCCGCTCGGGCTGGACGCCGAGCTGGGCCGGCTGGAGGACCGTTACGGCGTCGACCGGGTCATGATCTGGTCCGGGGGGCGGCCGGTGGCCGAGGTGCACCGGCGGGGTGACGGCACGGTGGCCGCCGCGTTCGTCGGGTACGAGCGGGAGCATTTCACCCGTCCCCGCTTCGCCGGCGTGGTCCACGAGCGGCCCGCCGACCTGGACCTGCTGCGGCACGGCCTGCTCCGCCCCGCCGAGCTGCACCCCCTCGTGCGCCGGGCCCTGTTCCCGTCGGCACCGTCCACGCCGGACACCGTCCCGTCACCTGGCGACCACCCACCGGTGCCGGCGGTACGGCTGCGCACGGCGCAGGGCGAGACGGCACGGCCGGGGACGGCCACTTCGGGGACCGTGCGGGGCGAGACGGCGCACGCCGAACAGCCGGAGACAACGGTGGACCGGCTCGACGCGGGCGTGGCCATCACGGCGCGGGCCGGAACGGCGCGGCCGAGGGTGGCCGGGCTGCGGGCGGAGGTGCCGGTGCGGTGCGGGGGTGGGTGGCACATCCTCGTCCACGGCGACGGCCGGCTCGACCCGGTGTCGCACACCGCCGAGGAAGTCGCCGGCGAGGAGCTGCTGCGCGCCCTCGGCGGGCAGTCGGCGGGCTGCTTCGCCGCCGTGCAGGCGTGGCGCGGCGGGACCGGCCGGCTGCCCCGGCCCCTGCGGGAGCTGCGGCGCGACGTGCTGCTGCGGATCCAGCACGGCGGCGCGGCGACGTTGGCCGCGCTGCTGGACGCGGGGCTCGACCCGAGAATGGGCGACGGCCGGGGCGGCACTCTGCTGCACCACCTGCGCGCGGTGGAGGACGTCTCGCTGGTCCGGCGGCTGCTCGACGCCGGCGTGCCGATCGAGGCCGGGGACCGTCGGGGCCGTACCGCGCTGCACGTGGCCGTCGGCGACGGCGGCAGCCCGGAGCTGGTCCGGGCGCTGCTGGCCGCCGGCGCCGACCCGGACGCCTCCGACGAGGACGACTACAGCCCCCGCGACCTGGCGGAGGGGAAGGCGAGCATGTACGACGACGACGGCGAGGACGTGCAGCCGGTGCTCCGGATCCGGGATGTGCTGGCGGAATGGGTCGACCGATGACGGCGGCCGTGCCGGCGCTGGCCGCCGCCGACGACCTTGTCGCCGCCACCCGCGCGTGGCGGACGGAGCCGGCCGCCGACCCGAAGGTCGAGGCGCTGGCCCTGGCGGTGTCGGCGAACCTGCCGGTGCTGCTGTGGGGCGAGCCGGGCATCGGCAAGTCCGCCACCCTCCAGCAGCTCGCCGACGGGTTGGGCCTGCCGCTGGAGACGGTCATCGCCAGCGTGCACGAGCCGTCGGACTTCGCCGGGTTGCCGATCGTCGGGGACTCCCCGGCCACCGACGGGGTGCCGATGGCTCCGCCGGACTGGGCGGTCCGGCTGGCGCGTACCGGATCGGGGTTGCTCTTCTTCGACGAGCTCTCCTCCGCGCCGCCGGCGGTGCAGGCGGCGCTGCTGCGGGTGGTGCTGGAGCGTCGGGTCGGCAGCCTCGCGCTGCCGGCGTCGGTGCGGATCGTGGCGGCCGCGAACCCGCCGACCAGCGCGGCGGACGGCTGGCACCTCGCCCCGCCGCTGGCGAACCGGTTCGTGCACCTGCACTGGACGCACGACGCGCGAACGGTCGCGCGGGGCCTGGCCGGCACGTGGCCGGCGGTGACCGTGCCGGAGGTCCGGCCCGGGCGCACCGCGACAGCGCTGGCCAGGGCGCGCGGCGCGATCGCGGGTTTCCTCACCGCCCGGCCGGGGCTGACCCACCACCTGCCCGCCGACGCCGAGGCCCGCGGCGGCGCGTGGCCGTCGCCGCGCACCTGGGAGATGGTGCTGCGGCTGCTCACCGTCCACTACGCGGCGGGGACCGGGGCGGAGGCGCTGGCGCTGGCGGTGATCGGCGCCGTGGGCGACGGCGCGGGGTTGGAGTTCGTCACCTACCTGGAGAACCTGGACCTTCCCGATCCGGAGCGGGTGCTCGCCGACCCGGCGGCGTTCCGGCTGCCGGAGCGGGGCGACCGGCAGTTGGCGTTCCTCACCGCCGTGATCTCCGCGGTGCAGGCGAAGGTCGACCGGTCCCGCTGGGAGGCCGGTTGGGTGGTGCTGGGCAAGGCGGTCGAGGCGGGCGTGCCGGACGTCGCGGCGCGCGCCGCGATGGACCTGGCGGCGCTGCGCGACACCTCGTGGCCGGTGCCGCCGGCCATCCACGCCTTCGCGGACGTGCTGCGGCTGTCGGGACGCCTGGCCGGATGAGTGCCGGCGGCGGCCGGCTGGACCGCACGAAGCTGCTCGCCGCCCGGTTCCGGGCGGCGCAGGACCGCCCCTACCTGGCCACCGCGCTCTACAGCGTCACGGTGGTGGAGTCGCCGGACGTGCCGACCATGGGCGTCGACCGGCACTGGCGCTGCCACGTCTCGCCGGGGTTCGTCGACCGGCTGCCCGTGGCCCAGCTCGCGGCGGTGTGGATCCACGAGGTGGCCCACCTGCTCCGCGACCACCACGGCCGGGCCGACCGGCGCCCCGTCGGGCAGCGGCGCGACCACCACCGGGTCAACGTCGCGCAGGACTGCGAGATCAACGACGACCTGGTGGCCGACCGGCTGCCGCTGCCGCCGGACCGGGTCGAGCCGAAGACCTTCGGGCTGCCGGCGGGCCTGCTGTTCGAGGCGTACCTGCCGATGCTGCCGCCGCAGGTGTGCGAGGCCGGGGCGCACGACTGCGGATCCGGGGCGCACGGCGTCGACCGGCCGTGGGAGCGCGACGGCGCGGGCGGCGTCAGCGCGGTGGAGGCGGGGGCGATCCGCCGGGAGACGGCCCACGCGGTCCGCGCGCACGCCCGCTCCCGGGGCACCGTCCCGGCCGGCTGGGAACGCTGGGCCGCCCAGCTGCTCGAACCCCGGGTGGACTGGCGGCGGGCGCTGACCGGCGCGGTACGCGAGGCGGCCGCTTGGGCCGGCGGCGCGGTCGACTACACCTACCACCGGCCCTCCCGACGCGCCGCGGCGACCCGCGGGGTGGTGCTGCCCAGCCTGCGCCGACCGGTGCCCCGGGTGGCGGTCGTGGTGGACACGTCGGGGTCGATGGGCGAGTCGCAGCTCGCCGCGGCGCTCGCCGAGGTCGCCGGGGTGCTCCGGGCGGTCGGCGTCGGCGGCAACCGGGTCACCGTGCTCTCCTGCGACGCGGCCGTGCACGTCGTACGGCGGGTGCACACCGTCGGCGAGGTGCGGCTGGCCGGGGGCGGCGGCACCGACATGCGGGTCGGGATCGAGGCCGCGCTGCGCGACCGACCGCACATCGTGGTGGTGCTGACCGACGGGTTGACGCCGTGGCCGGCGGCGCCGCTCGAGGCCACCCGGGTCGTCGCGGGGCTGATCGGGGCGGGCGCGCCGCTGCCGCCGTCCTGGATCACCAGCGTCACGATCGACGACTGACCCGGCCCGGTCCCGCGCCCCGCCACGGCCGTAAGCCGAGCTGGTCCAACCAGTTGACGGGTTGATGTGCGCTGCGCCACACTCATCGGCATGCACTTCGCCCCCGTCCCCCGCTCCTCCGTCTCCGACCATGTCTTCGGCCAGATCCGCGACGCGATCGTCAGCGGCTCCTACCGCCCCGAGGACGCCCTACCCGGCGAGCGGGAGCTGGCCGCCACCTTCGGGGTCAACAGGCACGCCGTCCGCGAGGCGCTGCGCCGGTTGCAGCAGCTCGGGCTGGTCCGGGTCAGCCAGGGCGACGCGACCCGGGTGCTGGACTGGCGGGTGCACGCCGGGCTCGACCTCGCGCTCTCCCTCACCCGCTTCCACGACACCCTCCCCGTCGACACCCTCGTCCGGGACATGCTGGAGATGCGGGCCTGCGTCGGGGTCGACGCGGCCCGGCTCTGCGCCGAGCGCGGCGACCCGGCGGCCCGGGCCGCGATCCCGCGGGCCGTCGAGGAGTACGCGGGGCTCGCGCCGGACCTGGCGGGGATGGCCGAGGCGACCATCGTGCTCTGGCGGCACATCGTCGCCGGCTCCGGCAACACCGCCTACCTGCTGGCCTTCAACAGCCTGGTGGCCGGCGCGCTCGCCGTCGGCGAGGTGCCACCGGAGCGGCGCGCCGCGGAACTGCTCGACGTCGCAGGCCACCGCCGGCTCGCCGACGCCATCGTCACCGGCCGGGCCTCCGACGCCGCCCGCGAGGCACGCGCCCTGCTCACCGCCCCCCTCACCACCCCCGCCGCACCGCCGAGAAGGGAAGCCCGGGCATGATCCCCGCCGTGCTCTACGCCGTACCGGCGTTCCTGCTCCTCATCGCCGTCGAGGCGCTCTCCTACCGCTTCGCGCCCGACGACGACGAACGCGGGTACGAACTGCGCGACACCGCAACCAGCCTGACCATGGGCGCCGGCAGCCAGATCATCGGCGTGCCGTGGAAGCTGCTGACGATCGGCCTCTACGCCGCCGCGTACACGGTCGCGCCGATCCAGCTCTCCCCCACCAGCGTCTGGACCTGGGTCCTGCTGTTCTTCGCCGACGACCTGGCCTACTACTGGTTCCACCGGTCCCACCACGAGGTGCGGCTGCTCTGGGCCGGGCACGTGGTGCACCACTCCAGCGTCTTCTTCAACCTCTCGACCGCGCTGCGGCAGAGCTGGACGCCGATAACGTCGATCCCGTTCTGGCTCGGGCTGGCGCTGCTCGGCATCCCGCCGTGGATGATCTTCCTTCAGCAGTCGGTCAGCCTGCTGTACCAGTTCTTCCTGCACACCGAGCGGATCACCGTGCTGCCCCGCCCCGTCGAGTGGATCTTCAACACGCCGTCGCACCACCGGGTCCACCACGGCGCCAACGCCGAGTACCTGGACCGCAACTACGGCGGCATCCTGATCGTCTGGGACCGGCTGTTCGGCACCTTCGAGCCGGAGCGCGCCCCCGTCCGGTACGGCCTGACGAAGAACATCGACACGTACAACCCGCTGCGGGTGGCGACCCACGAGTACCGGGCCATCTGGGCAGATGCGCGGGCCGCCTCGTCCTGGCGGCACCGGCTCGGCTACGTGCTCGGCCGGCCCGGCTGGCAGCCCGTCCCGCACGCGCAGCCGGTCGCCGTCCGATGAGGCGGCTCTGGCCGTTCGGCGTGGTGGCCGCCGTCGAACTGATCGGCGTCGCGGCCGACGTGACCGCCCTGCAGTGGCTGGCCAAGCCTTTGCTCGCGCCGGTGCTGCTGGCGTACCTGCTGCGGGCGCGCCGGCGCGTCGACGGGGTCGCCGTCGGGCTGGTCTTCGCCACCGCCGGGGACGTCGCGCTGCTGCTGTCCGGCCGCACCGCGTTCCTCGTCGGCATGGGGTGCTTCCTCGGCGCCCAGGTCGGCTTCCTGACCGCCTTCCTGCGGCACCGACGGCCGCCCGTCGCGGCGGTCGTCGGCTACCTCGTCTGCTGGGCGGCGGGCAACGTCGCGCTGTGGAACGCCCTCGGCCCGCTGCGGCTGCCGGTCCTCGGCTACAGCCTCGCGCTCAGCCTGATGGCCGCCGCCGCGACCGGCGTCTCCCGCCGGGTGGCCGTGGGCGGGGCGCTGTTCCTCCTCTCCGACCTGCTGATCGGGCTGGACGCCGCGGGCACCACGCTGCCCGGCCACAGCCTGGCCGTGATGACCACCTACATCGCGGCCCTGCTGCTCATCACCACCGGATGGGCCGAGGCGACCGGCCGCACGCGCGGCGCCGGCGACCGCCTCGCACAGGTGGTCACCGCCCCGGCCGTGCCGCCCTCCCGCCGGCCGGTTGTCCGGGGGTGAGCCGCACCCGGCGCAGCAGTTGCGCGTTGACCGCCACCACGACGGTGGAGGCGGACATCAGCACCGCCGCGACGGCCGGGCTGAGCGCGACCCCGGCCCAGGCCAGGACGCCGGCGGCCAGTGGGATCGCCACCACGTTGTAGCCGGCGGCCCAGGCCAGGTTCTGGATCATCTTCCGGTACGACGCGCGGGACAGCCGGAGCACGCCGGTGAC
>NZ_JBIDDG010000059.1:0-14342 GCF_043205005.1 Micromonospora sp. NPDC047620 | reverse complement strand
CGCGCAGACGGTGCAGGTGTCGGCGTACCCGGACCACTACGCCCAGTGGGAACAGCAGGCCGCCGACATGGTCGCCGAACACTGGAACAGCTGACGACAAGTCGCATGACGCCGCTGGCCGGTACCCCGCGCGGGGTACCGGCCAGCGGCGTCCTCGCCTCCGGACCGTCAGTGGGCCCCGCCCACGCCGTTGGGCGGGTGGGGCCGCGACCGGGGGTCACTCGTTGGTGAAGTTGCCGACCTGGCTGGCGGTGCTGGACTGGTCGCTGGTGGAGCCGCCGGCGGGAGTGCTCATGCCGCCGGTGGTGGCGTCGCCCGTGGTCGTGGGGGCCACCTTGCCGGGGTGCCGCTCGGGCTGCCGGGCCAGCCGCCGGGCGCTGGCCGGGCCGGCGGTGCCGCCGGTCGTGGTGATCGCGCCCTGCCCCCGGGTGGGGCCCCCGTCGCGCAGCACGTCCGGGTCCACCGGGACGTGGGCCGGGTCGTCCGGGTCCTCGTCCTGGATGACCCGCTGCACGTCGGTGGGGGGCACGGTCACCTCGTCCAGGACGCCCTCGCCGTACACGCCGCCGGCGATCCGGTCCTCGGCCCGCCGGGCGGCGTCCTGTCGCATGTCGTCCTCACGCACGTCCATCACCTCACAGAAGTGTCGGTCCGGGTGCGTGCCCGGCGACCGCCCCGGCAAACCCGCGCCGCCGGGCCGGCCGGCCCGGCGGCGTACCCCGTCCGTGGCGCGCCCCGCGCGGCCCCGGCGGACCAGATTTTCCCGGCCGCCAGCCGGTGTTACTGCCCCCGCCGGGTCGGGTAGACGGCGGGTGCCCTCGCCATGAACGCAAACCGTGCCGTGGCCGAAACGCGGTAGCGGGGGGAGGGAATGCAGGTACGACTCATCGCATCCTGAGGAGGACAAGATGAGCACGCAGGCTGCATCCACCAGGCCGATGAACCGGCCGGTGCAGGAAGCGCCCAACCGGGCCATGCAGGACCGGGCCATGCAGGAGACGCCCACCCGCCCGATGCCGATGGTGCCCGACGGGCGTCGGGAGGCCATGCAGGCACCCGGCACCGAGACCAAGCCGGCGCTGCGGACCACCGAGTTCTGGGTCTACATCGCAGCCGTGATCGGCGTACTGGCCGCCTCGCAGCTGGTCGGGAAGAACTCCACCGGGGTGGACATCTTCCGGGCCCCCAACGCGTGGTTCATGATCACGCTGCTGACCCTCGGCTACCTGGGTAGCCGTGGTCTGGCCAAGGCCGGCAGCACCTGGCGCAGCGGTGAGGAGCGCAGGGCCCGGCACTGACCGGTACCGCGCGCCACAGCACACGGTGGCCTCCGGGACGAAGTCCCGGAGGCCACCGTCGTGTCGGTCCTACTCCTCGAAGCCGCCGAAGTCCTCGGCGAAGTCGCCCTCGATGGCGTCCTCGATCATCTCGCCGGCGACCATGCCGCCGACGAGACCGAGCGCGGCGCCGGCGACCACGCCGCCCATGCCGGGGCCCCGGCCGTGTCCGTGACCGTGCCCGCCGAAGCCCTGCGCGCGCAGGCTGCCGTAGCGCGAGGTCGTCTCCCGCAGCCAGCCGTCCACGACCTGGACCCAGTCCGTCCGGTCGGCGTCCGCGTACGAGACCCGGTAGTGGCCGAAGGCGTCGTGCCCGGCGGTGAGGAACCCGCCGCGCTTGTCGCACTCCAGGATCACCTCGACGCCGTGCGGGCTGGTGACGAAGGTCAGCTCGACCTCGTTGATGGTCGACGCGTACTGGGGCGAGGCGAAGAACTCGATCTCCTGGTAGAACGGCAGCGTCTGCTGCGTGCCCCGGATGTGGCCACGTTCCAGGTCGGCGTGCTTGAAGCGGAACCCGAGCCGCTGGAACGCCTCCAGGATCCGCTCGTGCACCGGCAGCGGGTGCACGTTGACCAGGTCGAGGTCGCCCTTGTCGACCGCCCGGGCGATCGCCAGCTCGGTGCGCAGCCCCATCGTCATGCCGCGCAGCCGCTGGCCGTACACGTCGGTGATCGGGGTCTCCCACGGCACCGGGAGCTGGAACGGCAGGGAGAGCTGCTGCTTCGGGGCGAGCTGGAACGCGCCGCTGACCGGCAGCCGGTGGAACTCCATGATGCCGGCGTACTCGGTGTCGCCGCCCTCGATCTCGACCCGGGTGACCAGGCTGACGACGACCTGCTCGACGTTGGCGGGGCCGTCGCCGCCGATCAGGTTGACCTGGCCCTCCAGGGTCAGGCCGGGTCGGGTGTTCGGGTTGGTCAGGACGGTGTCGACGCTCGGCCCACCCACACCGAACGCGCTCAGCATCTTCTTGAAGACCATCGGAACTCCCGCAGGATCACGCCGCACTCCACCCTGGAGCGGGTCGCTGGCTGGTCAGGACCCTATCCGGCACCGCTGTGAAGTGCCTGTGAGGGCACGCCGGCCGCGCAGACCCGGACCGCCCTGGGAGCGTGCTCGGGATAAGCATCGTTCACCTGCGCCGCCGCGCGGACCAGCCGTCGCCACCCGGGCGTGGAGATCGAGAGCTGCGCGTCCGGCGGCGCCCGGGTGGACCTGGAGATCCTGCGGCGCACCGACCGGGTCTGGGCCAGCGACTGCAACGACGCCCTGGAACGGTTGGCGATCCAGCGCTGGACCGGGTTGCTGCTCCCGCCCGAGCTGGTCGGCACCCACATCGGCCCGGAGCGCTCACACACCACCAACCGCGTGCACGACCTGGGCTTCCGGGCTGCGACCGCGCTCTTCGGCCACCACGGCATCGAGTGGGACATCGGCGCGATCGGCACCGACGAGCGCCGCGAGCTGGCCGCCTGGGTCGCGCCGCACAAGCGGCTCCGCCCGCTGCTGCACGCCGGGCGGGTGGTCCGGGTCGACCACCCGGACCCGGCCGTCTGGGCGCACGGCGTGGTCGCCCACGACGGATCCCACGCGGTGTACGCCGTGGCCCGGCTGGCCACCTCGGTGGCCCAGGTCCCCGGGCCGGTCCGGCTCCCCGGCCTCGCCTCTCGGCGGCGGTACGCGGTGCGCCCCGTCGCGGGCGTGCCGGAGCCCGCGACCCTCCAGTTGGCCCCGCCGGGCTGGCTGGCCGACGGCGGCGTGACGCTCGGCGGCGCGGTGCTGGCCACGGTCGGGCTCCAGGTGCCGGCCCTGCACCCGGAGCAGCCGATCCTGCTGGAACTCACCGCCACCGACGGGTAGCGGGCAGCGGGCGGCGGGCGGCGGTCGGCGGTCGGCGGTCGGCGGTCGGCGGCGAAATTTCTCGGAATTTCTTCGGCGGGGATGTCGAGGACCGGAGTGCCGGCTTCTACCTGTGGGTGAGAGCACCGATGATGGTGCGCAGTCGTGAGGAGCCAGACGTGAAGTACATGTTGCTCATGCAGTTCAGCGCCGCCGGCACGGACTTCCCCTCGATCGACACCTGGGCGCCGGAGGAGATCCAGGCGCACATCGGGTTCATGGCCGAGGTCAACGCCAAGCTGGTCGCCGACGGCGAACTGGTCGACGGCCAGGGGCTCGCCGCGCCCGACCAGGCGAAGATCGTCCGGGCGGGCTCCGACGGCGCGCCCGTGGTCACCGAGGGGCCGTTCGCCGAGACCAAGGAGTTCCTCGCCGGCTTCTGGATCGTGGACTGCGACAGCCCCGAGCGGGCCGTCGCGATCGCCGCGCACATCTCCACCGCGCCCGGCCCCGGCGGCCGGCCGCTGAACATGCCGATCGAGGTGCGCCCGGTCATGTCGGCCCCGCCACTGGAGATGTGACGACTGGACGCCGCCGAACCATCCGTCGAGGACCTGCTGCGCGAGCTGGCGCCGCAGGTCCTCGGCGTGCTCAGCCGCCGCTTCGGCGACTTCGCCACCGCCGAGGACGCCGTGCAGGAGGCGCTGCTGGCGGCGGCGACCCAGTGGCCGGTCGAGGGGACGCCGGACAACCCCCGCGGCTGGCTGATCCAGGTCGCGTACCGCCGGATGGTCGAACTGGTCCGCGGCGAGACGGCCCGGCGGCGGCGCGAGGACCTCGTCGCCCGCCGCGAGCCGGACGACCGGCGCGCCGCGCCGCCACCGGACGAGGAACTGGCCGCCGACCGGGACGACACGCTGACCCTGCTCTTCCTCTGCTGCCATCCGGCGCTCTCGCCGGCCTCGGCGATCGCGCTGACCCTGCGCGCGGTCGGCGGTCTCAGCACGGCCGAGATCGCCCGCGCCTTCCTCGTGCCCGAGGCCACCATGGCGCAGCGGATCAGCCGCGCCAAGCAGCGCATCCGCGGCTCCGGCATCCCGTTCCGGATGCCCGAGCCGGCCGACCGGGAGGCCCGGCTGGGCGCGGTGCGGCACGTGCTCTACCTGATCTTCACCGAGGGGCACACCGCCAGCCTGGGCGCCGACCTGCGCCGGGTGGACCTGTCCGAGGAGGCGATCCGGCTGACCCGGGCGCTGCACGCGCTCCTGCCCGACGACAGCGAGGTGGCCGGCCTGCTCGCGCTGATGCTGCTCACCGACGCCCGCGCCGCCGCGCGGACCGGCCCGTCCGGCGAACTGGTCTCCCTGGCCGACCAGGACCGCAGCCGGTGGGACGCGGCGGCGATCGCCGAGGGGGTCGCGCTGGTGACCCGGGCGCTGCCCCGCGGGCCGGTCGGGCCGTACCAGATCCAGGCGGCCATCGCCGCGCTGCACGACGAGGCGCCCAGCACCGGGGAGACCGACTGGCCGCAGATCCTCGCCCTCTACGAGGTGCTGGAACGCTTCTCCGGCAACCCGGTCGTCGCCCTCAACCGCGCGGTGGCGACCGCCATGGTGCACGGCCCGGCGGCGGGCCTGGCCGCCCTCGACGCGCTGGACGCCGACCCCCGGCTCGCCGGGCACCACCGGCTGCCCGCCGCCCGCGGGCACCTGCGCGAGATGGCCGGCGACCGGGAGGGCGCGGTGGCCGCGTACCGGGCGGCGGCCGCCCTGACCACGAGCCTGCCCGAGCAGCGCTACCTGACCATGCGCGCCGCCCGCCTCGCCGCCGGACGCGAGGGTTGAGCGGCGCCGCCGGGGGTATCCGTTGATGATCCGCCCGGGTCCGGCCGCCGAGCCGGGCGGGGACACGGCTCGGAAGGAGAATGCCATGGTCACCGTCGGCTACACCCTGCTGTGCGAGCAGGCCGGCCCCAAGCACCTGGTCGACTACGCGGTGCGGGCGGAGGCGGCCGGCTTCGACCAGCTCGTCATCTCCGACCACTACTACCCGTGGCTGGACTCGCAGGGCCACTCCCCGTACGCCTGGTCCGTGCTCGGCGCGGTCGCGCACGCCACCAGCCGGGCGGAGCTGATGTCCTTCGTGACCTGCCCGATCCGCCGCTACCACCCGGCGGTCGTGGCGCAGAAGGCCAGCACCGTCGGGGTGCTCTCGGACGGCCGGTTCACCCTCGGCCTCGGCGCGGGTGAGAACCTCAACGAGCACGTGGTCGGCGGCTGGCCGCACGTGCAGCAGCGGCACGAGATGTTCGAGGAGGCGCTCCAGATCATCCGGCCCCTGCTCAACGGGGAGACGCTGACCTTCTCCGGCAACCACTACGACGTGCCCGACGCGTACGTGTGGGATCGGCCGGACCGGCCGGTGCCGATGGCGATCGCCGCCTCGGGCCGGCAGTCGGCCACCCTCGCCGCCGAGTACGGCAACGGCATCGTCGCCACCGAGCCCGATCCGCACATCATCGAGATGTACGAGGACGCCGGCGGCGCCGGGCGGCCCCGCTTCGGGCAGGTGGCCATCTGCTACGGCCCGGACGAGGCGGAGTGCCGCAAGATCGTGCACGACCAGTTCCGCTGGTTCGGAATGGGCTGGAAGGTCAACGCGGACCTGCCCGGGCCGGAGTCGTTCGCCGCCGCCACCCAGTTCGTCCGCGAGGAGGACGTGGCCGCGGGGATCTCCTGCGGGCCCGACGTGGACCGGCACGTCGAGGCGTTCAAGAAGTTCGTCGACGCGGGCTTCACCCACGTGGCGATCGTGCAGGTGGGCGGCGAGACGCAACCCATGTTCCTGGACTGGGCGCAGGAACAGTTGCTGCCGAGGCTGCGCGAGCTGTGAGGATCTCGCCGACCCGGCGGCCCCGGGTGACCCCGCCCGGCCGGTTCGGACCGGCCGAGCTGCGCCTCGCGCTGGCCGCGCCGCGCCCAGCCGCCGGCCTGACCAGCGAGTGGCGGCTGGTCGACGGGATCCGTACGCACACCCGCCGCACGGCCGACCCGGGCACCGGCACCACGCCCGTCGTGCTGGTGCACGGGCTGGCGGTGTCCCACCGCTACCTGACCCCGCTCGCCCTGGCGCTGGCCGACACCCACCCCGCGTACGCGCCGGACCTGCCCGGCCTCGGGCTCACCGAGCGCCCCGGCACGGCGTACGACGTGGTCCGGCACGCCAACCACCTGGCCGCCTGGCTGGCCGCGTACCGGATGCCGCCGGTCTGCCTGGTCGGGCACTCGTCCGGCGCGGAGGTCGTCGCGGCGCTGGCCGCCCGCCAGCCCGACGCGGTCCGGGCCGTGGTGCTCGCCGCGCCGACCAGCGACCCGGCCGCCCGGTCCCGGCGGGGACAGTTCGGGCGGTGGCTGGTGGACGCCCTGCGGGAGGCGCCGTTACAGGCGCCGATCCTGCTCCGGGACGTCGTGGACGCCCGCCCCTGGCGCGTCCACGCGACGCTGGCGCACTCGGTACGCAACGGCGTCGAGGCGGATCTGGTCCGGATCACCGCGCCGACCCTGGTGGTCGCCGGCTCCCGGGACCCGGTGGTGCCGGCGTCCTGGCGGTCGCAGATGGGCCGGCTGGTGCCGCACGCCCGCACGCTCACCGTGCCGGGCGCCGCGCACAACGTCGCGACCACCGCGCCGGCGCAGGTCGCCGACGCGATCCGTGCCCTGCTCGCCCCGTCCCTGACGAACAGGTGATCATATGCGCATCGGCAACACGGAGATCCGCCCCGCCGGGGGCGGCCTCGGCTGCCTCCTGATGATCCTCTTCTCGATCGTCGCCTCGATCGTCCTGACCGTCCTCCTCAACCTGGTCCTGTAAACCGCGTTCGCCCGCCCCTTGGTCACCCGCCCCTTGTTCAACGGCGCAGGCCGAGGGCGGCCAGCACCTCGCGGGTCGCCTGGCGGACCGGGTCGACGACGCTGCCGCGCAGCCAACGGGCGACCGGCGTCACCGTCGCCCGCCACGCGGCGGCGACCGCCCGGCCCACCGGGCGCACGGCGTGCCGCCACAGCCAGCCCGCCCCGAGCACGAACGGACGCAGGGTGAACGCGTAGCACCACCACAGCAGCCGGCCGGTCATCCGCCACGCCCACGCCGCCGCGTCGAGCAGCACCCGGCCGACGGCCAGCAGCCACCGGCCCAGCGCGGCGAGCCCGGCCGCCAGCAGGCGCCCGAGCGGGGCGAGAAGCCGGGCAAGCCAGCTCAACGGCAGCCAGACCAGGTGGTACGCCAGCCAGGCCAGCCCACGGGCGAGCCACACCAGCGGCACCCACACCAGCGTCCGGACCAGCCAGGCGATGCCACGGGCGAGCCAGCCCAGCGGCAGCCACAGCAGGTGACGCAGCAGCCAGCCGACCGGGCGCAGCAGCCAGCGGTCCAGGAACCGGCCGACCGGCGCGAGCAGCCAGCGGTGCAGCCACCCGCAGACGGCGGCGACCAGTTCCCAGACCAGCCGCACGGGCACCACCACGACCAGCGCGATCCCCCGGGCGACGGCCACGACCAGCGGCGCGGCTTCAGAAGTGGGGGATGTTCCGGTGGCACGCGGAGCCGGGCCCGGCGAGTCGATCACCGGAACACGGTAACCAGCCCCGGCAAGCACCCGGCGGCGGGCGCGTCGAGGCGACCGGGTGGGGGCCGCTTGGGCCCCGTAGGCCTCGTGGGCCTGGTGGGCCGGCATGGGCCGCGTGGCCGGGCGCTCAGCAGGCGGCCGGCGGCCGGGTGGGTCAGGCCGGGGAGAGGGCCAGGTCCGCGACGAGCGGGTAGTGGTCGGAGGCGTACTCGGTGTCGCCGCCCCGGACCACCCGGCAGTCCCGCACCCGGGCGGCCAGCGCCGGGGTGCCGAACAGGTAGTCCAGCCGCATGCCGGAGAACTCCGCGCCGCCGCCGTGCCGGGTCGGCGCGGTCAGCCCGGCGTCGGGCGTGCCGGCCGCCGCGTACAGGTCGACCAGGCCGACGGCGAGCAGTCGGGCCACCGCCCGGGTGTCCACCGTCCGCCCGTCCCGGCGCAGGTGACGGCGGCGGTACGCGGCGGGGAGCCGGGCGATCCGGTCGGTGTGGTCGGCGACGGGGTCGAGGGTGTTCAGGTCCCCGGCCAGCAGCCCCAGCTCCCCCGGCGCGCGGCGCAGCGCGGCGGCGGCCCAGCCCGCCTCGACGCGCCGGCGCAGCCCCGAGTAGGGATCGAGGTGGACGCTCAGCACGGTCAGCGGGCCGGCGTCGGTCGCCACGGTGACCCGCTGCGCGCCGTGATGGAACGGCCGGCGCACCCGGGCGGCGGCGAGGGCGCGCAGCGGCGGCCGGAGCAGCACCGCCACCGGCTGGCCGAAGCAGGAACGGGCGAGGTGGGGCCGCATCCCCAACCGGCCCGCGAAGTCGCCGAGCACGTCACCCGAGTCGAAGTCCCGCAGCTCCTGCAGGGCCAGCACGTCCGGCCGCTGCGCGGCGACGACCCGCGCCAGCCGGTCCCGCCGGTCGGCGCCGCCCCGGTCCCGGCCGCCGGTCCGGATGTTCCAGCTCATCACCCGCAGCATCGGTGCCGTCAGTCCACCCGGGCGGCCCTGGCCAGCTCGTCGTCGAGGGTGTGCACGTCCTCGGACTCGAGGCTGGGCCGGTTGCCTTCGCGCAGGTCCTCGTTGGGGCGGACGACCCAGTACAGCAGCCCGACCCAGAGGGTGGTGAGGATGACCGCGCCCATGACGTCGGTGGGATGGTGCATCCCCCGGTACATCCGGGAGATCGCCACGCCGGCCGGCATCACCACCGCCAGCGCCACGAAGATCCACCGCCACCACCGGTCCGTACGCGGGACGACGATGATCGCGACGGCGACCCAGACGCAGAGCGTGGCGGCGATGTGGCCGGACGGGAACGACGAGGTCGGCATCGGGCCGTCGAGGTTGCCCACCGGCGGGCGCGGCCGGTCGACCGCGGCGGCGGAGGCGAGGAAGAGACTCAGCTCGCCGAACATGGTCAGGGCGACGAACAGCACCGGCCGCCAGCGCCGCCACACGGCCAGCACGAGCGGGCAGAAGACCAGCGAGATGAGCAGGATGGCGTGCGTGTCGCCGGCCTTGCTCCACCAGTGGCTCAGGCCGTCCCGGTCGGGGGTGCGGTGCTCCGCGAACCACCTCGGCACGTCGGCGTCGAGGGTGGCGAAGAGGGTGCCGCCGGCGTGGTAGCTGACGAACATGCCGAAGCCGTAGAGCGCGCCGAGGACCAGCACCCAGCCGACGACCAACTCGAACACGGCCGCCCGGGGGTGCGGCAGCAGGTGCGCCTCGTCGGGGGCGGGCGCCACCTCGTGCGCGGCCTCCGGCTCCAGCCCCTCGATCAGCGCCGGGACCGGCCGGCCCCGCTCCAACCGCCACAGCCGGAAGGCGTACGCGGTGACGCCGAGCCAGGCGGCGCCGAGCAGCCAGGCCCCGAGCACGTCGGAGACGAAGTGCACGCCCAGCGCGATCCGGGTCAGCCCGATCAGGGACACGACGGCGGCGACCAGGACGATCGCGGGCCTGCGCCAACGGCGCGACATGGCCGGCAGGAAGACCAGCAGCAGCGCCCCGTACGCGACCATCGAGCCGAGCGCGTGCCCGCTGGGGAAGCTGTCCCCGGCGTAGCTGCCGATCGGGACCTCCACCTCGGGGCGCAGCCGGTCGACCAGCGTCTTGAGCGCCGGGTCGAGGATCAGCGCGCCGAGACCGGTGACGATCAGGAACACCGCGAGCCGGCCCTGCCGGCGGACCAGCAGGCCGACCACGGCGACCGACACCAGCCAGACGATGACCGCCCGGCCGCCGAGGTCGGTGAGCGCGTTGAGCACGGTCACCAACGGCCCGTGCGGGGCGACGAGGTCGTTGAGCCAGGCGGCCACGCCGTGGTCGACGTCGTACAGCGGGGTCCACCGGGTCCGGACCAGGACGAGGAGCACCCCGAAGCCGACCCCGGCGCCGAGCACGACCGCCAGGCCGGCGAGCGTCCGCTCGGTGAAGTGACCCAGGGGTCGACGCAACGCCTCTTTGACCGCGCCCACGGCAGCCTCCCTCTCGCTCCTGGCGTGCCGCAATACCCGATCGGCGCTGCGCGTACACCGGAGGGTGTCCGAAACGGACTACAGGGAGGTCATGTCGCCGGTGTCGTGGAGCTGCTCGCGCTCGGCCTCGGGCTCCCAGAGGTCCGGCTGGGCGGGCTCGCGCACCCCGATCCGCAGCGCCTCCAACTGGGCGGCGAAGGAGAGCCCGCCGAAGAGCGCTATGCCGGTCAGGTTCGCCCACAGCAGCAGCGCCATCATGCCGGTCAGCGCGCCGTAGGTCTGGCCGAACCCGTCGCTGAACCGCACGTACGCGGCGAGCAGCAGGCTGGCCAACCACCACAGCACGGTGGCGATCCCGGCGCCGAAGAAGAGCCAGGACAGGCCGGGCTGGTTGCGGCGAGGCGCGTGCCGGAAGAGCACCGCGACGGCCAGGACGGTCAGCCCGAGACTGAGCGGCCAGCGCACCACGTCCCAGACGCCGTTGGCGAGTTCGCCCCAGGCGTAGTGCCGCTGCACCGAGTCACCCATCGGGCCGCCGCCGACGAGGATCAGGAACCCGGTCAGCGCCGGTACGCCGGCGGTGAGGGCGAGGACGGCGGCGCGGACGTACTTCCACAGCGCCGGGCGGTCCCGTTCCACGCCGTAGATTCGGTTGGCCCCGCGCTCGATCTGCGCCATCGTGCTGGTCAGCGCGACCAGGCCGGTGATCAGGCCGAGGCTGAGCGCCAGCTCCCCGGCGCGTTCGGTGCGGTCGCCCTCGCCGAGCAGCTCGGCCACCACCGGCTCGCTCGCCCCGGGGGTGAGTGCGAGCACCGTGTCGGCGACGACCTGGCCGCCCTCCTCCACGCCGAGTTCGCTGATCAGGCCGGTCAGCGCGATCATGAACGGCACCACGGCGAGGCACAGTTGCAGCGCGAACGCGCGGGAGTGGCTGAACCCGTCGCCGTAGCGGAACCGGATGAAGGCGTCCCGCAGCAGGTGCCAGCCGCCCTGCCGGCGCAGCGTGTGCCAGGCGTCGTCGGCGTTGAGCTCCTCGTCGGGCATCAGCCGGGTCTCCGGCACGATGCGGGTGCTACTCACGGTGCGCCTCGTCGATGAGCTGCTCGCCCCGCTCGCCGGCCGCCTCCGCGTCCTCGGCCAGGTCGGGGGCCTGCTCGGGCTGCGGCACGCAGAGCCAGAGCGCGCGCCGCCGGATCTCGGCCTTCAGGGTGCGACCCGGCTCGATAAGGTCGCCGTCGAGCTCGCGCGGCTGGGCCCGGTTGCTGGTGATCTCCACGCGCCGGCCCCGGAAGACCTCCATCCGGGGCACGCGGTCCCGCCGGCGTACGACGGCCCAGCCGAGCGCCAGCCAGTGCCGCAGCGTACGCGGGGTGAGCACGGCGACGTCGAGGTAGCCGTCGTCGGGCTCGGCGTCGGTGAGCAGGCGCACCCCGCCCTGGAGGCGCCCGACGTTGGCGATCAGCACGGAGCGGGCCCGCCGGCGGATCGGCTGCTGGTCGTCGATGCGGATGGACACCCTCATCGGCCGGTCGCGCAGGTGCTTGGCGGCCCCCACCACGTACGCCGGCCAGCCGATCCGCTTCTTGGTGGTCTCCGAGGTGTCGGCGAGCATCTGGGCGTCGAAGCCCATGCCGGCCATCACGGTGAAGTAGTGGTCCTCGACCGCGCCGACGTCGAGCAGCCGGCGACCGCGCTCGACGGCGACCTCCAGCCCGGCGGCCAGGTCCCCGGAGAGGCCCAGGTTGGCCGCGAGCAGGTTGCCGGTGCCCTGCGGGAGCACGGCGAGCGCGACGTCGGTGCCGACCAGGCCGCTGACGCAGGACATCACGGTGCCGTCGCCGCCGCAGGCGAAGACCACGTCCACGCCGGCCGCGACCGCCTTCTCGGTCTGGCCGCGGCCCGGGTCCTCCACCGTGGTCTCGAACCAGAGCGGCTCGGGCCAGCCGGCGGCGGCGAGGGCGTCGTGGACCGTCCGGTGCAGCTCGTCGAGGTCGGCCACCTTCACGGGGTTGACCACCACGGCGGAGCGCAGGCCGCCGTGGTGGGCCACGCGCCTGTCCTGTCGAGGATCCACGGCGTCAGTGTGCAGCAGATCCGGCGCGGCAGCGAGCCGGCGACGCGGTGACGTTACGCGCAGCGAGAACAGGTTTACGATCCCGCCCCGGGTCGCCGGCTCCGGGGGCTCAGGCCGCCGCCCGCAGCGCGGTCTCCACCCGCCGGCGCAGGTCGTCCAGGTCGGCCCCGGCCTCGGTGAGCACCAGCGCGCCCAGCCCCCGCCCCTCGCGGAGCACCCCGAGCAGGATGTGCTCGGTGCCGATGTGGCGGTGGCGCAGTCGCAGCGCCTCCCGCAGCGACAGCTCCAACACCTTCTTGGCGCGGGAGGAGAACGGCCCGCCCGCGTACCGTCGGCGGCCCCAACGGCGGCGCGGCGCCGGCGCCGCCTCGCGCAGCGCGTCCGGGCCGAACGACTCCTCGATCCGGGCCACGATCGCGGCCAGGTCGATGCCGATCTCCCGCAGGGCGGCGGCGTCGACGTCGGCGAGGCCGGTGCCGCCCCGCTCGGTGTGCCGGCGGACGCGGGCCCGCAGGTCGTCGGCGCGGACGCCGGCCTCGGCGAGCACCCGCGCGGCGCGGCCGTCCCCGTCGGCGAGGAGGGCGAGCAGCAGGTGCTCGGTGCCGACCGGCCGTTGGCCCTCGGCCCGGGCCTCGTCCCGGGCGACTCGCACGACGGTGCGGGCCCGGTCGGTGAACCGTTCGAACATCACGCCTCCCAGGAGGATCCGACCGCCGGTCGCCCGGCGTGCTTCTTGTGGACCGCCTGCCGGCTTACCTCGAGCTCGTCGGCGATCTCCTGCCAGGACCAGCCCTGTCGACGGGCGTTGTCCACCTGGACCACCTCGAGCCGTTCGAGCAGCCGGCGCAGCGCGCGGACGGCTCGCAGCCCGACCCGGGGGTCGGTGCTGCCGGCTGCCGCGGCGAGTTCCGTTGCCTGACTCATGTCGTCAACTTACGTTGACATTCGCCGCCCTGTCAACCCATGTTGACACCCGAGTTCGGCTCGCCCGGTGCTACCGTCCGCCGGTGTCCAGCCTTCGCCCGCCGGCCCGCCGGGGTCCCCGTGCCCGATGCCGAGTTCCCCGTGCCCGATGAGGTTCCCGCGCCCGCCGAGCCGCGCCGCCATCCGCTCGGCGAGATCACGGTGGAGGCTGTCGGCGGCAGCGTCGTCGGCAACCGCTATCCGGCCAACTTCGACGTGCTGCACGTCGACCCGGCCCTGCCGTTCGCGGCGGTGGCCGACGGGATGGGCGCCGGCGAGGGCAGCCGCCGGGCCGGCACCACGGCGATGGGCACCCTGGTCGCACAGGTCCGGGCCGCCTGGCCCGACGTCGGCCCCCGGCAGTTGCGCGCCGCGGCGGCCGGCGTCCAGTCGGCCGTACGCGCCGCCGGCGCGGGCCTGGCGGAGCTGACCGGCTGCACGCTGACCGCCCTGCTCGTCGAGCCCGACGGCGGCCAGGGCTGGCTCCTCCAGCTCGGCGACTCCCGCGCGTACCGGCTGCGCGACGGCCTGCTCGAGCTGATGACCGTCGACCACACGGCGGCCTGGCTGGGCGTACTGCACGGCTGGTACCCGGCCGACTCCCCCGCCGCCGCCCGCGCCCGCTACCAACTGACCCGCTACATGGGGCACCCGGGCGAGCCGGAGGCGGACCTGCTCGCCGTGTCGCTGCGCCCCGGCGACGTGTGGCTGCTCTGCACCGACGGGGTCAGCGACCAGGTGGACTACCACCTGACGCGGGAGCTGCTCGCGGCGCCACGACCGGAGGAGGCGGTCCGGGACCTGCTCGGCGCCACCCTGGAGGCCGGCGGCGACGACAACGCCACCGCCGTGATCGTCCGGGTCCACGCCGCCACGCCCCACTGACGATCGGACGCGAGGACGCCGCTGGCCGGTACCCCGCACGGGGTACCGGCCAGCGGCGTCATGCGACTTGTCGTCAGCTGTTCCAGTGTTCGGCGACCAGGTCGGCGGCCTGCTGTTCCCACTGGGCGTAGTGGTCCGGGTACGCCGACACCTGCACCGT
>NZ_JBIDDG010000058.1:0-16658 GCF_043205005.1 Micromonospora sp. NPDC047620 | reverse complement strand
CATCGACCGACACAGCTATAAAGCCACGACCAGCATCAACATCATCAGCCCCGACCCTTGACACCCAAACCGTCCGCCTAACTGAACGGCGTTGGGGCTAGACAGGGGCGTGAACATGCCGATGCCTTACCGGGCGGCGATGTAAGCTGAGGGCCGCGGCGAAGTAGTGGATTCACTGCCGCTTACCACCAGCACCGGTGTCGCCGCGAGCGCACCTGAGGTGGCCGTCCTACCCGTCGGCAGCTTCGAGCAGCACGGTTCGTTCCTGCCGCTGACCACCGACACGATCGTCGCCAGCTCAATAGCCACGGCCATCGCGCGACGACACAGCGTCCTGGTGCTGCCGCCGATCACGGTGTCGTGCTCGCACGAGCACGCCGGCTGGGCCGGCACTGTCAGCATCAGTCATCAAACCCTCTCGGCGATCGTCGAAGATGTCCGGGCCTCGCTCGCCGCGAGCGGAGTCACCAGGCTGGCCATCGTCAACGGCCACGGCGGCAACTACGTGCTGTCCAACATCGTGCAGACCGCGAACGCCAAGAAGCCGGGCTCGATGACGCTGTTTCCCACCCCTACTGACTGGGCCACGGCCCGCCACGACGCACGCTTGGACAGCGACGGCCATCACGACATGCACGCCGGCGAGTTGGAAGTGTCCATCCTGCTGCATGTATTACCTCAAGCAGTCGGGAAAGGCTTCGTCGCTGGCGACCACGCCGCAGACGACCGAGCAATGCTGCTAGTTCATGGGATGAGCGCGTATACAGAGGCTGGGGTCATCGGCCGGCCCTCGGCGGGCACGGCAGCCAAGGGCCAAGCCCTGCTGGCTAGCCTTGCGCAGTCATTCGACGACCATCTCGCCGTTCTGCTCAAGCAGAGGTGACGAAACGGGAATGGCGGACGAGCCTCGGATGAATGGCTGACGATAGTCGCTCTAACCGGACGGGCATCAACGGATGCCTATCTGCGGGATACCGGCTTGCGCATCTAAAGGCTCAGGCCGGCGAAGGCGAATACGCATACCCGTGCTGCTGGGCGAGATGTCGGCCAACTCGAAACCCGCCGGTGTGAGGTCTACGGTGGCTGCCGCGAGGCCGCTCGTCGGCGGGGCCTTTCCAACGGCGACCACGATCTCATCGACGCAGTCAAGATTGTCGTGGAGTCCATTGGAATCAGCTCCGATGGCGAGAATGACGCGCGACCCTGCGGCGTAGCAGGTGGAGATCCACTGATGGAGATCGCCGCTTGGGTCGCCTGGCAGCGTGAAATGTTCGGGGGCATGGCCACCTGGGGTGCCCTCCTCAAGTGCCTTCCCGCTGAGCATGAGGTCTGCCCTGCTGCGCAGATCCGCTGCAAGTTGATCGTTGATGTGGCCGCTGTCCTTGTTGTTCAGCGCGTAGGCCCAGGTCAGGTGGGGGCGACGGCGACGGGTGGCGGTGAGCCAGGGGCCGAGGACGGTGAGGGTCTCGTTGGGGAGCACGTTAGTTTCCACGTCGATGCCGTGGGCGGCGAGCACGGCGGCGCCTCCGTCGCCTCGGGACGTCGGATCGATAACGCTGATGACGACCCGGGTGATGCCGGCGTTGATGAGCTCCTGGCGGCAGGCCGGAGTAACGCCGGTGTGGTTGCAGGGTTCGAGCGTGACGACGGCGGTGCCGCCTCGCGCTGCCGCGCCGGCTGCTTTGAGTGCGTTGACCTCGGCGTGGGCTTCTCCTTTGCGTCGGTGGTAGCCGGCACCGACAGCGACACCGTGGCGATCGAGGATGACGCAGCCGACGGGCGGGTTGGGGCTTGCGGTACCTAGGCCGAATGACGACAGGGCGATCGCCTGTCGCATCGCGGCCAGCTCGACGTCGGATGCCATCAGATAGTGGTCTCCTTGAGTTCGTCGAGGAAGGCGCGGACCTCTGGCAGTTGCTGATGTCCGTTGACTGCGGTGCCGAGGTGTGCCAACTGTTGCAGGAGTCGTCGTGATCCCGCCTGACGCGCGATCGGCAAAGCGTGGCGTGCCGTCGCCGCTGCCTGGTCGGGTTGGTTCGCTGCGGCGTGGGCCATCGCTTTGTCCAGCAGGGCGGACGCGAAGTCCTGGCGATGCCGGCGCGGAATCGCAGGAAGAGCTTCGTCGATTACGCCGATTGCCTCCTGGGGCCTCTGTGCCAGTCGAAGACATGCCCCGCGGTGCACTTCAATGTAGCCACTGGTGCAGTAGGAGCCGTGCTCGCCTTCTGGCTTTCCCGGGTGGCGGTCCGCTGCCCAGCGGTGCGCAGCGTCAAGCAGGCGCATCGCCGTGTGGTGCTCGCCGGTGGCGGCGAGGGAGTGCGCGTGCTGGACGCGCAGCGCCGCCCGCATTGGTCCGGGGAGCTTCTGGTCGTGGAGCAGTGCCGCTTCGGCCTGCTCGACGGCCTGGCCGGGGTATCCGCTGGTCAACCATTGCTGGCTGCTGCGGTAGGTGGCCCAGGCGGTCATGGTCGGGTCAGTGATTTGCCCTGCCCAGGCGAGTGCCTGTTGTGTCCGTCGGTGGCCTGCGGCGTGGTCGTTGAGGGATTGGTGAAGCCAGGCCGCGGATTCGGCGTACTGGGCGGCGAGGCGGATGACGGCCGGGCGTAGCGCCTGGGGCGCCTTGTTCGGAAGGTTCTCGATCGCCGCCAGTTGTCTGGTGACTCCCAGCAGCGCGTACTCGGGGCCGAACATCTTGTCGTTCTGAACCAGGAGGTGCCACTGTTCACGCAGCAGGTAGATGACCTCGTCCCAACTTCCTGGTCGAGGCTCGGCCGTCTCATCGACGGCGCATATTGCATCACTTCGTCGAGGGCTGTAGAGATCGAGATCGGCATCGGTGGCGGCGCCAAGTACCTGACGCAGCGCTGCTCGCCGCGCTTCGCTGGGCCAGCGATGCTCGCCACGCTCCAGCTTGCCAACCCAACGGAAGTCGACGTAATGGGCGGCGACGTCACGGCCCGAGCAAATTCGGTCGAGCGCCGCGTTGATCGCCTCGGCCAGTTCGCTGCGGGACATGCACTGGTCCGGTCGCATCGGCGAGGGCAGACGATGCCGGGCAGCACTGAGCACGCTGTTCGGGCTGATGGTGGTGTCCGGATGACGAGGCACCGACTTCCCCTCTTCCCAGCATGCCGACCCCTGCCGACTATGCCACTGGTTGTCTGGAGCCTCCAGCCCTTACGCTGTCGCGCCGCGCGGCGATGCGGATCACCGCGAAGTCGGACCGCAAGTCGGTATTCCCGCACTGTTCGCCGTGAGTGATCGTGTGATGAGTAGTCGGTAAGGCTCTAGGGCGGCAGCCAGCCGCTTCAGAGCCTGTTTGCGGAAGTCACGGGAGGCAAGCTTCGCTGCTCGGCCGGCAGCGGCAGCTTCCGTTGCCCGACGCCGACTACAGAGAAACGCGAAGTAGCCGACGGGCTGGTAGCTGCCAAGGGCTGCCTGCCCACCCATCGACGTCTCGTGGAGGGACCAGTCATGGACAACCTGCTCGCCGTCACCGGTGACCCGTTCGAGCTCGACGTGGAGATCGTCACGGAGGGTCCGGTCGCCGCCGCGCTGCTGGGGGACACGGACGACGGCTGCGACACCGTGAGGGGTAGCGACTGCTAGTCCGACGTTCCGGTCGGTTCCGGTGGGCGGAGCCCGATCGCCCGCCGGAACCGGTGCCGCACGAAGGCAATTCCTCGCACGAAGACTCATCGACGGCTGGAGGGCGTCATGTTTCGTACGGTTGATGCCGCCACCGTTCGCATCGCAGCTCGCGTCTGGCCGGACCATGGACTGCCCTGGTCGCACTGGCATGACTCTGCCGGTGTCGAGGCCTGGCTTCGGGCGACCTGGCGTCAGGTCGGCCTGGCGGAAGCGGTCTGGGTGGCGAGCCCCGAATTCGCCGACCGTGTCGAGATGGCTCTCGCTGGCGGAACGTTCGACGCTGGCCAAGTGTGGCGGATGGCGTTGGCGTTGGCGCGGTACCTGGTCCGCGCGCGGGGCCGGGCAACGCCGTTCGGGTTGTTCTCGGGAGTGGCGACGCTGCGCTTCGACACCCTAGCCGCGGTGACGCCGTCAGAGCGGTCAGCGATCCGTGTACGGCCGGACGCGGAATGGCTCGCATCGCTGATCGCGCGGCTTGAAGCCGATCCGGACGTACGCCGCGGCTTGTACGTCCAGGCGAACAACCTGGCGTGGGTGTCTGGGCTTCGTATCGTCGTGGAGTGCCGGCCCCATGCCTCCGTGTCCGCCGACGGGATCTCTTCGGTGAGGCGTACCGAGGCGGTGCGGCTGGCGATGTCGCTGGCCTGCGGGCCGGCGCTGTGGGCTGAGCTGGTCGACAAGATCGCCGCCGGCTATCCGGAGTTTCCACGTGCGTCGGCTGAGGCGCTGGTTGCCTCCCTGGTTGATCAGGGTGTGTTGATCTCTGCTCTACGGCCGCCGTCTACCTGCACAGACCCGGTCAAGCATGTCCTGGACCGGCTTGACGCCATCTCTCATACCGAACCCGGTGGGCAGGCGGTTGAGGAACTTCGGGCGTTGCACGGTCGTCTCGGTGCCATCGCAGGCCGGGCGACGGACGTGCGTGAGCTGGCTGCTCGGATGCGGAAGTTGGCGGTGTGTCGGCAGCCGTTGGCGGTGGATCTTCGGCTCGGAGATCAGGTCGTCGTGCCGCATCAGGTCGCCACGGAGGTCGTCGCAGCGGTGGAGGTGCTGCGGAGTTTGACGCCGCATCCGACGGGGCGGCCGGAGTGGCGCGCCTACCATGCTCGGTTTGTCGATCGGTACGGGATGGCGGCGGTGGTGCCGCTTGCCCAGGTGGTCGATCCGGTCACCGGTCTGGGCTACCCGCAGCACTTCGACGGTGCCGATTACCCGGCGGTGGCGCCGCTGTCCGGTCGGGATGAGCGCTTGTTGGCGTTGGCGCAGCAGGCGGCGATCGACGGTGTCCGTGAGGTGGTCCTCGATGATGCGGCCGTGCGGGCGCTTGCCGGCCCAGATCACGCCGAGGGCCTTGTCAGTCCGCATGTCGACGTGTCGGCAGAGGTGCGCGCGGTGTCGTTGCGCGCGCTGGAGGAAGGCCGGTTCCTGGTCGCGGTGACGGGTATGGGCCGGTCGGCGATGGCGACGAGTGGGCGCTTCCTCGACGTGCTGCCGTATGCCGAGCGGGAGTTGATGCGCGGGAAGTTCGCCCGCCTTCCGGTCACCGTGGAAGGGGCCATGCTGGCGCAGGTGAGCTTTCCGCCGCGCAAGCTGCGTGCCCAGAATGTGCTCAGTTCCCCGCAGGTCGTTCCGTGGCTGGTGAGCATGGCCGAGCACCGCCCGGTTGCCGAGAACGTGGTTAACCTCGATGATCTCGGCGTGGCTGCCGGCGGCGATCGGCTAGTCCTGGTGTCGATGTCGCGGCGGCGGGTGGTCGAGCCCACCGTGGCGCACGCCGCCGCCGTGCACACCATGCCGCTGCTCGCCCGGTTCCTCGTCGAGCTGCCGCGAGCCTTGGACGCTCGGCTCAAGCCGTTCGACTGGGGCGCGGCGTCCTGTCTGCCGTTTCGGCCCGCCGTGCGGTACGGCCGGGTTCTCCTTTCCGCGGCGCGGTGGCGGATCGACCCGGCGCGGCTGCCCGGCGCCGACGCGAGCGACGGGGAATGGTCGGCGGCGTGGGAGGCGCTGCGGGAGAGGCGGCGGCTGCCGAGGTGGGTGCAGGTCGGCAGCGGCGACCAGCGGCTGCGGCTCGACCTCGATCAGGCCATGGACCGGTCGCTGTTGCGCGCCCACCTGGACGCCAACAGCGACGCGGCGGTCACCGTCGTCGAGGCGGCGGGGCTGGAGGACTTCGGATGGCTGTCCGGCCGCGCGCACGAGATCGTCGTACCGGTCGCCTCCACCGCCGCTCCGGCCGCAGCTCCAGCCGCAGTCGCTGCCCGAGGCTCGTGGCCGCCTCCTGCGCCGGCTGACCCGGTTCTTCCGGGAGAGAGCGGGTTGCTGTCTGGATCGCTCGCTGCCGAGCCGTCGATGGTGGAGTTGGTGTTGCGGCGAGGGCTGCCGGCACTGTTCACCGACTGGCCCGAGCCACCGATGTGGTGGTTCATCCGCCTGCGCCGCCCGTTCTCCCACCTGCGGCTTCGGCTGCACACCGACGACTACGGTGACGCGGCGGTCAGAGTCGGCCGGTGGGCTGCCGCGCTTCGCCGGCAGGGACTCGCCGGTGATCTGCACCTGGACACCTACCGGCCCGAGACCGGCCGGTACGGCGCCGGCCCGGCCATGTCCGCCGCCGAGGAGCTGTTCGCCGCAGACTCCCGCGCCGCCGTGGCCCAGATGGCGACACGCGACGAATCCCGGCTCGACCAGCAGGCGCTGACCGCCGCGAGCATGCTCGACCTGGCCACCGCGATGCTCGGCAGCCGCACCGACGGATGCGAGTGGCTTGTCGCCCGGCCGGAACACCCCGGGCGAGCACCGATCGACCAAGGCATCCTGCGCCAGGCGATCACCCTCGATCCGACGTCGGTGCCTGAGCCCGTTCAGCGCGCCTGGCAGGAACGATCGAGGGCCGCCGCCCGGTACGCCGATGCGTTGTCCGCCTCCGGCGGCCCGCTGACTCCGACAGCGGTGCTCACGTCGCTGATGCATCTGCACTTCGTTCGCGCGCACGGCCCGGACGACGCTGCCGAGCAGGTCACGTACCGGCTCGCCCGCCACATCGCGCTGGCGACGGTCCGTCGCCGTGTCCGCACCACAGGAGCTGGCCGATGACCATCACCCCGCTTGCCACACCGCTGCTACGAGCGGCCGAGACGATGGCCTCCTGCATCACCGACACCCTGACGCAGCCGCCGACGCGACCCTCCGGTGTCGACTACGGGCCGCGGAGCACGCGCTGGTACGGCCAGTCGCTGTCCAAAGGGGCCGCCGGCGTGGCGATCCTGCACGGCGTGCGTGCGCAGACGGGGCACGGTGGATGGGAACCGGTCCGTGCGTGGCTGCGCCGCGCGAGCGCGGAGACGCTGAACAACGGCACCGGAGCGGGGCTGTGGTTCGGTGCACCCGCTGTCACCCACGCGCTGACCACAGCCATGCCGCACGCCCGACCGGCTGCCCTGGACGCCCTGGATCACGCGGTCGCGGACCTTGCCGGGCGTCGACTGGCTGCTGCCGAAGCACGCCTCGCGGTAGGCGCCCGGCCCCTGCTGTCGGAGTTCGACCTCGTCCGCGGGCTGACCGGCCTGGGAGCCCACCTGCTACGCCGCTTCCCGGACGGCGACCTGCTGCGCCGGGTGCTGGCGTACCTGGTGCGGCTCACCGAGCCGGTCGACGCCGACGACGAAGCAGGCCGGCTCGCGCCGGGTTGGTGGAGCGCGGACCCACCCGACGACGAGGGACCTGAGCGGGGCGGACATGCCAACTTCGGCATGGCGCACGGCATCACCGGCCCCCTGGCCCTGCTGGCTCTGGCCATGCGACGCAACATCCGGGTGCCGGGACAGACCGAGGCGATCGGCCGGATCTGCTCGTGGCTGGACAGGTGGCAGCAGGCGAGCCCGGCCGGCCCGTGGTGGCCCGAGAAGATCACCGTCGCGGAGTTGCACGCCGGGCAGCCCGCCGTGAGCGGACCGGCGCGGCCGTCCTGGTGCTACGGCACCCCGGGTATCGCCCGCGCCCAGCAGCTCGCCGGGATCGCCCTCGGCGACCCCGCCCGGCAGCAGGCGGCAGAAGATGCGCTGGCCCGCTGCCTGGCCGACCCCGTCCAGCTCCGCCGGATCATCGACCCGTCGCTGTGCCACGGCTGGGCAGGACTCGCCGCCACACTCTGGTACGCCGCCGCCGACGCCCGCGACACCAGCCTGCCCGCCGCCGTGCCCCACCTGATGCGCCTGCTAATCCAGCACGCCACCAACCCCACCCCCGCGCCATCCGGCCTGATCTCAGGCCCCGCCGGCATCGCCCTCACCCTGCACACCTTCACTACCGGCACCGACATCCACTGGTCCACGAGCCTGCTAATCAACTAGACGAGGAGAGCGTCATGGACCTCGATCCAGAACCCGACACCGAGCCACCACCAGGCGTCGGGTCGGTCAGCCGATGGCGCCAGGTCAACCTGACCTTCACGAACTGGCAGACCGCCGAGGAATACGCCGCAACCCGGCTCGCCCCCGCGCTCGCCGCCGCCGAGGACGACAGCGTGATCGCCGCGTTCTGGTTCATCCGCAAGACCGAGACGTGGCGGCTGCGGCTACTCCCTGGCGGCCGGCTCGCTCCGATCTACGCCCTGCTCGCCGACATCACCGCCGACGACCGCATCCGCGACATCGCCGAGCCCATCTACCGGCCCGAGGCGTACGCCTTCGGCGGCGACCACGCCATGACGATCGCCCACACCCTCTTCCACGCCGACAGCCGCCACATCCTCGACCATCTCGCCGCCGGCGGCGACCACCGACGCGAACTCGGCGTCCTGCTCGCCACCCGCCTTATGCGCGCCGCCGGACTGGAATTCTCCGAACAAGGCGATGTCTGGCGACACCTCGCCACGCGCCGGCACCAACCACACGCGCCCGCGCCAAGCCCCGGGCTGATCGCCGCCGTGCAGCGCCTCCTCACCGCCAGCGACGACGCGCCGCGCAGCCCCTTGAGCGCGACCCCTCAATGGTCGAGGGCTCACGAGCGGGCGGGTCAAGACCTCGGATTCCTCGACCGGCACGGAACACTGACCCGCGACCTACGCGGAGTGCTGACCCACCACATCATGTTCCTGTTCAACCGGCTCGGCATCTCCGCCACCGATACCTGGCTCCTGGCCACAGCCGCCGTGCACGTCACCTTCCACACGTCCAACATCCCACCCGGCAACCACCCCGCCGGGACGACCGACAGTAGGGTAAAAGCGGTGAACACCTCCCAAACCGAATCTGAAGGCTCCAACGCAGCCGCGCTGCGCGAACAGCTCGTCACCACCCTCAAACAGCGGGGCCACATCCGCTCCGACTCCGTCGAGCAGGCATTTCGGACGGTGCCCCGCGAACAGTTCCTCCCCGGCGTCGACCTGGAAACCGTCTACACCCGCCGCCAGATCGTCACCAAACGCGACCCCAACGGCGCCGCGCTGTCGTCGGCATCAAGCCCCAGCCTCGTCGCGGACATGCTCGAACAACTCGACCCACAACCCGGGGACCACGTCCTGGAAATCGGCGCGGCCACCGGCATCAACGCCGCCCTCCTCGCCGAACTGACCAACCCCGGCGGCACGGTCGTCACCATCGAACTCGACCAGGACCTCGCCGACGGTGCCCGCGCTGGCCTCGACCGCGCCGGCTACGACACCGTCGAGGTGATCTGCGGCGACGGAGCCCTCGGCCACCCCGAGTCCGCCCCGTACGACCGTGTCATTGTCACCGCCGGCGCGTGGGACATCTCCGCTGCCTGGTGGGACCAACTCGCCGATCACGGCCGCATCGTCGTACCCCTGCGTGTGCACGAGAGCGGCCTGACCCGATGCTTCGCCTTCGACCGCACCGTCCCCACGACACTGGTCAGCACCACGACACCGCTGGTCTGCGGATTCGTGCCCATGCGCGGCACCGCCGAGCACACCGACCAGCACGTCCGCCTCGACACCGACGTGGTCCTCAAACTCGATGCCACCGACCAACCCGACAGCGCTGCCCTCGCCCGCACCCTCAACCACCCTCGGTACGAACGCTGGACCGGCATCCAAGTCACCGACGACGACCCCATCGGCCACCTCGACCTGTGGCTCCTCGTCAACGCCAGCAAGCCGTTCGGCCGCCTCCGCGTCGGCGACACCGCCCGCACCAGCGGACTGCTCACCCCCGCCTACCGATGGGCCGGAGCCGCCATCTACCACGGCGGCACCATCGCCTACCTCGCCTTCCAAGAGACCGGCGACGGCCACCACGAACTCGGCGCCATCGCCAACGGACCCGAGGCCGACAAGCTCGCCGCGGAACTGACCGACCTGCTCGACCAGTGGGACGAGGCGGGCCGCCCCAATCAGCCCACCGTCACCGCCCACCGCGCCGGAACCCGACCGGTCCAGACCGGCGACATCAGCCGACCCGACACGGTCCTCACGATCTCCTTCTGACCGCGCACCGCCGGGGCGGTGCCCCCCGCCCCGGCGTCCCCGGCTCGAGCGCGGCCGGCATGCAGAACACCACCACAGCCAACCGCACACCTCGTCGCCCACGGCACGGCCTTCCGCAGCAGATGAGGACACCCATGCCCCTGTCCCTCGCCCCTACCATCGCCACCCGATTCCCCCTCGTCGCCCGCAAACGCCCGCCCGCCAAACCGCTCGACGCACGGGTGACGCGACTCGCCGGGCTCGCCGAGACCGCCCACCGCGAACACGACCCGGAGAAGGCGTCCATGGTGTTCAACGGAGCCGCTCTCGTCGCCTCCGATTGCGCAGACGCAGAACTCGCCGAACTCTGGTGCCACCGTCACGCGAACCTCTACCTCAGCCGCGCCCCCCTCAACGGATACACCGCCCGGTTTGCCCTCGAACCAGTCGTCAATCTCGCCCGCCTTCAGATTCGTGCCGGCGACGGAGAAAGTGCACACCGGCTGCTCACCGACCTCTACCGTGCGGTCGTCAACAGCCACCCCATCGTCATTGGCCGATTGGAGATACAGCCTCGACAGCTCCCCGCGGAGGCCGAGGAACGCGAACAGATCGCCAACTGGCTCCGTAACGTCCTGCTCTCCGATGGAACCCGCGCCCTCGCCATCACCGGCCGATGGACCGACGCCATGACGCATGTCCAACGCTACGACGGGATCGGGGCCACTCTGCGCGACGGGAGACAGGTCGCCGTCGTGACCCACCTCATCCAACGCAACACCCCCGCAGCTACCGCCGTCCTCAACGGGACCACGATCGAGCACCCGTGGGAGGAACTGGTACGCGATCTCCTATACATCTGGAGCACATCCATCCTCGGCGATCGAAGCCAAGCCGGCCACCTAGAATTGATCGACCGAGCATCAAACATGGCGCTAGGTTCCGGACTCTCGGTATTTCGCACCCGACTAATCCTCACCACCCTCGACCTTTCCCCCAACCTTTCCACAACCGTTGCAGCCGGCCCGATCGATCGTCTGACCACAGAGGTAATCCAGGAACAGGACGCCAACGCGGCGCGTGAACTCCTCAACCACCCAACCACTAGCCCCGAACACCACGGAATGCTAAGGCAGATGATCAGCGCAAGCGGCCTCGGCATTGGACAACTTCCGAAATCGGCCCACCGCACCCTCTCGTCGGCACTCAACCTGTCCGCAACCGTGATACGCAGTAACCAAACCAGCCGTTGAATCTTTTTTCCAGGTAGACCGCTAACGTACACATATAGCCAGGGCGCTATTGAAATTCGAGGCAGATCACAGAATGCCGAAGTTCCTTGTCGACTTCACGCCCTGCACGACAGTAAGGCTCGTGTTGGCAGCCAGCCGCGCACGGTCTCCTCGGTAGGACGACGGTGGAGAGGCCGGGGCCTCCGCACGAGGCGGCACCAGGCAGGCGCATTTTGTCACACATGCCCAGTATTGTCGCCCCGGTACCTCTGCATCCCCAATGATGCCCGCTCACGGAGGTCAAATCATGGCTGGTTTCACGCTCGACACCGTCTCTGCCGATGAGGCCCGCGCCCGGCTCGTCGACCAGCTTCTCACCGAGGGAGGATCACCTCACCAGCGGTGGAGGCAGCGTTTCGCCGGGTGCCGCGACATCTGTTCGCGACCGACGGCATCAGCATCGACGCCGCGTACGCCGACGACGTCGTCATCACCAGACGTGGCCCGAACGGGCGCGCGACGAGTTCGATCTCCGCGCCGTGGCTGCAGGCCTACATGCTGGAGCAAGCCAGGCTGCGGCCCGGCGCCCGGGTCCTTGAAGTCGGTTCCGGCGGCTACAACGCCGCGCTGATCGCCGACGTCGTCGGCCCGGACGGCACGGTCGTCACCGTCGACATTGATTCCGACGTCATCGACCGCGCCCGCACCGGCTTGGACCGTGCCGGCTACCGGCAGGTGACGGTGGTGCACGGCGACGGCGAGTACGGACACCAGCCCAGCGCCCCGTATGACGCCATCATCGTCACCGTGGAGATACCGGACCTTCCACCGGCCTGGCTCGACCAACTCGCCCCGGAGGGTGTTCTCATCGTGCCGCTGCGGATGCGAAACATGACCCGGTGCCTCACCCTACGACGCCACGAGGACCATCTTCTCGCCACCACGGCACTGCAATGCGGGTTCGTGCCGATGCAGGGCAACGGACGCAGTCCCACCCGCCGTCTAGCCCTACGCGGCGACGACGTCGTCTTGACCCTGGACGACACCACCACCAAGGTGAGCCTGGACGCACTCGCCTCGGCGCTGCACTCGCCGCGGCTGGCCGCCTGGTCGCCGGTCACCATCACGATGCAGGAAGGCTCTTCCTTCGAGTCGCTGCACCTGTGGCTGGCCAGCCAGCCCCGACCCTTCGGCGCTCTCGCCGTCGACCGCGAACGCACCGCCGGCCTGGTCGACCCTCAAGACCGGTTCGTCTGCCCAACCCTGCTCACCCACGACAGCTTCGCCCACCTCGCCATGCGGAAGCTCGACGACACCACCTGGCAATTCGGCACCCACGGCTTCGGCCCCGATGCCGACACCCTCACCGCCGACATGCTCAACCTCATCACGGTCTGGGACCACGACCACCGGCACGGCTCCGGCCCAACGATCACCGTGCACCCCACCGGAACACACCCGCCCACGCCCGACCGACCCCAGCTGCTCGTAACCCGCCGCCACGCCACGATTACCGTCACCTGGCCCGCCACGGGGAAGCCGCGATGACCGCCGACCCGTCGCGCACCGAACGGTTCTCCCCGCAGCTCCCGGCCCTCGTGATCGTGCGCGGCAACTCGGCAAGTGGAAAGACCACGGCCGCCCGCGAGGCTCGGCGTCGCTACGGGCGCGGCTGCGCCCTGCTCGAGCAGGACTACCTGCGCAGAACCCTGCTCAGGGAACACGACAGCGCCCACATCCAACCAGTCGCCCCGACGTTCATCGCCGAGACCGCCCGCACCGCCCTCGACCTGGGCTACCACGTCATCCTCGAAGGCATCCTGCACACCGAACGCTACGCCACCGTCCTGCACCAACTCATCGACGGTCATCCCGGACCGGCCGCCGTGTTCTACCTGGACGTCCCCTTCGACGAAACCGTCCGCCGCCACCTCACCCGGGCCGAGCCCATCCCCGTCACCCCCGACGAGATGCGCCGCTGGTACACCCACCGCGACCTGCTCAACGTCCCCGCCGAAACCGTCATCCCCGAAACCAGCACCTTCGAACAGACAGTCACCACCATCCTGCACGCCAGCGGCCTCACCACCGCCGCACCGCAAACGCCCTGCCCACGCCGCTGCCGGCACTGCGCCCGCATAGCCGACGACACAACCACCGCCACGACTCACTAACCCGCCGCGCGGCATCTCACCCTCGAACCTCGACCATCAGAGGCCACCCGAATTCGCTGCACGGCGGACGGTGCCAAGGAGGACCCCACGTGCGCCGAGACTCCACCCTGATCCCGGCCGTCCGATGATCAGACCCGACCCGCCAGCCGGGGTTAGCACGGACGCCGCAGCAGATGCGGCGGCCGATCAGTTCGCGATGTTGGTCGCCAACGCCGGCACTGCGGGGGTGGGCATCGACCGGGTCGTGCACCGCACCGACAAGGTCGTCGTCGCTACGGGACGCCACGACGGCCGGCCGGTGATCGTGAAGCTGTTGACGACCGGCGACCCGTACTGGGTGGGCCGGCGCCACCACGAACTGCGTGTGTATGAGCTGTTCGCCGATCAGCCGCCACCGGTGGGCGTGCCGCAGGTTCTGTGGGTAGACGACCGTCTCACCGTCCTGACGCAGCTTTCCGGGCAGCGTCTGCACGACCACCGTCACCTCACCGGCGACATCAGCGCGTCAACCGCAGGGCTGGTCCTGGACACCCTCGACACATTCGCCTCCTGGACACCAACACCGGGCCTGCCGGAACCGGTCGACTATCACGGCCGTATCGACGCCGAACACGTCGCCACGCTGATCGACGACGACGATCGCCCTGCGTTGCACAACCTCGTCCAGCGGCTCGGCCCGGTTCGGGTCACCGCCCACGGTGATCCGCTGCCGGCGAACGTGCTCCTCGACGGCGAGCACTGCGGCCTGGTCGACTTCGAACACGCTGGCCGTTACCTGCCCGGCTACGACCTGGCGCTCCTGCGCATCGTCGGCGCCGCCAGCCCTACCCTCAACGCCGCCGTCACCGACCGAGTGCACCGCGGTGGCTTCACCGTGGCTTTCGCTGTCAACGTGGTCCTGCTGGCGTGTCGGGAGTTGCGCATCCACACCAGCCTGCCAGCCGCCGTCGTGCCCACGCGACGCCTCGCCGGCCTGCGGCGCACCCTGCACCGAGCACGCCATGACCTACACCGTCTGGGCCGATGATCGCAGGCCGCGAGCGCGAACCAGCGGCCCTCCGGCGGCTGGTCGGTGGCCGGGCGGCACGGGCGTGGAACGCCGATGTGTGCCGGCTGTGGCAGGCGTACTCGGTCAGTGAGTTGGGCTCCCCCGTCGGCGCCGGCGCCCTGCCGCTAATCGCGGTTCTGCTGCTGGACTGCTCTGCGCTGCAGGTATCTCTGCTCGCGGTGGTGTCCAGTGTCGCCAGCGCTGCCGTCGCTTTGCCGCTGGGGCCGTGGGTGGAGTTCCGCCCCAGACGGCCGGTCATGATCGGTGCGGACGTTCTGCGGTTCGCCGCCCTGGCCAGTGTTCCCGCCGCCGCGCTGCTCGGTCGGCTCAGCTACGGGCAGTTGTGCGTGGTCGCCGTGGCGCAGACGGCGGGCGGCATCGTGCTCGCCGCTGCCAGCGGTGCCCACCTGCGGGATCTGGTGCCCGCCGAGCATCGGGTCGTCGTCTATGGGCGGTTCGAGACGTCGCAGTGGATGGCCCACAGTGCCGGCCCGCCCACTGGCGGTGTCCTGGTGTCGTGGCTCGGCGCCACCGCGTCCATCGTCGTGGACGCCGGTAGCTTCCTGCTGTCCGCCGTCGCGGTGCACCGCCTGCGCGGTCCGGAACTGCCGCCACCGGCGCGGCCCGCGAGGGCAAGCCGGGCGCGGGATGCCGTCGAGGGCTGGCGGTACATCCTCGGTCATGCTGGGCTGCGTGCGCTGCTGGTCAATGCGGTGATCTTCGGCGGCGGCATCATGGCCGCCGCGCCCGTCGTCGCGGTGTTCATGCTCCGCGACCTGCACCTGCCGCCGTGGCAGTACGGCCTGGCGTTCGGGCTGCCCTGCCTCGGCGGCATCCTCGGCTCCCTCACCGCCGGACCACTGGTGCGCCGCTACAGTCTCCGGCCGGTCCTGCTGGCCACCGGAGCAGCCCGCGCCCTGTGGATGGGACTCATCCCCGCCGCCCCTCCCGGCATCTCAGGGCTGATCGTGATCGTGATCGCGGAGACACCGTTGTGGTTCTTCGCCGGCTCGTTCAACCCCGTCTTCGCCAGCTACCCCGCGAACCACACGACCGCGCGGCGAATGTTCCGGGTGATCACGGCCTGGTCGATCACCTCGAAGCTGACCCAGCCAGTCTTCGTCCTGCCCGCGGGCATCATCGTCGCCGCCACCGATGCCCGTACCGCCATCACCGCAACCACCGCGCTCACCCTCACCAGCGTGGCGTTCCTGCCCTGGCGGCAAGCTCACGACAGACTCGACCAGGCCGACGCGCCGCCCCACGCCTACGACGAGCGAGCACCCGCCGCGCACCAGCCGACCGCAGTCACCGCCCCCGCGCAGGCGGGGTGCACGACCGGGAGCACCACCGACAGCCGACCGATCTCACCGGAACGAGAACCACCGATGAGCGACACAGCGACCTGCTGGACCAACGCCGCCCTGGTCGGCATCGACCTCGAAGGCACCGGAGGTCAAGACCGGGACAAGGAGGCAATCCTCGAACTCGCCCTCGTCCCCCTGCATGGCGGCACGCCTCAACCAGGCGCCGCCCTCGCCACACTGGTCAACCCCGCCCGCCCACTGGACCACAGGACCCGGCTACCACCCGGCGTGAGCGGCACCGCCCTACGCGCGGCGCCGAACCTCGCCGACCTCGAACGTGACGTGGTCGACCGCGTTACCGGCCGGTACCTCATCGGCCACCACGTGGCCGTCGACTGGCGCCTGCTGCGGCGACAGCTGCCCCAGCTGCGCCCAGCCGGCCTCCTGGACACCCTGCGGCTGTCGCGAGCAATCGCCCCCGGGGCCGGGCACAGCCTCACCACCGTCATCGACCGACTTGGCCTAAAAACCCGCGTCGACGCGGCCGCGGTCGGTAGCCGGCCACACCGGGCTCTCTGGGACGCCACCGCAGCCGTCCTCTTGCTGCCAGAACTCGCTGCCCGTCTGTGGGACACACCGCCGTGCCTGGCGCAGCTCATCCGACGAGCCGGTATCCCGATGACCCCCGACGCGTGCCTCACCGACGCGCAGCCCCGCCTGTTCTAGCCACAACGCCGTTCAGTTAGGCGGTGTGGTGGGCTGTCAAGCGTGTCGTAGAGACGAAGCAGCGGAGCTCCGGTATAGAGGGTGGTCACTCTAAGA
>NZ_JBIDDG010000057.1:0-19776 GCF_043205005.1 Micromonospora sp. NPDC047620 | reverse complement strand
CGACCACCACCGCCCGCTGGTCCAACGTCGACCGGCTCGTGACCAGCGACCAGCCGACCGCCGCCACATCGACATCGCCGTGCTCGCGGACATGCTCGGCGAGCCGAGCCGCCTGACCCGCCAGCGCCGCCTTCGACCGCGCCGACACCGGCCAGACGGTCACGTCCGAGGCGATCAGGCCGGGCCGGCGGGCCGGCTCGACGGTCGCCTCCCCGTCGACGCTCTCGGGGCCGGCGACGCCGGGCCGGTACTCCTCCACGATCACGTGCGCGTTGGTGCCGCTCACCCCGAACGAGGACACGCCGCCGCGACGTGGCCGGCCCAGCTCCGGCCACGGCCGGGCCTCGGTGAGCAGGGACACCGCGCCCGCGGACCAGTCCACGTGCGGGGACGGCTCGTCGATGTGCAGGGTCTCCGGCATGACGCCGTTGCGCACCGCCATCACCATCTTGACCATGCCCGCGACGCCGGCCGCGCTCTGGGTGTGGCCGATGTTCGACTTCACCGAGCCGAGCCACAGCGGCCGGTCGGCGGGGCGGTCCTGCCCGTACGTGGCGATGAGCGCCTGCGCCTCGATGGGGTCGCCGAGGGTGGTGCCGGTGCCGTGCGCCTCGACCATGTCGACGTCGGCGCTGCCGATCCGGGCGTTGGTGAGGGCCTGCCGGATGACCCGCTGCTGGGATGGGCCGTTCGGGGCGGTGAGGCCGTTGGACGCGCCGTCCTGGTTGAGGGCGCTGCCCCGGATGACGGCGAGGATCGGGTGGCCGTTGCGCTCGGCGTCGGCGAGCCGCTCCACGACGAGCACGCCGCCGCCCTCGCCCCAGCCGGTGCCGTCCGCGCCGGCCGCGAACGCCCTGCACCGCCCGTCGGCGGACATGCCGCGCTGCCGGGAGAAGACGATGAAGACGCCGGGGGTGGCCATCACGGTGACGCCGCCGGCGATGGCCAGGTCGCACTCGCGGCGGCGCAGCGCGTTCGCGGCCAGGTGCAGCGCCACCAGGGAGGACGAGCAGGCGGTGTCGACGGTGACGGCCGGCCCGTTGAGGCCGAGCGTGAACGAGATCCGGCCGGACGCGACGCTGGTGGTGTTGCCGGTGCCGAGGTACATGTCGACGCCCTCGGGAACGTACGACAGGCCCATCCCGTAGTTGGACGTGCTCAGCCCGACGAAGACGCCGGTCTGGCTGCCGCGCAGCGACAGCGGGTCGATGCCGGCCCGCTCGATGGCCTCCCAGGACGTCTCCAGCAGCAGCCGCTGCTGCGGGTCCATGGCCAGTGCCTCGCGGGGGCTGATGCCGAACAGGGACGGGTCGAAGTCGCCGGCCCCGTCGAGGAAGCCGCCGATCCGGGTGTAGCTCTTGCCGGGCTTGTTGGGGTCGGGGTCGTACAGGCCCTCCAGGTCCCAGCCGCGGTCGTCCGGGAACTCGGTGAGGGCGTCCCGGCCGTCGACGACCAACTCCCAGAGGTCCTCCGGCGACCGGACGCCGCCGGGGAAGCGGCAGCTCATCGAGACGATGGCCAGGGGTTCCTGGTCGCGCGCCTCGACGGTCTGCAGCTTCCGCTTGGTGTCGTGCAGGTCGGCGGTCACCCGCTTGAGGAAGTATCGAAGCTTGTCGTCGCTCATCGGGTGACACCTTCCTCGATCCGGAAGTCGGTCATCTCAGGAGATTCCAAACTCTTTGCTGATGAAGTCGAAGATCTCGTCGTCGCTGGCCGACTCGAGGTCGGGCCGGTCCTCCTCGGCGGCGGGCCCGGCGGCCACGTCGGACGCCTTGGCCAGCAGGTCCCGCATCCGGGCGGTGAACCGGTCCCGGGCCGCCACGTCGAGCGGGATCGTGGTGAGCAGGCTCTCCACCGCGTCGATGCCCTGGAAGATGGGCTGGGTGGAGGGCGCCGCGTCGGCGGCGATCTCGCTGGCCAGCTTCTCGGCGAGCGCCGTCGGTGTCGGGTAGTCGAAGACCAGCGTCGCCGGCAGCCGCAGCCCGGAGAGACCGTTGAGCCGGTTGCGCAGGTCGACGGCGGTGAGCGAGTCGAAACCCAGGTCGGTGAAGAGGCGGCCGGGGTCGATCGCGTCGGCGCCGGCGTGGCCGAGGACGGCGGCAATGTTCGCCCGGACCACGTCGAGGACCACCTTGAGCCGCTCCGGCCCGGCCAGGCCGGCCAGCCGCTGGCTGAGCGGTACCCCGCCGGTACGGCCACCGACCGCGTCGACGGAGCGCCGCAGCGGCACCCGGACCAGAGCCCGGAGCATCGGGCCGAGAGACCCGGACTCGGCCTGCGTCCGCAGCGTCCCGACGTCCAGCCGCATCGGCACGACGGCCGCCGCGTCCAACCGCCACGCCGCGTCGAAGAGGTCCAGTGCCTGCTCGGTGGACAGGCCGGCGGCGCCCTGCTCGGCCATCCGCCGCACGTCCGCGTCGCCGAGGTGACCGGTCATGCCGCTGGCTTGCTCCCACAGGCCCCACGCCAGGGAGATGCCCGCGAGCCCCCGGGCCCGCCGGTGTGCGGCGAGGGCGTCGAGGAAGGCGTTCGCCGCCGAGTAGTTGGACTGGCCGGCGCTGCCCAGGGTGGCCGCCGCCGAGGAGAAGAGCACGAACGCCGCGAGGTCGATGCCCTCGGTGAGCCGGTGCAGGTGCCACGCCGCGTCGATCTTCGGCACGGCGACGGCATCGAGACGGTCGGGGGTCATCGACTCCAGCACCCCGTCGTCCAGGACGCCCGCGGCGTGCACGACGGCGGTGAGCGGGCGCTCGGCGGGCACCCCGGCGAGCAGCGCCGCCAGGGCTTCCGGGTCGGCGGCGTCGCAGGCGGCGACGGTCACCGCCGTACCGACGGCGGCCAGCTCGGCGACGAGGTCGCCGATGCCCTCGGCGCTCGCGCCGCGCCGCCCGGCCAGCAGCAGGTGTTTCACACCGTGGGCGGTGGCGAGGTGCCGGGCCAGGAGACGACCCAGCACGCCGGTGCCGCCGGTGATCAACACGGTGCCGTCCGGGTCGATGCCGCCGGGCAGCAGCTCCACCCCGGCCGGGAAGCGCCCGAGGCGCGGCGTGCGGACCTGCCCGGCCCGCACGGCCAGCTGCGGCTCGCCCGAGGCGATCGCGGCGGCGAGCACCGCCGCGCTGTCCGGGTCGTCGTCGAGGTCCACCAGTTGCAGCCGGCCCGGGTGTTCGAGCTGGGCGGTGCGCAGCAGACCCCACACCGGGGCCTGGCGCAGGTTCACCGCGCCCTGCTCCCCCGCCGCGACCGCGTCGCGGGTGACCAACACGAGGCGGGACTCGGCGAACCGGTCGTCGGCGAGCCAGGTCCGCAACCCCGCGAGCGTACGGTGCGTGGTGGCCCGCGCCTGCCCGGCCAGCGCCGGGTCGGTCGGGTCGCCGGCCCCGCCGACGGGGACGATCACCGCCTCGGGCGCGGGCTCGCCCCCGGCGAGCAGGTCCCCGAGGGAGTCCAGGTCCACGTCGGTACGCACCCGCGCGCCGGCCGCCTCGCAGGCGGCGCTGAGGGCGAGGTCGTCCCCGCCGAGCACCGCCCACCGGGTGGCCGCCGGCACCGGGCCGGTGGGCAGCGGCAGCGCCGGCCAGTCCACCTGGAACAGCGACTCGTGCCGGCCGGAGCGGGCCGCGCCGAGCGAGTCGCCGGAGACCCGGCGCATGATCAGCGAGTCGACGTGCATGACCGGGGCGCCGGTGGCGTCGGCCACCTGGAAGGACACCCCGACCTCGCCGGCCGCGGCGACGCGTACGCGCAGCGCGGTCGCCCCGGCGGCCAGCAGCGTGACCCCGGTCCAGGCGAACGGGAGCCGGGGGACGCTGGCGTCGGCGCCGTCGCCCATCCGGCCCAGGAAGCCGCCGATCGACATGGCCTGCAAGGCGCCGTCGAGCAGCGCGGGGTGCACGCCGAACCGGCCCGCCTCGCTGTGGTGGTCGGCCGGCAGCTCCACCTCCGCGAAGACCTCGTCACCGCGCGTCCACGCGGCGCGCAGGCCGCGGAACGCCGGGCCGTAGCCGAAGACGGTCGCCTCGATGCCGGCGTAGAAGCTGCCGGAGTCGACAGGGGTCGCGCCGGGCGGTGGCCACACCCCCAGGTCGAAGGCGGGCGCACCGCCGTCGGCCGGATGGGGACCGAGCAGGCCGGTGGCGTGGCAGGTCCAGGCGACGTCGGCCAGGATCTCGTCCGAGCCGTCCCGGTACGGCCGGGAGTAGAGCTGGACGCCGCGCCTGCCGTCGTCGTCCCGGTCGCCGACCAGGAGCTGGACCTGGAGCGCGCCGAGTTCGGGCAGGACGAGCGGGGCGAGCAGGGTCAGTTCCTCCAGCCTCGGGCAGCCCGCCTGTTCTCCGGCGTACGTGGCGAGTTCCACGAAGGCGGTGCCGGGCAGCAGGATGTTGTCCATCACCCGGTGCTCGCCCAGCCACGGGTGGGTACGCACCGACAGCCGCCCGGTGAAGACCATCCGCTCGTTGTCGGGGAAGGTCAGCGCGGCGCTGAGCAGTGGGTGTCCGGCGTCCTGGAGGCCGGCGGAGGCGACGTCCTGCACCCGGTGCGCGGGCGCGTCGAGCCAGTACCGCTGGTGGTCGAAGGCGTACGTCGGCAGCGGCACGGTGTCGGTCCCTGCCAGGACCTTCGTGAGGTCGACGGGCAGGCCGATCGCGTGCGCGGTGGCCAGGTTGGTCAGCAACCGCGTCGGATCGTCGTCACCCCGACGCAGGCTACCCAGCGTGTACCCGGTGACGCCCGCGTCGTCCAGGATCGCCGTCACCGGCATCGTCAACACCGGATGCGGAGAGACCTCCACGAACGTCGTGTGACCCGCCGCGACCGCCACCCGCACAGCAGCGTCGAACCGCACCGTCTGCCGCAGGTTCTCGTACCAGTAGTCGGCGGCCATGCTCTCCGGCCGCACCCAGTCGCCGGTCAGCGTGGACACCAGGCGGATGTGACCGGGCTGCGGAGCGACGTCGGCCAGATCGGTACGAAGCTGCTCGGCGACCTCCTGCACGGATGGGGAGTGCGACGCGTAGTCCACCGGAATCAACCGCGCCCGGATTCCCTCGGCCTGGCAGGACTCCACCAGGTCCGCCACCGGCTGCGGCGGCCCCGACACCACCACCGTCGACGGGCCGTTCACCGCCGCGACACCAACACCGGGGAACCCGGCCAGCCGCTCCGCCACCGCCTCGGCGGACAGGTCCACCGACGCCATCGTCCCCGTCCCCCGCAGCACCGCCAGAGCCCGCGACCGCAACGCCACCGTCTTCGCCGCGTCCTCCAGCGACAGGATCCCCGCCACACAGGCCGCACCGATCTCACCCTGCGAGTGACCGACCACCGCCTGCGGAACCACACCCACGTGCTGCCACACCGCCGCCAAGGCCATACCCACCGCCCACAGCACCGGCTGCACGACCTCGACCCGCTCCAACCACGACTCGTCCTCACCCGTCAACACCGACACCAGGTCGACATCGAGGTAGGGCGCGAGCGCGCGCTGGCACTCCGCGAGCCTGGCGTCGAACACCGGCGCACGACCCACCAGACCGGCCGCCATCCGCGCCGACTGCGCCCCCTGACCCGGGAACACGAACACCGGACCCGCGCCGTGACCCGACGCCGCGCCCGTCACCAGGCTGCCCGCCGGGGAACCGGACGCCAGCGCGTCCAGCCCGGTAAGCAGCTCCTCGATGCTCGCGCCGACGACGGCGGCGCGCTGGTCGAGGATCGCGCGGGTCGTCGCCAGGGACCAGCCGACGGCCGCCGGGTCGAGGTCGCCGTGCTCCCGCGCGTACGCGGCGAGGCGGGCGGCCTGCCCGGCGAGGGCACCCCTGGACCGGGCCGACACCGGCCACACCACCACGTCCGAGGCGACCAGCGCCGGGGCGGCGTCCACGGGCGGCTCGGTCTCGTCAGCCTGCTCGATGATGACGTGCGCGTTCGTGCCGGAGATGCCGAACGACGACACCGCCGCCCGGCGCGGCCGGTCCACCGCCGGCCACGGCGTCGCCTCCGTCACCAGTTCCACCGCGCCCGCCGACCAGTCGATGTGCGGCGACGGCTCGTCCACGTGCAGGCTCGCCGGCACGACCCCGTGCCGCATGGCCTGCACCATCTTGATCACTCCGGCGACGCCGGCGGCAGCCTGCGCGTGCCCGATGTTCGACTTGATCGACCCCAGCAGCAGCGGCAGGTCGGCGGGCCGGTCCTGCCCGTACGTGGCCAACAGCGCCTGCGCCTCGATCGGGTCACCGAGCGTCGTGCCGGTGCCGTGCGCCTCCACCACGTCCACGTCGGCCGTGGACAGCCGGGCGCTGGCGAGGGCCTGCCGGATGACCCGCTGCTGCGAGGGGCCGTTCGGCGCGGTCAGCCCGTTCGACGCCCCGTCCTGGTTGATCGCGGAGCCGCGTACCACGGCGTAGACCTTGCGGCCCTGCCGGCGGGCGTCGGAGAGCCGCTGCACGAGCAGCATGCCGACACCCTCGGACCAGCCGGTGCCGTCGGCGGAGGCGGCGAACGACTTGCACCGCCCGTCGGCGGCCAGGCCGCGCTGCCGGGAGAACTCGATGAACGCGGTCGGGGTGGCCATCACCATCACGCCGCCGGCGAGGGCCATGTCGCACTCGCCACGCCGCAGCGCCTGACCCGCCCAGTGCAGGGCGACCAGGGACGACGAGCAGGCGGTGTCCAGCGACACGGCCGGCCCCTCCAGCCCGAACGTGTACGCCACCCGGCCGGAGATGACGCTGCTGGTGAGCCCGGTCAGCGCGTAGCCCTCGGTGCCCTCCGGCGCGTACGCGAGCAGGTTCGCGTAGTCCTGTCCGCTGGTGCCGACGAACACGCCGGTGCTGCTGCCGCGTGCGGCGGCGGGGTCGATGCCGGCGGACTCGAAGGTCTCCCAGGTGGTCTCCAGCAGCAGCCGCTGCTGGGGGTCCATGGCCAGGGCCTCTCGCGGACTGATGCCGAAGAAGCCGGAGTCGAACCGGTCGACGCCGCTGAGGAAGCCACCGCCGCGGGCGTAGAACGTCCCGCTGGCGTCGGGGTCGGGGCTGTACAGCCCGTCCAGGTCCCAGCCCCGGTCGGTGGGCAGGTCGGTGATGGCGTCGACGCCGTCGGCGACGAGGCGCCACAGGTCGTCCGGGGACCACACCCCACCGGGCAGCCGGCAGGCCATGCCGATGATCGCGAGGGGCTCGTCGTCGCCGACGGCGACGGCGGTGGTCGCGGGCCGCACCGGGACCGGGGTGCCGGCGATCTCCGTGCCCAGGAAGGCGGCCAGGTCGTGCGGGGTCGGGTAGTCGAAGACGAGGGTGGCCGGCAGCCGCATGCCGAACGCGTTGTTGAGCCGGTTGCGCATCTCGACGGCGGTGAGCGAGTCGAAGCCGAACTCGCTGAACGCTCGGCGTGGCTCGATCGCGGTCGGGTCGGGGTAGCCGAGCACGGCGGCGGCCTGGCCCCGGACGATCTCGACAAGCGCGGCGAGCCGGTCGGCGTCGCCGAGGGCGGCGAGCTGCTGGACGAGGGACGCGCCCGTGGTCACCGCGGCGGCGCGGGCGGGGGTGCGGATCAGCGCGCGGTACAGCGGCGGGACGCTGCCGCCGGCGAACTGCACCTTCATCGCGGCCAGGTCGAGGCGGGCCGGGACGAGCGCGGCGTCGGGGGTCCGGCAGGCGGCGTCGAAGAGCGCAAGGCCCTCCTCCGCCTCCATCGCCGCGACACCGGAGCGGGAGATCCGGTTGAGGTGGACGTCGTCCAGCTCGGTGGTCATCCCGCTGCGGTCGGCCCAGAGGCCCCAGGCGAGGGTGAGCGCGGCGAGGCCGTGCGCCTTGCGGTGGTGGGCTAGGCCGTCGAGGAACGCGTTGGCGGCGGCGTAGTTGCCCTGGCCGGGGCCGCCGGCGGTGGCGGCGAGGGACGAGTACGAGACGAACGCCCTCAGGTCGAGGTGGGCGGTCAGCTCGTGCAGGTTCCAGGCGGCGTCGACCTTGGGCCGCAGCACGCCGTCCATCCGCTCAGGGGTGAGCGAGGGAATGGTGCCGTCGTCGCGGACGCCGGCGGCGTGGACGATGGCGGTGAGCGGGTGTTCCGCCGGGATGCCGGCGAGCAGGTCGGCGACGGCGTTCCGGTCGGCGACGTCGCAGGCGGCGACGGTGACGGTCGCACCGAGGGCCTCCAGGTCGGCGCAGAGTTCGGCGACCCCGGCGGCGGACCGGCCGCGCCGGCTGGTGAGGATCAGGTGCCGGACGCCGTGCGTGGTGACCAGGTGCCGGCTCATCAGCTGGCCGAGGGTGCCGGTGGCACCGGTGATCAGGACGCTCCCCTCGCCGTCGAACGGCGAGGCGGGCGGCTCGGCCTGGGCGGGGACCCGGGTGAGCCGGGCGCCGGCGGCGACGCCGGACCGGATGACGACCTGCGGCTCGTCGGTGGCGAGCGCCGGCACCAGGGCGGCGGCGGAGCCGGCCACGTCGTCGACGTCGACCAGCACGAACCGGTCGGGGTTCTCCGACTGGGCGGAGCGGAGCAGGCCGATCACGGCGGCGCCGGCCAGGTCGGTCAGGTCGGTGTCGGCGGCGGTGGCGACGGCGCCCCGGGTGAGCACCACGAGGCGGGAGGCCGTGTACCGGTCGTCGGCGAGGAACCGCTGGAGCACGTCGAGCGCCCGGTGCGTGGTCGCGGCGACCGCGCGGGGCAGGTCGTCCGGCCCGGGCGGTTCGAGGAGGGGCACGACGAGCACGCCGGGGGCGTCCGCGCCGTCGTCCAGCGCCGCGGCCAGTGCCTCCAGGTCGGGGTACGCCGACGCGGCCGTCCCGCCGGCCACGAGCGCGTCGGTGAGGCCGGCGTCGGCGCCGACCACCGCCCAGCCGGCGGTCGCCCCGGCGGCGGTCGGGGCGAGCGGCGCCCACTCGATCCGGAACAGCGACTCGGTGCCGCCACCCCCGGCCACCCGGAGCTGGTCGGCGGAGACGGGACGCAGGACGAGGGAACCGACGGAGATGATCGGGGCACCGGTGACGTCGGCCAGCAGCAGGGAGATGCTGTCGGTGCCGGTGTGCGTGACGCGGACCCGGGCCGCCGCCGCGCCGGCGGCGTGCAGGGCGACGTCGTTCCAGGAGAACGGCAGCCGGCCGTAGCCGGGCGGGATGTCCGCCCTCGACGGCTGGCCGGCGGCGGTGGTGAGTCCGAGGGTGTGCAGGGCCGCGTCGAGCAGCGCCGGGTGCAGGCCGTACCCGCCGGCCTCGGCGGCGGGGGTCTCGGGCAGCGCCAACTCGGCGAACAGGTCCTCGCCGCGCCGCCACGCGGAGCGCAGCGCGATGAAGGACGGGCCGTAGTCGTAGCCCTGGGCGGCGAGGTTCAGGTACAGGTCGTCGGTGGCGACCTCGGTCGCGCCGGGGGGTGGCCAGGCGGTGAGGTCGGACCAGCCGAGCGGCCCGCTGGGCGCCGCCGGCCCGCTGGCCAGCACGCCGCTGGCGTTGCGGGTCCAGGCGCGCTCGCCGGGGTTGTCGGCCGGCTCGCCGTCCGGGAGGGAGTGCAGCGACACGGAGCGGCAGCCGGTCTCGTCGGCCGGTCCGATCCAGAGCTGGATGTCGACGCCGCCCGTCTCGGGCAGGATGAGCGGCGACTCCAGGGTGAGTTCCCGGACGTGGTCCGCCCCGACGTGAGCGCCGGCCTGGAGGGCGAGTTCGACGAAGCCGGTGCCGGGCAGCAGCACGGTGTCGAACACGACGTGGTCGGAGATCCACGGGTGGGTACGCCGGGCCAGCCGGCCGGTGAACAGGAAACCCTCGGCGTGCGCGACCCCGACGGCCGCGCCGAGCAGGGGGTGCTGGGCGGGGCGCAGGCCGACCGCGGTGACGTCCCCGGTCCACCCGGCGCCGGCCTCCGGCCAGTACCGCTGCCGCTGGAACGCGTACGTGGGCAGGTCCACCCGGGTGGCGCCGGTGCCGGCGAACCACTGCGCCCAGGTGACCGGGACGCCGTGGACGTGCAGCTCGGCCAGGGCCGCCAGCAGGGCGTGCCCCTCGGGCCGGTCCTTGCGCTGGGCGGGCACGGCGAGCACGCCGTCGTCGGCGGGCAGGATGTCGGCGGCCATCGCGGTGAGGACGCTCTGCGGGCCGATCTCCAGGAACGTGTCGACTCCGGCAGCCCGCAGGGCGACCACGCCGTCGGCGTGGCGGACGGCCTCGCGGACGTGCCGCACCCAGTAGTCGGCGGTGCGGATCTCGTCGGTTTCGGCGAGCGCGCCGGTCAGGTTCGACACGACCGGCAGCGTCGGCTCGGCGAAGGTCAGCCCGTCGAGGACCGTGCGGAACTCGGCGAGCATCGGCTCCATCAGCGGGCTGTGGAACGCGTGGCTGACGGTCAGCCGACGGGTGCGCACCCCCCGGTCCTTCCAGGTCTGCTCCACCTCGTCGAGGGCGTCGACCGCGCCGGAGACGACGACGGACGTCGGCCCGTTGACGGCGGCGATCCCGACCCGGTCGGTCAGCCCGTCCAGGGTGGACAGCACGTCGGCCTCGGGCGCGTTGACGGCCAGCATCCCGCCGCCGGCCGGCAGCGCCTGCATCAACCGGCCCCGCGCCGCGACCAACGCGCACGCGTCGCTCAGGGACAGCACCCCGGCCACGTGCGCGGCGGTGATCTCCCCGATCGAGTGCCCACCGACGAACTCCGGAACGACCCCGAACGACTCGACGAGCCGGAACAGGGCCACCTCGACGGCGAACAGCCCGGCCTGGGTGAACACGGTCTGGTCCAGCAGCTCGGCCTCGGCCGAGCCCGCCTCGGCGAAGAGCACGGTCTTCAGCGGCCGGGGCAGCAGCCCGTCGAGCTGCCCGCACACCTCGTCGAGGGCGGACGCGAACACCGGGAACGCCGCGTACAGGTCGCGGCCCATGCCGGCGCGCTGCGCGCCCTGACCGCAGAACAGCACCGCGAGCGAGCCCCGGTCCCCGGCCTGACCGGCGACCACCGCGCCGGACGGCTCCCCGGCCGCCAGGGCGCGCAGCCCGGCCAGCAGGTCGTCCCGGCTCGCGGCGGCGACCACGGCCCGGTGGTCCAGGGCAGACCGGGAGGCCACCGACGAGTACGCCACGTCGAGGGGGCGCAGGGTCTCGTCGGCGGCGATCCGGGCGGCCCAGTTGCCCGCCTGGGCGGCGAGCGCGGCGGCGTCGCGGGCCGACACCGTCACCGGCACGACGGGGCGCTCCACCGCCGGGGCGGCGTCGGCCTGGACGGGGGCCGGGGCCTGCTCCAGGATGGTGTGCGCGTTGGTGCCGGACACCCCGAACGACGACACCGCGGCCCGGCGCGGCCGGTCCACGGCCGGCCACGGCGTCGCCTCGGTGGCCAGCTCGACGGCGCCGGCCGTCCAGTCGACCTGCGGGGTCGGCTCGTCGACGTGCAGGGTGGGCGGCACGACGCCGTGCCGCATCGCCATCACCATCTTGATCACACCGGCGACGCCGGCAGCCGCCTGCGCGTGCCCGATGTTCGACTTGACCGAGCCGAGCAGCAGCGGGGCGGAGCCCGCCCCCCGGTCCTGCCCGTACGTGGCGAGCAGCGCCTGCGCCTCGATCGGGTCGCCGAGCCGGGTGCCGGTGCCGTGCGCCTCGACCACGTCCACGCCGCCGGCGGCGAGGCCGGCGTTGGCGAGGGCCTGCTGGATGACGCGCTGCTGCGAGGGCCCGTTCGGGGCGCTCAGGCCGTTGGACGCGCCGTCCTGGTTGACCGCGCTGCCCCGCACGACGGCGAGGATCGGGTGGCCGTTGCGCTGGGCGTCGGACAGCCGCTCCAGCAGCAGGACGCCGACGCCCTCGGACCAGCCGGTGCCGTCGGCGGCGGCGGCGAACGCCTTGCACCGGCCGTCGGCGGCGAGGCCGCGCTGGCGGGAGAACTCGACGAACGCGGCCGGGGTGCACATGGCGGTGACCCCGGCGACGATGGCCAGGGTGCACTCCTGCTGGCGCAGCGCCTGGGCGGCGAGGTGCAGGGCAACCAGGGAGGACGAGCAGGCGGTGTCGATGGTGACCGCCGGGCCCTCCAGGCCGAACGTGTAGGCGATCCGGCCGGAGACGACGCTGCCGGCGTTGCCGGTCATCAGGTGCCCCTCGAGGCCCTGTGCGGCGCCCATCAGCACGCTGCCGTAGTCCTGGCCGGTGCTGCCGGCGAAGACGCCGGTGCGGCTGCCCTTCAGCGAGTGCGGGTCGATGCCGGCCCGCTCCAGGACCTCCCAGGAGGTCTCCAGCAGCCACCGCTGCTGCGGGTCCATGGCCAGGGCCTCGCGGGGGGAGATCGCGAAGAAGCCCGGGTCGAAGTCGGCCAGGTCGTGGACGAAGCCGCCCTGCGCCGTGTACGACGTGCCGAGCCCGCCCTGCTCCTGGTCGGCGTCGTACAGCGACGCGAGGTCCCAGCCCCGGTCCTCCGGAAAGTCGGAGACCACGTCCCGCCCGGACGCGACCACCTCCCACAGGTCTTCCGGCGACCGCACCCCGCCTGGGAAGCGGCAGCTCATGGAGACGATGGCGACCGGTTCCTGCTCGCCGGCCTCCACCTCGCGCAGGCGCTGCCGCACCTGGTGCAGGTCGGCGGTGACCCGCTTGAGGTAGTCGAGAAGCTTCGCCTCGTCAGCCATGGACCGCGCTCTCCTTGTGTTGAGCCGTGCACGCAGCAGCGATCACGTCAGGACACCCCCAGCTCACGGTCGATGAAGTCGAAGACCTCGTCCGGCGTGGCGTCCTGGAGCTTCTCGGCGACGGTGTCCCCGCCGCCCGCCGGGGCGTCGGCCTCGTTGAGGGAGGCCAGCAGGGCCCGCAGCCGCTCCGTGATCCGAATCCGGGCGCTGCGGTCCGGCACCGAGCCGGCCAGCGCCGCTTCCAACCTGTCCAGTTCCCCGAAGACCGGCGCGACGCCGACCACGCCGCCGTCGACGATCGCCGCCCGGACGTACTCGGCGAGGCCGGCGGCGGTCGGGTAGTCGAAGACGACCGTGGCGGGCAGCCGTACGCCGGTCGCCGCCGTCAGCCGGTTGCGCAGCTCGACCGCGGTGAGCGAGTCGAAGCCGAGTTCCCGGAACGCCCGGTCCGGTTCGACGGCGTCCGCCGAGGCGTGCCCGAGCACGGCGGCGGCCTGGCCGCGTACCAGTTCGAGGAGGGTCTTGCGTCGCTCGGCGTCGGTCTGCCCGGCGAGCAGGGCGGCGAGGGACTCCGCCGACGCCCCGGCGTCGTCGGCCCGCTCGGCGGCGGCCCGCTGCGCCTCCGCGACGCCCGTCAGCAGCGGGCTGGGCCGCACGGCGACGAACCCCGGCACGTACCGCGCCCAGTCGATGCCGGCCACCAGCGTCGCCGGCTCCCGTCGCGCCACGCACCGGGCGAGCGCGGCGAACGCCGTGGCGGTGTCGAGGCGGGCGACGCCGCTGCGGCGGCGGCGTTCCTCCACGGCCTGGTCGGTGGCGGCCATCCCGCCGGCCGCCCAGGGGCCCCAGGCGATCGAGGTGGCCGGAAGGCCCTGCTGATGCCGTTGCTCGGCGAGCGCGTCGAGGTACGTGTTCGCGGCGGCATAGCTGCCCTGCCCGGCGGCGCCGAGCTGGCCGGCCATCGCGGAGAACAGCACGAACGCGCGCAGCGGCAGGGCGGCGGTCAGCTCGTGCAGGTGCAGCGCGCCGAGCACCTTGGGCCGCAGGACGGTGGCAAGCCGGTCGGCGGTGAGACCGTCGAGGACGCCGTCGTCCAGCACCCCGGCCGCGTGCACCACCCCGGTCAGGGGCGCATCGGCGGGCACCTCGCCGAGCAGTTTCGCCAGTGCCGACCGGTCGGCCACGTCGCAGGCCGCGACGGTCACCCGCGTGCCGGCGGCGGTCAGCTCCCGGACGAGGTCGGCCGCGCCGGGGGCGTCGGCGCCCCGGCGGCTGACCAACAGCAGGTGCTCGGCGCCCCGGGCGGCCAGCCAGCGGGCCACCTCCGCGCCGAGGGCGCCGGTGCCGCCGGTGACCAGCGTCGTGCCGGGGTGGTCGGGCTCGTCGGGAGCGGTGTCGCCGCCGGGCGCCCGCACCAGCCGCTTTACCAGGACCGTGGCGCCGTCGACGGCGAGCTGGTCCTCGCCGTCGAGGCCGGCCAGCGCGGCGCAGAGCAGGTCCCAGCCGTGGTCGTCCAGGGTGGCCGGCACGTCGACCAGCCCGCCCCAGCGCTCGGGGTGTTCGAGGGCGGCGACCCGGCCGAGGCCCCAGAGCAGCGACTGCTCCGGCCGGGCCGGCGTCGCGCCCCGCGTGGTGCCGGCGGCGCCCCGGGTGACGCACCAGAGCGGGGCGGCCACGTCGAGGTCGCCGAGGGCCTGCACCAGGGCCAGGGATCGGGCCAGGAAGGGCGGCACCGGCTGGGTGTCGTCGACCACGCCGTCGGCGAGGGCGAGCAGCGACAGCACGCCGTCCACCGGCGCGCGTTCGCCGTCGCCGGTACGGGTGGCGGCGGCCAGATGCTCGGCGACGGCCGCCCGCTCGGTCAGCTCCTCCGGCAGCAGCACCAGCCGGGCGTCGGCGCCCCGGCGGCCCAGCTCGGCCACGGCGGCCTCGCCCTCGTCCGCGCGGTGCTCGTCGGCGACGACCCACCAGGCGCCGGGGAGGAAGCTGACAGGCGTGCCGTTGTACGGCTGCCAGACGCTGCGGTAGCGCAGGTCGTCGAGGGTGGACCGGTCCCGCTGCTGGCGTCGCCAGGAGGCGAGCACCGGCAGGGCGGCGCCCAACCGTTCGAGGGACTCGGTGGCGCTCTGCGCGGTGAGTTCCGCGAGCGCGGCCAGGTCCTCCCGTTCGACGGCCGCCCAGAACGCGGAGTCGGCTCCGCTGGGTGCCTCGCCCTGTTCCTCCGCCCTGCTCGGCCAGAACCGGGTGCGGTCGAAGGCGTACGTGGGCAGGTCGGCGGTCGGCGTCCTCGCCAGGACCTTCGTCAGGTCGACGGGCAGGCCGACCGCGTGCGCGGTGGCCAGGTTGGTCAGCAACCGCGTCGGATCGTCGTCACCCCGACGCAGGCTACCCAGCGTGTACCCGGCGGTGTCGGTGTCGTCCAGGATCGCCGTGACCGGCATCGTCAACACCGGATGCGGAGAGATCTCCACGAACGTCGTGTGACCCGCCGCGACCGCCACCCGCACAGCCGCGTCGAACCGCACCGTCCGCCGCAGGTTCTCGTACCAGTAGTCCGCGGTCATGCTCTCCGGCCGCACCCAGTCACCGGTCAACGTCGACACCAGACGGATGTGACCGGGCTGCGGAGCGACGTCAGCCAGGTCGGCACGCAACTGCTCAGCGACCTCCTGCACGGATGGGGAGTGCGACGCGTAGTCCACCGGAATCAACCGCGCCCGGATTCCCTCGGCCTGACACGCCTCCACCAGGCCGGCCACCGGCTGCGGCGGCCCCGACACCACCACCGTCGACGGACCGTTCACCGCCGCGACACCAACACCGGGGAACCCGGCCAGCCGCTCCGCCACCGCCTCGGCGGACAGGTCCACCGACGCCATCGTCCCCGTCCCCCGCAGCACCGCCAGAGCCCGCGACCGCAACGCCACCGTCTTCGCCGCGTCCTCCAGCGACAGGATCCCCGCCACACACGCCGCACCGATCTCACCCTGCGAGTGACCGACCACCGCCTGCGGAACCACACCCACGTGCCGCCACACCGCCGCCAAGGCCATACCCACCGCCCACAGCACCGGCTGCACGACCTCGACCCGCTCCAGCCACGACTCGTCCTCACCCGTCAACACCGAGACGAGATCCACGTCCAGGTACGGCGCGAGGGCCGTCTGGCACTCGGCCAGCCTCGCGTCGAACACCGGCGCACGACCCACCAGACCGGCCGCCATCCGCGCCGACTGCGCCCCCTGACCCGGGAACACGAACACCGGACCCGCGCCGTGACCCGACGCCGCGCCCGTCACCAGGCTGCCCGCCGGGGAACCGGACGCCAGCGCGTCCAGCCCGGTAAGCAGCTCCTCGACGCTCGCCGCGACGACGGCGGCCCGGTGGTCGAACGTCGACCGGGTCGTCGCCAGAGACCAGGCCGCCGCTGCCGGGTCGAGCCCGCCGCGCTCGCGGACGTGCCGCGCCAGCCGCGCCGCCTGACCCGCAAGGGCCGCCTTCGACCGCGCCGACACCGGCCACACCACCACGTCCGAGACCACCAGCCCTGGAGCCGCCTCCACGGCAGGCCCGGCCACCTCGTCCGCCTGCTCGATGATGACGTGCGAGTTCGTGCCCGAGATGCCGAACGACGACACCGCCGCCCGCCGCACCCGCCCCGTCTCCGGCCAGGGCCGCGCCTCCGTCGCCAACTCCACCGCGCCCGCCGTCCAGTCGATGTGCGGCGACGGGGCGTCCACGTGCAGCGTGGCCGGGACGACGCCCTCCTGCAGGGCGAGGACCATCTTGATGACGCCCGCGACGCCGGCGGCGGCCTGGGTGTGCCCGATGTTGGACTTGACCGATCCCAGCAGCAACGGCACGTCCCGGTCCTGCCCGTACGTCGCCAGCAGCGCCTGCGCCTCGATCGGATCCCCGAGGGTCGTACCGGTGCCGTGTGCCTCGACCACGTCCACGTCGGAGGCGGCGAGGCCCGCCGAGGCCAGGGCCTCCCGGATCACCCGCTGCTGGGACGGACCGTTCGGCGCGGTGAGCCCGTTCGACGCCCCGTCCTGGTTCACCGCGCTGCCCCGCACCACCGCCAGCACCGGATGCCCCAACCGCCGGGCGTCCGACAACCGCTCCACCAGCAGCACGCCGGCGCCCTCGCCCCAGCCGGTGCCGTCCGCCGCCGCCGCGAACGCCTTGCACCGTCCGTCGGCCGCCAACCCGCGCTGCCGCGAGAACTCCACGAACAGGCCCGGCGTCGCCATCACCGTCACACCGCCGGCCAGGGCAAGGTCACACTCACCCCGACGCAACGCCTGCACCGCCAGGTGCAACGCGACAAGGGACGACGAACACGCCGTGTCCACCGACACCGCAGGCCCCTCCAACCCCAACGCGTACGCCACCCGACCCGACAAGACACTCGCGGCGTTCCCCGTCGCGCCGAACCCCTCCGCCTCGTCCCCGGCCGACAACAACAGGGCCCCATAGTCCTGACCATTCGTGCCCACGAACACCCCTGTTCGCGAACCCCGCAACACCCCTGGAACAACCCCTGCCCGCTCGATCGCCTCCCACGACGTCTCCAGCAGCAACCGCTGCTGCGGGTCCATCGCCAGCGCCTCACGCGGGCTGATCCCGAAGAACCCCGGGTCGAAGTCCGCCCCGTCGTACAGGAAGGCGCCGCTGCGGACGTAGGAGGTGCCGGTGGAATAGGGGTCGGGGTCGTACAGCCGGTCGACGTCCCAGCCCCGGTCGCCGGGCAGGCCGGAGACGGCGTCCCGGCCGGCGTGCAGCATCTGCCAGAACCGCTCGGGGTCGTTGGTGCCCCCGGGGAATCGGCACGACATGGCGACGATGGCGACGGGCTCGTCGTCCGCGAGGGCCACGGGTGCGGCGACGACGGCCGCCTCGGCCCCGCCGCCCAACTCCTCGTGCAGGTGCCGGGCGAGCACGGTCGGGGTCGGGTAGTCGAAGACGAGGGTCACCGGCAGCCGCAGCCCGGTGACGGTGGCGAGCCGGTTGCGCAGCTCGACGGCGGTCACCGAGTCGAAGCCGAGGTCCCGGAACGCGTGGTGCGGGTCGACGGCCTCGCCGCCGGCGTACTTGAGGACGGTGGCCGCCTGCTCGCGGACCATGTCGAGCAGCGCCTGCTGGCGCTCGGCGGCGCCCATCCGGGCGAAGGACGCGCCGGGGTTGCCCTCGTCGGACTCCCCGGCCTCGGCGAGGCCCTTGGTGGCCGCGAGGGCCTGTGCCTCGGGAATCTCGGCGATCAGCGGCCCGGGCCGGGTCGCGGTGAACGCGACATAGAACCGGTCCCAGGCGATGTTGGAGATGGTCAGGAACGTCTCGTCGTGCTCGACGGCCTGGTGCAGCGCGGCGACGGCGAGCCTCGGGTGCATCTCGGGGGCGCCGTGCCGGTGCAGCATCCTGCCGAACTCGCCCTCGGCCATGCCGCCGCCGCCCCACGCGCCCCACGCGATCGAGGTAGCGGGCAGGCCGAGGCCGCGCCGGTGCTCGGCAAGCGCGTTGAGGACGGCGTTGCCGGGGGCGTAGTTGCCCACGCCGGAGCTGCCGACGGTGCCGGCCATGGCGGAGAACAGGATGAACGCGTCGAGGTCCCGGTCGCGGGTCAGCTCGTGCAGGTTGAACGCGGCGGTGACCTTGGCGCTCAGCGCGTAGTCGACCTGGTCGAGGGTGAGCGAGCTGATCACCGAGTCGTCGAGCACGGCTGCGGTGTGCACGACGGTGGTCAGCGGGTGCTCGGCCGGCAGGCCGTCGATGACGGCGGCGAGGGCCGACCGGTCGGCGGCGTCGCAGGCGGCCACGGTGACCCTGGCGCCGAGCCCGACCAGCTCGGCCTCCAGCTCGGCGATCCCCTCGGCCTGCCGGCCGCGGCGGCTGAGCAGCACCAGGTGGGGGGCGCCGTTGGCGGCGAGCCAGCGGGCCATGTGCCCGCCGAGGGCGCCGGTCCCGCCGGTGACGAGGGCGGTGCCGGTGGGCCGCCAGGTGCGGACGGCCGGGGCGTCGCCGAGGGGGGCGCGCAGCAGCCGGCGGGCGAACGCGCCGACGCGCCGCACCGCCACCTGGTCCTCCCCGTCGGTGCCGGCGAGGACGCGGACGAGCCGCCGGCCGGCGGCGTCGTCCAGCTCGTCGGGCAGGTCGAGCAGGCCGCCCCAGCGGTCGGGGTGTTCGAGGGCGGCGACCCGGCCGAAGCCCCAGGCGAGCTGCTGCACGGGGTGCGGCAGCGGGTCGGCGGGGTCGGTGGAGACGGCGCCCCGGGTGAGGCACCACAGCGGCGCGCGGACGCCGGCGTCGCCGAGTGCCTGCGTCAGCGTGACCGTGCCGGCGAAGCCGACGGGCACCGACGGGTGCGCCGGGGCGGGCGTCTCGTCGAGCGCGAGCAGGGAGACGATCCCGGCGACGGGTCCGGCCCCGGCGAGGTCGCGCGCCCGGGCCGCGAGGGCGGCGCGGTCGGTCCGCTCGGCGTCGAGGACCACGGGTACGACCGTGGCGCCGTGCCGCTCCAGGGTGTCCCGGCAGAACACGGCCTGCTCCGCCTCGGTGTCGTCGGGGCCGGTGACGAGCCACCAGGTGTCCGTGAGGGCGGGCTCGACGGCGGCCTCGGCGACGGGTAGCCAGGCGTCGCGGTACCGCCACGAGTCGACGGTGGCCTGGTCGCGGTGCCGCCGCCGCCAGGCGGCGAGCACGGGCAGCACGTCGGCGAAGGCCGCCTCGGGCACCGCGTCGGCGTCGGTCGCCTCGGCCAGCTCGGCGGTGAGGGCGGTCAGGTCCTCCGCCTCGACGGCGGCCCAGAACCGGGCGTCGACCTCGTCCTCGACGGTGGGGCCGGCGAGTCCGGCGGCCGGGGCGGGCGCGGCGGACGGCTGCGGCCAGTAGTGTTGCCGTTGGAACGGGTAGGTGGGCAGGCCGACCAGGCGTCCGGGCCGGCCGGCGAACGCGGGCCGCCAGTCCACCGGCACACCACCCGCGTAGACCTCCGCCAAGGCACGGTGGAACCGGCCCAGACCACCCTCATCGCGGCGCAGACTGCCCGTGACGGTCACCGCGGCCGGGTCGGCGGCGGTGACCTCGACGCTTTCCTGCACCGCCATCGTCAGCACCGGATGCGCGCTGACCTCGATGATCGTGGAGTAGCCGGCGGCGACCAG
>NZ_JBIDDG010000056.1:0-19879 GCF_043205005.1 Micromonospora sp. NPDC047620 | reverse complement strand
GCCACCACCGCCGCCGCGTCCTCAAGGGCCAACGCCCCGGCAACGTACGCGGCCGCGATCTCACCCTGGGAGTGCCCGACCACCGCCGACGGGCGGACACCGTACGACTCCCACAGCGCCGCCAACGACACACCCACCGCGAACAAAGCCGGCTGGACGACGTCGACCCGCTCCAACGACGGCGCGCCCGGCACACCACGCACCACATCGATCAGAGACCAGTCCACGTACGGGCGCAACGCCTCCGCACAGGCCCCCAGCTTCTCGGCGAAGACGGGAGCGGTGTCGAGGAGTTCGGCGGCCATGCCCACCCACTGCGAGCCCTGACCGGGGAAGACGAAAGCGACCTCACCCGCAGTGCCGGCGACCCCGGCAACGACCTGCGACGCCGGCCGGCCGTCGGCGAGCGCGTCCAACGCGCCGGTCAACTCGTCCCGCTCGGCGGCGAAGACCACCGCCCGGTGGTCGAGGGGCGACCGGGAGACCACCGAGGTCCAGGCGACGTCGACGGGGCTCAGGTCGGGGCCACCGGCGACGTACCCGGACCAGAGCTCGGCCTGGCGGCGCAGCGCGGCGCGGGTGCGGCCGGTGAGCAGCACGGGCGCGGGAGCGGGAAGGTCCGGCCGCTCGGCGTCGGCGGGGGCCTCCTCGGGTTGTTCGAGGATGAGGTGGGTGTTGGTGCCGCTCATCCCGAACGAGGAGACGGCGGCCCGGCGGGGCCGGTCCACCGCCGGCCACGGCGTCGGTTCGGTGACCAGGGCGACCGCGCCGGCGGTCCAGTCGACGTGCGGGGTGGGCTCGTCGACGTGCAGGGTGGGCGGCAGCACGCCGTGCCGCATGGCCAGGACCATCTTGATGATCCCGGCGATCCCGGAAGCGGCCTGGGTGTGCCCGATGTTGGACTTGATCGACCCGAGCAGCAGCGGGGCGCCGTCGCCCCGGTCCTGCCCGTACGTGGCGAGCAGGGCCTGCGCCTCGATCGGGTCGCCGAGGGTGGTGCCCGTACCGTGCGCCTCGACGGCGTCGATCAGGTCGGGGGTGAGCTTCGCGCTGGCCAGCGCCTGTCGGATGACCCGCTGCTGGGCTGGCCCGTTGGGAGCGGTGAGGCCGTTGCTGGCACCGTCCTGGTTGACCGCGGAGCTGCGGATGATCCCGAGCACCGGGTGACCGTTGCGGCGGGCGTCGCTGAGCCGTTCGAGCAGCAGCACGCCGACGCCCTCGGACCAGCCGGTGCCGTCGGCGGACGCGGCGAACGACTTGCACCGGCCGTCGGCGGCGAGGCCGCGCTGCCGGGAGAACTCGAGGAACGCGCCGGGGGTGGCCATGACGGTGGCCCCGCCGGCGAGGGCCAGGCCGCACTCGCGTTCACGCAGAGCCTGGCAGGCCAGGTGGACGGCGACGGACGACGACGAGCAGGCGGTGTCCACGGTGACCGCGGGGCCTTCGAGCCCGAACGTGTACGCGAGCCGGCCGGAGACGACGCTGGCGGCGGTGCCGGTGAGCACGTACCCCTCGACGCCGGGGGCGCGGTGCATGACGGCGGCGTAGTCCTGGCCGGAGGTGCCCATGAAGACGCCGGTGCGGCTACCCCGCAGCGACAGCGGCGCGATGCCGGCCCGCTCGAACAGCTCCCAGCTGGTTTCCAGCAGCAGCCGCTGCTGGGGGTCCATGGCGACGGCCTCGCGGGGCGAGACGCCGAACAGGGCTGCGTCGAAGTGCCCGGCGTCGGACAGGAACCCGCCGGACGCGGTGTACGAGGTGCCGGGGTTGTCCGGATCGGCATGGTGCAGCCGGTCGAGGTCCCAGCCCCGGTCGGCGGGGAAGTCGCCGATGGCGTCCCCGCCGGCCGAGACGAGCCGCCACAGCTCCTCCGGCGAGCTGATGCCGCCGGGGTAGCGGCAGCTCATGGCCACGATGGCCACCGGCTCCGACTCCTCGGCGGTGACCTCGCGGAGCCGCTGGCGGGTCTGGTGCAGCTCGGCCATGACACGCGTCAGGTACTCACGGAGCCGCTCTTCGTCCGACATGGTCGGTCCCGAGCCCTCGTTCTCCACCGGCACGTTCGCCATGGTTGGTCTCACTTCCTCGTTCATTACCGGTAGGTGACGCGTGCCTCAGGAAAGCCCGAGGTCCCTGTCCAAAAGATCGAAAAGCTCCTGGTTGCTGGCCGTCCGCAGCCGGTCGGCCACGTCGGCGGCCTCGTCGGGCCGCCCGCCGGCGCCCCGCTCGGCGGCGCCGAGGCGCTCCAGCAGCCGGTGCAGCCGCATGGTGATCCGCACCCGGCCGATGTCGTCGGCCTCGCGCCCGGCGAGCGCCTCCTCCAGCCGGTCGAGCTCCTCGACGGTGGGCAGCGCCTCCACCGATGCCTCGCTGACCAGTTCGGCCCGCAGGTGCTCGGCGAGGGCCTGCGGGGTCGGGTAGTCGAACACCACCGAGCTGGCCGGGTTGAGGCCCGTGGCCTTCGCCAGCCGGCCGCGCAGCTCCACCGCGGTCAGCGAGTCGAAGCCGAGGTCCCGGAACGGCCGGTCGGCCTCCAGGGCGTACGGGCTGTCGTGGCCGATCACCTCGGCGGCGGCGGTACGGATCAGGTCGACCAGCAGCCGGTTCTGCTCGCCGGCGGTGAGGCCGGCGAGCCGCTTGCGCAGCCCGGCGAGCACCTCGTCGCCGTCCTCGTCGGCCGGGTCGGGGCCGGTACGCAGCGCCGCCACCTCGGGCAGGTCGCTGATCAGCGGCCGGGGCCGGGCGGAGGCGAAGACCGGGGCGAAGCGCGCCCAGTCGACGTCGGCGACGGTGAGCACCGCGCCGTCGCCCTCGACCGCGGCGCGCAGGGCGGCCATCGCCGGCTCCCGGTCGAGCAGGGTGACCCCGCGCCGGCTCATCGCCACGGCGAGGTCGTCGCTGATCATGCCGCCGCCGGCCCACGGCCCCCAGTTGACCGAGAGCACCCGGGCCCGGCCGGCGGGCCGGGACTGCGCCCAGGCGTCGAGGAAGGCGTTGCCGGCGGCGTACGCGCCGTGGTCGCCGACGCCCCAGGCCGCCGCGATGGAGGAGAAGTAGACGACCATCTCCAGGTCGTCCGGGTCGAGCAGCTCGTCGAGGTGGCGGGCGCCGGCGGTCTTGCCGGAGACCACGTCGGCGAGCTCGTCGGCGGTGACCACGGCGACCGGGTTGAGACGTCCGACGCCGGCGGCGTGCACCACGGCGCGCACGGTCTCGCCGTCGCGGCGCAGCCCGTCGACCAGGATCGCGACGGCGTCCCGGTCGGCGAGGTCGCAGGCGAGAACGGTGGCCTGCGCGCCCAGGTCGGCCAGCTCGGCGACGGTGTCGGCGACGCCCGGGGCGTCCGCACCGCGCCGGCTGACCAGGATCAGCCGCCGGGTGCCGTGCCGGGCCAGCCACGTCGCGGCGTACCGGCCGATGGCGCCGGTGCCGCCGGTGATGAGCACGGTGTCCGGCGGCTGCCAGGCCGGGGCGTCGGACGCCTCGGCGCGGGCCGCCCGGGCCAGCCGCCGCAGGTGCGTGCCCAGGGGGCGGACGGCGAGCTGGTCCTCGGCGTCGGTGTTGGTCAGCGCCCGCAGCAGGTGCTCCCCGGCGGTGGCGTCCAGCTCGGCCGGCAGGTCGAGCAGGCCGCCCCAGTGCGCGGGGTGCTCCAGGGCGGTGACCAGGCCGAGGCCCCAGGTGGTGGCCTGGGCGGGGTGGGCGATGGGGTCGCCGGGGCCGGTGCTGACGGCCTGCCGGGTGAGCAGCCACAGCGGCCCGGCCGGGGCGCCGTCGGTGACGGCCTGGATGAGGGCGAGGTTGCCGGTGAGCCCGGCGGGCACGTTCGGGTGGTCGGGGTGGGCGCGCTCGTCCAGGGCGAGCAGCGAGACGATCCGGGTGGGTGGGCCGGCGGGCAGCAGCCCGGCCAGCTCGGCCCGGGTGACGGCCGCGGGGTCGACCGCGATGGTCCGTACGTCGCCGCCGTGCGCGCCGATCAGCTCGGCGATCCGGTCCGCCGTCTCCGCCGCCGCGCCCGCCGGGACGACCAGCAGCCAGTCCCCCGTGGCGTCGCCGGCGGTGAGCCGCCGCTGCGGCCAGGTGATCCGGTAGCGCCAGCCGTTGACCAGCTCGTCGGTCTGCCGCCGCCGGTGCCACTCGGCGAGGGTGGGCAGCTGGGCCCGCAGCGGCTGGTCGGGGTCGACGCCGAACCGGGCGGCCAGCCCGTCACCGTCGCCCGCCGCCACGGCCTGCCAGAAGGCGTCGTCGGCGGGGCCCGCCATGGCGGCGGCCCGCTCGCCGGCGGCGACCACGTCGCCGTCGCCGACGGGCCAGAACCGCCGGTGCCGGAACGCGTACGTGGGCAGCTCGACCGGGTCGGCGGCCGGCAGCAGCGCCGCCCAGTCGACGCGTACGCCGTGGCAGTGCAGCCGGGCCAGCGCGCCGAGCAGGGCGGCCACCTCTCCCCGGCCTCGGCGCTGCGTCCCGGTGACGAGCGGGCCGTCGTCGGGCAGCGCGTCGGCGGCCAGGGCGGTGAGCACGGTGTCGGGGCCGACCTCCAGCAGGGTGCCCACCCCGAGGTCGCGCAGGTGGGTGACTGTGTCGGCGAACCGGACCGCCTCCCGCACGTGCCGCACCCAGTAGTCCGGGGTGCAGACCAGCTCAGGGTCGGCGACCCGGCCGGTCAGGTTGGACACCAGCGGCACGGTCGGCGGGGCGTAGTCGCAGGTGGCGGCGACGGCGGCGAACTCGGCCAGCATCGGCTCCATCAGCGGGCTGTGGAACGCGTGACTGACGTTGAGCCGCTTGACGCGTACGCCGAGCGCGGTGAAGTGCTCGGCCAGCTCGGTGAGCGCGTCGCCGTCGCCCGAGACCACCACGGCGGCCGGGCCGTTGACGGCGGCGACGGCGACCCGGTCGACGTACGGCGCGAGGGTGTCGGTGACCTCGGCCTCGCCGGCGGCGACGGCGAGCATCCCGCCGCCGGCCGGGAGGGCCTGCATGAGCCGGCCCCGGTGGCCCACCAGGGCGCAGGCGTCCGGCAGGGTGAGCACCCCGGCCACGTGCGCGGCGGCGATCTCGCCGACGGAGTGCCCGGCGACCAGGTCGGGGCGGACGCCCCAGCCCGCCAGCAGCCGGTGCAGGGCCACCTCGACGGCGAACAGCCCGGCCTGGGTGAAGACGGTCTGGTCCAGCAGCGCGGCCTCGGCGCTGCCGTCGGCGGCGAACAGCACCGTCTTGAGCGGCCGGGGCAGGTGGGCGTCGAGGTGCTGACAGACCTCGTCGAGTGCCTCGGCGAAGGCGGGGAACGTCTCGTACAGCTCCCGGCCCATTCCCGCGTGCTGCGCGCCCTGCCCGGAGAAGAGCACGGCGACGGTGCCGCCGGACGCGGCGACGTCCCGGGTGAGGCTCGGGTGGGTCTGCCCGGCGGCGAGCGCCCGCAGCCCGGCCACGTACGCGTCCCGGTCGGCCGCGAGGAGCACCGCGCGGTGCCGCAGGTGGGACCGGCCGGTGGCCAGGGCCCGGGCGACGGCCGCGTCGGCGGCGGGCTCGGTGGACGCCCACTCGGCGAGCCGGGCCGCCTGGGCGCGCAGCGCGTCCTCGTCGGCGCCGGAGACCGCCCAGGGCAGCAGCGGCGGCGCCGGGGGCCGCGCGGCGTCGGTCCGTGGCGCGTCGTCCGTCTGCCGCGCGTCGTCCTCGGCCGGCGGGGCCTGTTCGAGGATGACGTGGGCGTTGGTGCCGCTGACCCCGAACGACGACACCGCGGCCCGGCGCGGCCGGTCCACGACCGGCCACGGCTGAGGCTCGGCGAGCAGCGCGACCGCGCCTTCGGACCAGTCGACCTGCGGGGTGGGCTCGTCGACGTGCAGGGTGGGCGGCAGCAGGTCGTGCCGCATCGCCAGCACCATCTTGATCACGCCGGCGACGCCCGCCGCCGCCTGGGTGTGGCCGATGTTCGACTTGATCGACCCGAGCCACAGCGGCCGGTCGGTGGGCCGGTCCTGCCCGTACGTGGCGAGCAGGGCCTGCGCCTCGATCGGGTCGCCGAGGCGGGTGCCGGTGCCGTGGCCGTCGACGACGTCCACGTCGGCCGGGGAGAGCCGGGCGTTGGCCAGGGCCTGCCGGATGACCCGCTGCTGGGCGGGCCCGTTCGGGGCGGTGAGGCCGTTGGAAGCGCCGTCCTGGTTGGTCGCGGAGCCGCGCACCACGGCGAGCACGCGCCGGCCGTCGCGCCGGGCGTCGGAGAGACGTTGCAGGAGCAGCAGGCCGACGCCCTCGCCCCAGCCGGTGCCGTCCGCGCCGGCCGCGAACGCCTTGACCCGCCCGTCGGCGGCGAGACCGCGCTGCCGGGAGAACTCCAGGAACGCGCCCGGCGTCGACATCACCGTGACACCGCCGGCCAGCGCGAGATCACACTCGCCGGAACGCAGCGCCTGCGCGGCCAGATGCAGCGCGACCAGCGACGACGAGCACGCCGTGTCCACGGTGACCGCGGGGCCCTGCAGGCCGAACGTGTAGGACAGCCGGCCGGAGACGACCGCCGCGGTGTTGCCCGTCGCCTGGAAGCCCTCGGTCTCGGCCCGCGCGGCCATCAGCAGGGTGGCGTAGTCCTGCCCGTTGGTGCCGACGAAGACGCCGGTGCTGGTCTCCCGCATGTCCGCGGGGGCGATGCCGGCGCGCTCGAACAGCTCCCACCCGGTCTCCAGCAGCAGCCGCTGCTGCGGGTCCATCACCAGGGCCTCGCGGGGCGAGACGCCGAACAGGCCCGGGTCGAAGCCGCCGACATCGGCGACGAAGCCGCCCTCGCGGACGTACGAGGTGCCTGGGGTGTCGGGGTCGGGGGCGTAGATGGCTTCGAGGTCCCAGCCCCGGTCGGCGGGGAACGGGGCGATGGCGTCGCGGCCCTCGGCCACCAGCCGCCACAGATCCTCGGGGCTCGCCACCCCTCCTGGGTAGCGGCAGCTCATGGCGACGATGGCGATCGGCTCGTCCAGCGCGGCGACGGCCTGCGTGGGGGCGGCCGTCTCGTCGGTCACGCCGAGGATCCGGTCGGCCAGCCAGCCGGCAAGCAGGGACGGGTTTGGCCGGTCGAAGACCAGCGTGGCGGGCAGCCGCAGCCCGACCGCCTCGCCCAGCCGGTTGCGCATCTCCACTGCGCTGAGCGAGTCGAAGCCGATCTCGCGGAACGGCCGGTCCACGCCGATCGCCTCGGCGGAGGCGTGACCGAGCACCGCCGCGGCGTGCATCCGGACCAGCTCCAGCAGCGTACGGCGGCGCTCCGGCTCGGCCAGGCCGGCGAGCCGGCCGCGCAGGGGGGACGCCTCGGCCGGCTCGTCGTGGTCGCGGGCACGGGCGGCGGCGATGATCCGGGCGACCTCGGGAACGTCCTCGATCAGCGGCCGGGGGCGGGCCATCGCGTAGGTCTGGTGGAACCGGTCCCAGGCGATGTCGGCCACGGTGAGGGTCGCCTCGCCGTGGGCGAGGGCCTGGGCGAGCACGGCGACGGCCAGTTCGGGGCGCATCGGCCGGACGCCGGAGCGGAACATGTGGTCGGCGGCGCCCTCGGTCTCCACCATGCCGCCGCCGTCCCAGGCGCCCCAGGCCACGGCGGTGGCCGCGAGGCCCCGGCGACGCCGGTCCTCGGCGAGCGCGTCGAGGAACGCGTTGCCGGCGGCGTAGCTGCCCTGCAGGCCGCCGCCCCAGACGCCCGCCCCGGAGGAGAACAGGACGAACGCGCCCAGGTCGCCGCCGAAGGTCTCGTCGAGGTTGACCGCGCCGGCAACCTTCGCGTGCAGGCCGTCGGCGAGATCGGCCAGGTCGGTGCCGGCGAGCGGGCCCGCGAGGGCGACCCCGGCGGCGTGGAAGACCGCGTCGATCCGGACGCCCTGCCCGGCGAGCCGGTCGACGAGGCCCCGCAGCGAGTCGAGGTCGGCCACGTCGCAGGCCGCCACCGTGACGGTCGCGCCGAGCGCGGTCAGCTCCGCCTCCAGCTCGGCCGCACCGGCCGCCGCCGGGCCCTGCCGGCTGGTCAGCACCAGGTGGGACGCGCCGCTGCGGGCAAGCCAGCGGGCCACGTGCGCGCCGAGCGAGCCGAGGCCGCCGGTGACCAGGACGGTGCCGGCGGGCCGCCAGCCGGTGACCGCCGGCGGGGTGTCCGTGCCGGCGCGGACGAGCCGGCGGGCGAACAGGCCGGAGGGGCGGACAGCGATCTGGTCCTCGTGCCCGACCCCGGCGAGGACGGCGCCGAGCCGGCCCCGCGAGCTGCGGTCCAGGGCGGCCGGCAGGTCGACCAGGCCGCCCCATCGCTCGGGGTGTTCCAGGGCGGCCACGCGGCCGAGGCCCCAGACCGGGGCCTGCCGGGGGTGGTCGAGCGGGTCGGCGCGACCGGTGGAGACGGCTCCGCTGGTGGCGCACCACAGCGGGGCGGTGATCCCGAGGTCGCCGAGGGCCTGCACCAGGGCGAGCGTGCCGGCCAGCCCGGCGGGCACCACCGGGCGGTCCGGGTGGCCGGTCTCGTCGAGGGCGAGCAGGGAGAGCACGCCGGTGACGGCGTCGGTGGCGAGGTGGGCGAGCTGCCCGGCCAGCGCCGCGCGGTCCGGGTCGGCGGCGGTCACCGGGACGACGTCGGCCCCGGCCTCGCCGAGGGCCTGGGCGACCTGCCCGACCAGCGGGTGGCCGGCGTACGCGGCGGGCGCCACGAGCAGCCAGGTCCCGCCCAGCCGGGCCGAGGACGCGGCGGTGCGGGGCTTCCAGTGCACCCGGTAGCGCCAGGCGTCCACCGTGGACTCGTCGCGGCGCCGCTGCCGCCACCCGGAGAGCACCGGCAGCGCCTCGCCGAGCGTCCGCGCCGCGGTCCCGTCGATGCGCATGGCGGCGGCGAGGGCGTCCGCGTCGGCCCGCTCCACGGCGTCCCAGAACTGGCGCTCGGCCGGGTCCTCCACCGTGGACGCCGGGCCGGTGCGCAGCGGCGCCTCGGGCCAGTACCGCTGCCGGTGGAAGGCGTACGTCGGCAGCGGCACGGCCGGTCCGGTACGCACGCCGCAGACGGCGTTCCAGTCGGCGTCGACGCCGCGTACGTGCAGTTCGGCGAGGGCGGTGAGCATCCGGGGCCAACCGCCCTCGCCGTGGCGCAGGGTCTCCACCACGGCCGCCTCGTGCTCGCCGGCGTCGATCGTCTCCCGCATCCCGGAGCTGAGCACCGGGTGCGGGCCGACCTCCAGGAAGACCTGGTGGCCGTCGGCGAGCAGACTGCGTACGGCCCGCTCGACGTCCACCGTCTCCCGCAGGTTGCGGTGCCAGTAGTGGGCGTCGAGGGTGGTGGTGTCGGTCTGCCGGCCGGTCAGCGCGGAGTAGAAGGGCAACTCGGCGGGGCGGGCGGTGATCCCGTCGAGGGCGCTCAGGAACCGGTCGGCGACAGCCTCGATCTGCGTGGAGTGGAGGGCGCCCTCGACGTGGAAGGCGTCGACCGTCCCGCCCTCGCCGGCGTGGTCGACCAGCGCCTGGCTGCGCAGGGCCACGATCCGGGCGGCGTCCTCCAGGGAGAGGGCGCCGGCCACGCAGGCGGCGGCGATCTCCCCCTGGGAGTGCCCGACCACCGCGGCCGGCCGTACGCCGAGCGAGCGCCACAGCCGGGCCAGGGAGACCGTCACCGCCCAGAGGGCAGGCTCCAGCACGCCGGACGCGGCCAGCGGCGGGGCGCCCTCGGCGCCGCGCAGCACGTCGGTCAGCGACCAGTCGACCCAGGGCGCGAGGACGGCCTCGCACTCGGCCATCGACGCGGCGTAGACCGGGGAGCTGTCCAGCAACTCCACCGCCATGCCGGGCCACGGCGAGCCGTGGCCGGAGAAGACGAAGACGGGGGCGGTGTCGCGCAGGGCCGTACCGGTCACCACGGCGGGGACGGCCTGGCCGTCGGCGAGCGCGGTGAGGCCCCGGGTCAGCTCGGCCTGGTGCCGGCCGAGCACCACGGCCCGGTGCGGGAACGACGCCCGCGTGGTCGCCAGGGCGTACGCCACCTCGTCCGGCTGGATCTCGGGGTGCGCGGCGAGGTGCGACCGCAACCGGACGGCCTGCTCCCGCAGGGCGGTCCGGTCCGCGGCGGACAGCACGAGCGGGACGAGCCCGGCGTCGGCGGCGGGGCCGGGCTGGGACTCCGCCACGACCGTGGGCTCGGGGGCCTGCTCCAACACCACGTGGGCGTTGGTGCCGGAGATGCCGAAGGACGACACGGCGGCCCGGCGCGGCCGGTCGACGGCCGGCCACGGGGTCGCCTCGGTGGCGAGCGCGACGGCCCCGGCCGCCCAGTCGATGTGTGGGGACGGCTCGTCCACGTGCAACGTCGGCGGGACGATCCCGTGCCGCATCGCGAGGACCATCTTGATCACACCGGCCACGCCGGCGGCGGCCTGCGTGTGCCCGATGTTCGACTTGACCGACCCCAGCAGCAACGGCCGCTCGGCGGGCCGGTCCTGGCCGTACGTCGCCAGCAGCGCCTGCGCCTCGATCGGGTCGCCCAGCGTGGTGCCGGTGCCGTGCGCCTCCACGGCGTCGACGTCGACCGTGGTCAGGCGCGCGTTGGCCAGCGCCTGCCGGATCACCCGCTGCTGCGACGGCCCGTTCGGGGCGGTCAACCCGTTGGACGCGCCGTCCTGGTTCACGGCGGTGCCGCGCACGACCGCCAGGATGCGCTGGCCTTCCCGCTGGGCGTCGGAGAGCCGCTGCACGAGCAGTACGCCCGCGCCCTCCGCCCAGCCGGTGCCGTCGGCGGCGGCGGCGAACGACTTGCACCGCCCGTCCTGCGACAGCGCGCGCTGCCGCGAGAACTCGATGAACGTGCCCGGGGTGGCCATCACGGTCACGCCGCCCGCGAGGGCCAGGTCACACTCCCCCGACCGCAGCGCCTGCGCCGCGAGGTGCAGCGCGACCAGCGACGACGAGCAGGCGGTGTCGACCGTGACCGCCGGCCCTTCCAGCCCGAACGTGTACGCCACCCGGCCGGACAGCACGCTGCCGGAGGTTCCGGTGCCGATGTAGCCCTCCACCTCGGCGGGTAGGTCCATCAGACGGGACGCGTAGTCGTGGTACATGACGCCCGCGAACACGCCCGTCCGGCTGCCCCGAAGCCGGTGCGGGTCGAGGCCCCCCGACTCGAACGCCTCCCACGAGGTCTCCAGCAGCAGCCGCTGCTGCGGGTCCATCGCCAGCGCCTCCCGCGGCGAGATCCCGAAGAAGCCCGGGTCGAACTCGGCGGCCCCGTACAGGAATCCGCCCTGCCGGGTGTACGACGTGCCGCTGCTGTTCGGGTCCGGGTCGAACAGTGAGTCCAGGTCCCACCCCCGGTCGGCCGGGAACTCGCCGATCCCGTCCCCGGCCGTGGCCAGCAACTCCCACAGCTGGTCGGGGCTGTCGACCCCGCCGGGGTAGCGGCAGGCCATGCCGACGATCGCGATGGGCTCGCCGAGGCCGGTGCCCGTGGCCGCCTCGGCGGCTGGGACCGTGGCCGCCCGGCCGCCGGCCAGCTCGGCGTAGACCTGGCCGGCGAGGATCCGCGCGGTCGGGTAGTCGAACACCAGCGTCGACGGCAGCCGCAGCCCCGTCGCCGCGTTGATCCGGTTGCGCAGGTCCACCGCGGTCAGCGAGTCGAAGCCCAGTTCCCGGAACGCCCGGTCCCCCGGCACCGCCTCGGCGGCGCCGTGCCCGAGGACCTGGGCGACCAGGCCGCGGACGAGGGCGTCGACCTGCTCGCGGGCCTCCTGCGGGTCCAGTCCGGCCAGCCGGTCGGCCCAGTTGCCCCGGCCCGCCTGCCGGCGGGCGTTGACCCCGCCCAGCAGCACCCGCAGCAGCGACGGCACCCGGCCGGCGACGACCTGCGCCCGCATCGCCGCCACGTCGATGACGGCCGGTACGAGCACGGGCCGGTCCGCGACCAGGGCGGCGTCGAACAGCTCCAGGCCCGTGTCGGTGCCCATCCCGGTGATGCCGGCCCGGGTCGACCGGGCGCGGTCGGCGTCGCTCACCGACGCGGCCATGCCGGCGGTGTCCCACATGCCCCACGCCAGGCTGACCCCCGGCAGGCCGGCCTGCCGGCGGTGCACCGCCAGCGCGTCGAGGAACGCGTTCCCCGCCGCGTACGCGGCCTGTCCCGGGGAGCCCAGCACGCCCGCCGCGGAGGAGAACAGCACGAACAGGTCCAGGTCCAGGCCGAGCGTCGCCTCGTGCAGCCACCAGCCGGCGGCGGCCTTCGGGGCCAGCACGCCGGCCAGCCGCTCCGGGCTGATCGCCGAGACCACGCCGTCGTCGAGCACGCCTGCGGTGTGCACCACACCGGCCAGCCGGCCGCTGACGCCGGCGACGAGCGCCGCCACCTGGTCGCGGTCGGTGACGTCGGCGGCGACGACGTCGACCCGGGCACCGAGGCCGGTGAGCCGCTCCGTCAGCGCCTCCGCGCCGGGGGCGGCCGGGCCCCGCCGGGACACCAGCAGCAGCGACCGCGCCCCGTAGGCCGTGACCAGGTGCTCCGCCACGACGGCCGCCAGCGCCCCCGTGCCGCCGGTGACTAGGACCGTGCCGTCGCCGAGGGCCGGCGTGTCCCCCTCGGTGGGGAGCGTGGCGCGGGCGAGGCGGGGGGTCAGGACCGCGTCGGCACGCAGCGCCACCTGCCCGCCGGTGGCGGGCAGGTCGTCGGCGACGCCGGCCAGCACGGCGAGGGTGGCGGCGTCCGGGTCCCGGTCGAGGTCGGCCAGCACCAGGCGCTCCGGGTGCTCGGACTGCGCCGAGCGGAGCAGGCCCCACACGGCGGCGCCGGGCAGGTCGGCGACCTGGTCGACGTCGCGGGCCGCCACGGCGCCCCGGGTCAGCACCACCAGTCGGGAGTCGGCCAGGGCGTCGGCGGCGAGCCACGCCTGCACCACCCCGAGCACGTCCGTGGCCACCGCCCGGACCAACCCTGGCACGTCCGTGCCGGACGGGGTGGGCACCGGCAGCACGAGGATCCGCGGCGGTTCCGCACCCGTTCCGGCCGCGGCGGCCAGCACCGCCGCCACGTCGGCGAACGCGGGCAGGCCGGCGTGGTTCGGCTGGTCCGGGCCGGCGAGCAACGCCCAGCCGGACAGGTCCTCGACCGCCGTGACCTCCTCGGCCTGCCAGACCACCTCGAACATCGACCGGGCCGCCGCGCCCGGGGCGGTCACGCCGGTCATCTCCCGCAGGACCAGGGAGTCCACCGACACGACCGGCGCGCCCGTGGCGTCGGCGGCGACCAGTCGCACCGTCGAGCCGTCGCGGGACAGCCGCACCCGCAGCGCCGACGCGCCGGACGCGTGCACCTGGACGCCCTCGAACGCGAACGGCACCCGGGGGCCGTCGCCCGCACCGGCGAGCAGCAGCCCGACGGGGTGCAGGGCGGCGTCCAGCAGCGCCGGGTGCACCCCGAAGGCGCCGGCGGCGTCCGCCACGTCCTCCGGCAGGGCCACCTCGGCGTACACCTCGCCGTCGCCGGTCCACAGCCGGCGCAGGCCCCGGAACGCCGGCCCGTACGCGAGGCCACGCCCGGCCAGCGCGTCGTACCAGTCGTCGAGCCGCACCTCGCTCGCGGCGGCGGGCGGCCACGCCCCCAGGCCGGGTTCCTCGGCGGCGGCGGGTTCCAGTACGCCCTCGGCGTGCCGCACCCAGCCGGCGTCCGGGTCCTCCTCGGACTGGGCGTGCACGGTCACCGCTCGGGCGCCGGCGTCGTCGGCCGGGCCGACGCGCACCTGCACCCGCATCCCCCCGGTCGGGGGCAGCGTCAGCGGCGCGGCGACGGTCAACTCCCGTACGCGGGAGGCGCCGATCTCGTCGCCGGCCCGCACCACCAGCTCGACCAGCGCCGTGCCGGGCACCACCACGACGCCGGAGACCGCGTGGTCGGCCAGCCACGGGTGGGTGGCCAGCGACAGCCGGCCGGTGAGCAGCACCATGTCCTCGCCGGCGACGGAGACCGCCGCGCCGAGCAGCGGGTGCCCGGCCGCGCCGAGTCCGGCGCCGGAGACGTCGGCGAGCCGGCCGACCGGCTCCAGCCAGTACCGCTCGTGCTCGAACGCGTACGTGGGCAGGTCCACCCGGCGGGCGCCGGTGTCGGCGAGCAGCGCGTCCCAGTCGACGGCGAGGCCGTCGGCGTGCAGCCGGGCAAGCCCCTCCAGCACGGCGCGGGGCTCCGGCCGGTCCTTGCGGACCAGCGGCACCAGCACCGCCGCCGGGTCGGTGAGGCAGCTCTGGGCCATGGCCGTGAGCACTCCGCTGGGCCCCAGCTCGACGTACGTGCCGACGCCGGCCTCGGCGAGCCGCTGGACGGTGTCGGCGAAGCGCACGGCCTCCCGGACGTGCCGCACCCAGTAGCCCGGGCTGCACAGCTGCTCCGGCTCGGCGATCCGGCCGGTCACGTTCGACACGATCGGCACGGTGGGCGGGCGGAACGTCAGGCCCTCGGCGACCGCCGCGAACTCGGCGAGCATGGGCTCCATCAGCGCGCTGTGGAAGGCGTGGCTGACCCGCAGCCGGTGGGTGGGCGTACCGCGGTCGGCCCAGAGGGCGGCCAGCTCGTCGATGGTCTGCGCGTCGCCGGAGACGACGACGGAGGTGGGCCCGTTGACGGCGGCGATGTCGACGCGGCCGGTCACGCCGGACAGCGACTGGGCCACCGACGCCTCGTCGGCGGCGACGGCGAGCATCGCCCCGCCGGCCGGCAGGGCCTGCATGAGCCGGCCCCGGGCGGCGACCAGCGCGGCCGCGTCCGCGAGGGAGAGCACCCCGGCGACGTGTGCGGCGGCCAGTTCGCCGATCGAGTGGCCGACCAGGAAGTCGGGAACGACGCCGAACGACCCGGCGAGGCGGGCCAGGGCCACCTCGACGGCGAACAGGCCGGCCTGGGTGAACACCGTCTGGTGCAGCAGCTCCGCGTCCGCGGTGCCGTCCTCGGCGAACATCACCTCCCGCAGCGGCCGCGGCAGGTGCGGGTCGAGCTGGGCGCAGACCTCGTCGAGTGCGGCGGCGAAGACCGGGTACGCCTCGGCGAGCTGCCGGCCCATGCCGGCCCGCTGGGCGCCCTGGCCGGAGAAGAGGAACGCGACCCGGCCACGGGAGGTGGCCGCGCCGGTGATCACCGAGGGTGCCGGCTCGCCGTCGGCGAGGGCACACAGTCCGGCGAGCAGGTCGGCGCGGTCGGCGGCGAGCACGACGGCCCGCCGGTCGAGCCCGGCCCGGCTGAGCGAGGACGCGGCGACGTCGACGGGCCGGGCCGAGGAGTCGGTGGCGAGGTGGTCGGCCCAGCGGCGGGCCTGCGCGGCGAGGGACCGGGGGCTGCGCGCGGACAGGAGCACCGGGACCAGCGGCGGCGGCGCCGCCTGCCCCGCCGGCGCCGGCTCCTCGGCGGCGGGGGCCTGTTCGACGATGACGTGGGCGTTGGTGCCGCTGACGCCGAACGACGACACGCCCGCCCGCCGCGCCCGCTGCTTCTCCGGCCAGGGCCGGGCCTCGGTCAGCAGCTCGACGGCGCCGGCCGACCAGTCGACGTGCGGGGTGGGCTCGTCGACGTGCAGGGTGCGCGGCAGGACGCCGTGCCGCATCGCCATGACCATCTTGATGATGCCGGCGGCCCCGGCCGCGGCCTGGGTGTGACCGAGGTTGGACTTCACCGAGCCGAGCCACATCGGCTCCCCGTCGGCGCGGTCCTGCCCGTACGTGGCCAGCAGCGCCTGCGCCTCGATCGGGTCGCCCAGGGTGGTGCCCGTACCGTGCGCCTCGACCACGTCCACGTCGGCCGGGGAGAGCCGGGCGTTTGCCAGGGCCTGCCGGATGACCCGCTCCTGGCTGGGGCCGTTCGGGGTGGTCAGGCCGCTGCTCGCCCCGTCCTGGTTGACGGCGCTGCCCCGGATCACCGCGTAGATCCGCCGGCCGTCGCGTTGCGCGTCCGACAGCCGCTGGAGCAGCAGCACGCCGACGCCCTCGGCCCAGCCGGTGCCGTCGGCGGCGGCGGCGAACGACTTGCACCGCCCGTCGCCGGAGAGCCCGCGCTGCCGGGAGAACTCGGCGAAGACGCCGGGGGTGGACAGCACGGTCACGCCGCCGGCCAGGGCGAGGTCGCAGTCGCGCTGACGCAGCGCCTGCACGGCCAGGTGCACGGCGACCAGCGACGACGAGCAGGCGGTGTCGACGGTGACGGCCGGCCCTTCGAGGCCGTACGTGTACGCCACCCGGCCGGACACCACGCTCCCGGAGTTGCCGGTGCCCAGGTAGCCCTCCACGCCGTCGGGCAGGTCCACCACCCGGGAGGCGTAGTCGTGGTACATCACCCCGGCGAACACCCCGGTGCGGCTGCCGCGCAGCCGCTGCGGGTCCAGGCCGGCGGACTCGAACGCCTCCCAGGAGCTCTCCAGCAGCAGCCGCTGCTGCGGGTCCATGGCCAGGGCCTCACGGGGCGAGATGCCGAAGAAGGCCGGGTCGAACTCGGTGGCCTCGTAGAGGAAGCCGCCCCTGTCGGTGTACGAGGTGCCCGGGTTGTCCGGGTCGACGTGGAACAGCCGCTCCAGGTCCCAGCCCCGGTCGGTCGGGAAGTCCCCCACCCCGTCCCGGCCGTCGGCGACCAGTCGCCACAGCTCGTCCGGGCTCGTGACGCCGCCCGGGTAGCGGCAGGCCATGCCGACGATGGCCATCGGCTCGCGGTCCTTCGCCTCCACCTCGCGCACGCGCCGCCGTGCCTCGCGCAGGTCGGCCGTGGCACGCCGGAGGTAGTCGAGGAACTCTTCCTCAGTGGGCATCGGGCCACTCCGTATCGGGGTCAGAGGTCCGGGACATGCGCTCAGGCCGTGCCGAGCTCGTCGTCGAGGAGGCTGAACAGCTCCTCCGCGCTGGCGGAGCTGAGGTTGCCGTCGCCCGCGGCGGCGTCGTCGACGTCGGCCTCGGCGTACGTCCAGAGCGAGAGCAGCTCGCGCAGCCGGGCGGCGACGGCGGTCCGATCGGTGTCGTCGGCGGCGACCGCGCGCATGGTGGTCTCCAGCTTGTTCAGCTCGCCGAGCACCGACAGCGCGGAGGTGGTCCGCTCGGCGAGCAGCGACCCGCGCAGGTGGGCGACGATGGCCGCGGTGGTCGGCCGGTCGTAGATCAGGGTGGACGGCAGGCGCAGCCCGGTGGCGACACTGAGCCGGTTGCGGAACTCCACCGCGGTCAGCGAGTCGAAGCCCAGTTCGACGAAGCCCTTCTCCTCGTCGATGTCGCGCATCGAGGAGTAGCCGAGCACCGCGGCCGCGTGGGTGCGGACCAGGTCGGACAGCACCCGGTCCCGCTCCCCCTCGGGGGTGGCGGCGAGGGTGTCCGCCAGCGCCGCCGCCGCGTCCGCTGCCGACGTCGCCGCCGCCGGTGCCCCGACGGTCGGGCGGACCAGGCCGTGCAGCAGCCGGGGCAGCGCCGGGCCGAGCCGGCCGAACACCCCGTGGTCCAGGCTCACCGGTACGACCACCGCGTCGCCGAGGCGCAGTCCCTCGCTGAACAGCTCCATGCCCTCGTCCGCGTCGAGGGGGTGGAAGCCGGCGCGGCTCATCCGCTCCTCGTCCACGTGCCCCTGCGGCCCGCCGGGCTCGTCGGGGTTGGCCCACGGTCCCCACGCCATCGAGGTGACGGCCTGCCCGCTCGCCCGGCGGTGGTGGGCGAGGGCGTCGAGGAAGGCGTTCGCGGCGGCGTGGTTGGCCTGGCCGGGACCGCCGAACAGCCCGGCTGCGGAGGAGAAGAGCACGAACGCGGCCAGGTCCAGCTTCTCGGTCAGCTCGTGCAGGTGCCAGGCGGCGTCCACCTTCGGCCCGAGGACGGTGTCGAACCGGGCCGGGGTGAGTGCCGGCAGCACCCCGTCGTCGAGGATCCCGGCGGCGTGCACGACGCCGACCAGCGGTCGGTCGGCGGGGATCTCGTCGAGCAGCACGGCGAGGGCGTCCCGGTCGGTGACGTCGGCGGCGACGACCTGGGCGGTGGCGCCGAGCCCGGTCAGCTCCTCGACGAGCTCCGCCGCGCCCGGGGCGCCGAGGCCGCTGCGGCTGACCAGCAGCAGCCGGGGCACCGCGTGCCGGGTGACGAGGTGCCGGGCGACCAGCCGGCCGATCACACCGAAGGCGCCGGTGACCAGGACGGTGCCGGCGGACAGGTCCGGCGCCGGCCGGTCCTGCGGCGCCGGGCCGAGCCGGGTCAGCCGGGGCACCCGGAGCTGGCCGGCCCGGACGGCGAGCTGCGGCTCGCCGGTGGCCAGCGCCGCCGGCAGGGCCACCGCCGAGCGGGGGTCGTCGTCGAGGTCGAGCAGCACGAACCGGCCCGGGTTCTCCGACTGGGCGGAGCGCACCAGCCCCCACACCGTGGCCGCCGGCAGGTCGGCGGGCCGCTCGTCGCCGTCGACGCAGACCGCGCCCCGGGTGACGACGACGAGCGGGGCGTCCGCCAGCGGCTCCCGGGTGAGCCAGTCCTGCGCCAGCGCCAGCGTCTCGTGGCTGACCAGGTGCGCGGCCCGGGCCGGGCTCGGCTCGTCGGCACGCTTCCCCACGCGGGTGGCGAGCACCGCGTCGGGCACGGCCGCCCCGCGGGTCACGGCCTCGACCAGCTCGTCGAGGTCCCGGTACGCCTCCGTGCCCGGCCAACCGTCGGCGTCGCCGAGCACGGCGATCCGGGCGGGCCGGGCCGTCCCGGGCTCAGGGGCGATCCAGTCGAGCCGGTGCAGCGACCGGTTCGCCGCCCGGCGGGCCGCGTCGAGCTGGTCGGTGCTGACCGGCCGCAGGACGAGGGAGTCGAGGGACGCGACGGGCACGCCGGAGGTGTCCGTGACGGTCGCCGCCACCGACGCCTCGGTGACGGTGAGCCGGACCCGCAGCTCACGGGCCCGGGTGGGCTGGATCGCGACGTCCGTCCAGGAGAACGGCAGCCCGGTCTGCGCCGCGCTCGGCTGCGCCTCGGTGTCGACGCGGCCGAGGGCGCTGGCGCCGATGGCGTGCAGAGCGGCGTCGAGCAGCACCGGGTGCACCGAGAAGGCGGCGCTGTCGGTGGCCGCGTCGGCGTCCAGCGCCACCTCGGCGAGGATGTCACCGCCGCTGCGCCAGGCCGCGCGCAGGGCCTGGAAGACCGGGCCGTAGTGGTAGCCCTGCTCGGCGAGGTGCGGGTAGAGGGCGTCCAGCGCGATCGGTTCGGCGTCGGCGGGCGGCCAGGCGCCGGCCGGGGCCACCGTCACCGCCCGGGTGGGGGCGAGCAGGCCCCTGGCGTGCCGCTGCCACTGCCGGGCCTTCTCCGGCCGGTCGGTGCCGTCGTCGACGTACGAGTGGATGGCGACCGGGCGGCAGCCGTCGGCGTCGGCAGGGCCGACGCGGACCCGCAGGTCCACGCCGCCGGTCCGGGGGACGACGAGGGGCGCCTCCAGGACCAGCTCCGCCACGTGCGCGGTGTCGACGACGCGGCCGCTGGACGACGCCAGCTCCACCATGGCCGTGCCGGGCAGCAGGGCCGTGCCGAGCACGGCGTGGTCGGCCAGCCACGGGTGGGTGGCCAGCGAGATCCGACCGGTGAGCAGCAGGCCCTCGTCGCCGGGCAGGTCGGCCGCCGCGCTGAGCAGCGGGTGGTCCACCGCGTCGAGGCCGGCCGAGGGCAGCCCGGCCCGGCTGGCGCCGCCGCGTGCCAGCCAGTACCGGTCCCGCCCGAACGGGTACGTGGGCAGGTCGACGGTCGGTGCGGGCGTGAGGACCTTCGTCAGGTCGACGGGCAGGCCGATCGCGTGCGCGGTGGCCAGGTTCGTCAGCAGCCGGGTCGGGTCGTCGTCACCCCGCCGCAGGCTACCCAGCGTGTGCCCCGAGCTGCCCGTGTCGTCCAGGATCGCCGTCACCGGCATCGTCAACACCGGATGCGCGGA
>NZ_JBIDDG010000055.1:0-21206 GCF_043205005.1 Micromonospora sp. NPDC047620 | reverse complement strand
TCGCGGGCTCTGGCGGTGCTGCGGGGGACGGGGACGATGGCGTCGGTGGACCTGTCCGCCGAGGCGGTGGCGGAGCGGCTGGCCGGGTTCCCCGGCGTTGGTGTCGCGGCGGTGAACGGCCCGTCGACGGTGGTGGTGTCGGGGCCGCCGCAGCCGGTGGCCGATCTGGTGGAGTCCTGCCAGGCCGAGGGAATCCGGGCGCGGTTGATTCCGGTGGACTACGCGTCGCACTCGCCGGCGGTGCAGGAGGTCGCCGAGCAGTTGCGTGCCGACCTGGCCGACGTCGCTCCGCAGCCCGGTCACACCCGTCTGGTGTCGACGTTGACCGGTGACTGGGTGGACCCGACGTCGATGACCGCCGACTACTGGTACGACAACCTGCGGCAGACGGTCCAGTTCGACGCGGCCGTGCGGGTCGCGATCGGCGCCGGGCACGGCACGTTCGTGGAGATCTCCCCGCACCCCGTGCTGACCATGCCGATCACCGCGATCCTGGACGACACCGGCACGGCCGGGTGCACGCTGGGTAGCCTGCGTCGGGGTGACGACGACCCGACCCGGCTGCTGACCAACCTGTCCACCGCGCACGCGATCGGCCTGCCCGTCGACCTGACGGCGGTGCTCGCCGAGACGGACGTGACGGCGCTGCCCACGTACGCGTTCGACCACCAGCGGTTGTGGCTGGACGGCAGCGGCGGCCCCGACCTGGAGAGCCTGCTCCAGGGGGCGGCCGACCCGGGCGACGCCAGCTTCTGGGCGGCCGTGGAACGCGGGGACCTGACCGCGCTCGCCGAGACCGTCGCCACGGAGGACACCCTCCCGGACGAGGCCCTCGACGCGCTGCGTCCCGCACTGCCCCTGCTCACCTCGTGGCGGCGGAAGCGCCGCCGCCAGTCCGACATCGACAGCTGGCGCTACCAGGACACCTGGAAGCCGCTGACCGGCGTGCACAAGCGGGGCATGGCGGGCACCTGGATCGTGGTGCTGCCGACCGGCGACATCGTGGAGCCGTGGCAGGACGCCTGCGTCGAGGCGTTCGCGGACGCCGGGGCAACCCTGGTCCCCGTCCCGGTCTCCACCGCCGACGCCGGCCGCGACCTGCTCGCCAAGCTGGTGCGGGAGGCGCTCGCCGCCGTGCCCGGGCAGGGCGACGGGACGGTCGACGTCGCCGGCGTGGTGTCGCTGCTCGCCTTCGACGAGCTGGCCCACCCGCTGCACCCGTCCGTGCCGGGCGGCTTCGCGGCCACCGTCGCGCTCTTCCAGGCCCTCGGCGACATCGGCCTGCGCGCGCCCATGTGGAGCGTCACCTCCGGCGCGGCCTCGGTCGGCCTGACCGACCTGCTGCGCTCCCCGGTCCAGTCGCTGGTCTGGGGCTTCGGTCGGGTCGCCGCGCTCGAACACCCGCAGCGTTGGGGCGGCCTCGTGGACCTGCCCGAGGCCGTGGACGAGCACAGCGCGGGCCTGCTCGTCGCGGCCCTCACCGCCGCCGGCGAGGAGGACCAGATCGCGGTACGCCCCGGCGGCCTGCTGGCCCGCCGGCTCACCCGGGTCCCGCTCGGCGACAGCCAGCCGGCCAACCCGTGGAAGCCGTCCGGCACGGCGCTGGTTACCGGCGGCACCGGCGCGTTGGGCGGGCACGCCGCCCGGTGGCTGGCCCGCTGCGGCGCACGGAACATCGTCGTCGTCAGCCGGCGGGGCATGGCCGCCCCCGGCGCGCAGCAACTCGTCGACGACATCACCGGGCTGGGCGTTCAGGTCACCGTGGCCGAGTGCGACGCCTCGGACCGGGACGCGCTCGCCGCGCTGATCGAGGCGATCCCGGCGGAGCACCCGCTCACCACGGTCGTGCACGCTTCCGCCGTACTCGACGACGCCATGATCAACGACATCCGGCTGGAGCAGATCGAACGGGTGCTCCAGGCCAAGGTCGACGTCGCGTACAACCTGCACGAGCTGACGCTGGACCTGGACCTGTCCGCCTTCATCATGTTCTCCTCCTTCGCCGGCAGCGTGGCCAGCTCGGGCGTCGGCAACTACGCGCCGAGCAACGCGTTCCTCGACGCGCTCGCCCAGCACCGACGCGGCCTCGGGCTGCCCGGCACCTCCGTCGCGTGGGGCGCCTGGGCCGGCGGCGGCATGGCCGAGGGCCCGTTCGGTGAGCTGCTGCACCGCCACGGCGTACCGGAGATGGCCCCCGAGGCGGCGATCGCCGCCCTGCACCAGGCCGTGGACCACGGCGAGGCGTTCCTCACCATCGCCGACATCGCCTGGGAACGGTTCTCCGTGGCCTTCACCGCCACCCGACCCGGTGCGCTGATCAGCGACCTGCCGGACGTGCGCCGGCTGCAGACGGCCGAGCGGACCGCCACCCTGGAGGCCGCCGGCAGCCCCGACTCGTTGCAGGATCACCTCGCCGGGCTCCCCGCGGCCGACCGGCTCGCCGTGCTGCTCGCCCTCGTTCGCAGCCAGGTCGCCGCCGTGCTGAACTACCCGTCCGCCGAGTCGGTGGACGAGCACCGGGCGTTCCGGGAGCTGGGCTTCGACTCCGTCACCGCGGTCGAGCTGCGCAACCGGCTCGGCACGGCCACCGGCGTGGGCCTGCCCGTCACCCTGGTGTTCGACTACCCGACGCCGACGACCCTGGCCGAGTACCTGTTCGCCGAGGTCGCCCAGGACGACGTGGTCACCCCCACCGCTCTGCTCGACGACCTCGACCGGATCGCCGACAGTCTCGACGTGGTGGCGCGGGACGAGGCGGCGCGGGTGCGGGCCACCGTGCGCCTCCAGGCGATGCTCTCCCGGATCGGCCAGGAGAGCGGTGGCAGCGACATCGGCCGGCACCTTGACGACGCCACCGACGACGAACTGTTCGCCATGGTGGACAAGGACCTCGGCATCTCCTGACCCCAGCTCCGGCTCCCCTTCGTCCCTGCTCAGGAAGCGGCACTCCGATGGCCAATGAAGACAAGCTCCGCGACTACCTCAAGCGGGTCATGGCTGATCTCCACGACACCCGCCGCCGGCTCAGTGAGGTGCAGTCCCAGGAACTGGAGCCGGTGGCGATCGTGGCGATGAGCTGCCGCCTGCCCGGCGGGGTGCGCAACCCCGACGACCTGTGGGAGTTGCTGCGGGACGGCCGGGACGCTGTGGCGCCCTTCCCCGAGGACCGGGGCTGGAACCTGGAGCGGCTCTACCACCCCGACCCCGACCACCCGGGCACCTCGTACGCCCGTGAGGGCGGGTTCGTCGACGGCGCTGGGGACTTCGACGCCGCCTTCTTCGGCATCTCGCCCCGCGAGGCGCTCGCCATGGACCCCCAGCAGCGGCTGCTGCTGGAGACCTCCTGGGAGGCGGTTGAGGCCGCCGGCATCGACCCGGCCTCCCTGCGCGGCAGCCGGACCGGGGTGTTCGTCGGCACCAACGGGCAGGACTACGCCACCCTGCTGATGATGTCGCCGGACGGCGACGAGGGACACTCGATGACCGGGGGCGCGGCGGCCGTCGCGTCCGGTCGCGTGTCGTACACGCTCGGGCTGGAGGGGCCGGCGGTGTCGATCGACACGGCCTGCTCCTCGTCCCTGGTGGCCCTGCACCTCGCCGTGCAGGCGCTGCGGGCGGGGGAGTGTGACCTGGCCCTGGCCGGCGGCGTGACCGTGATGGCCACCCCGGGCCTGTACGTCGGGTCGAGCCGGCAGCGGGCCCTCTCCCCGGACGGCCGGTGCAAGTCCTTCGCCGCCGCCGCCGACGGTGCCGGGTTCTCCGAGGGTGTCGGCTGGCTGCTGGTCGAGCGGCTGTCCGACGCCCGCCGTAACGGCCACCGGATCCTCGCCGTGGTACGCGGCTCCGCCGTGAACCAGGACGGCGCCTCCAACGGCCTGAGCGCCCCGAACGGCCCCGCCCAGCAGCGGGTGATCAGCCAGGCACTCACGAGCGCCCGGCTGTCCACGGCCGACGTCGACGTGGTGGAGGCGCACGGCACCGGCACCACGCTCGGGGATCCGATCGAGGCGCAGGCGCTGCTGGCCACGTACGGGCAGGACCGGGAGGACGCCGCGCCGCTGCTCCTCGGCTCGTTGAAGTCCAACATCGGGCACGCGCAGGCCGCCGCGGGCGTGGCCAGCGTGATCAAGATGGTGCTGGCGATGCGGCACGGGGTCGTGCCGGCGACGCTGCACGTGGACGAGCCGTCGCCGCACGTCGACTGGTCGGCGGGCGCCATCGAGCTGACGACCGAGGCGCGGCCGTGGCCTGAGACGGGCCGGGTGCGCCGGGCAGCCGTCTCCTCGTTCGGCATCTCCGGCACCAACGCCCACGTCATCATCGAGCAGCCGAACGAGCCGGAAACGGCCGCGGCCCAGCCCGATCCGGCTCCCGGCCTGATCGCCTCGGACGTGACCGTCTGGCCGGTGTCGGCGCGGTCGAAGGCGGCGCTGGCGGGTCAGGCGGCTCGGCTCGCCGCGCATGTCCGCGAGCACGGCGATGTCGATGTGGCGGCGGTCGGCTGGTCGCTGGTCACGAGCCGGTCGACGTTGGACCAGCGGGCGGTGGTGGTCGGTGCGGGTGCGGAGGAGTTGTTGGCCGGGCTGGACGCGCTGGCTGCCGGGTCTCCGGCGGGCAACGTCGTCTCCGGTACGGCGGTCGGTTCCGGTGCGGGTCCGGTGTTCGTGTTCCCGGGTCAGGGGGCGCAGTCGGCGCGGATGGCGGCCGGTCTGGTGGGTCGTGCGCCGGTGTTCGACGCGAGGCTCGCGGAGTGCCAGCGCGCGCTCGCGCCCTACCTCGATGTCGACTTGGTGTCGGTGTTGACGGGTGACGACGAGTCGTGGTTGGAGCGGGTCGAGGTCGTGCAGCCGGTGCTGTGGGCGGTGGGTATGGCCCTGGCCGCCGTCTGGCGCGCGGCCGGTGTGGTCCCGGACGTGGCGATCGGTCACTCGCAGGGTGAGATCGGCGCGGCCTGCGTGGCGGGCATCCTGTCCCTCGAGGACGCCGCCAAGACGGTGGCGTTGCGGTCGCGGGCTCTGGCGGTGCTGCGGGGGACGGGGACGATGGCGTCGGTGGATCTGTCCGCCGAGGCGGTGGCGGAGCGGCTGGCCGGGTTCCCCGGTGTTGGCGTCGCGGCGGTGAACGGCCCGTCGACGGTGGTGGTGTCGGGGCCGCCGCAGCCGGTGGCGGACCTGGTGGAGGCGTGTCAGGCCGAGGGTGTGCGGGCGCGGTTGATTCCGGTGGACTACGCGTCGCATTCTCCGGCGGTGCAGGAGGTCGCTGAGCAGTTGCGTGCCGACCTGGCCGACGTCGCCCCGCAGGCGGGTCACATCCGTCTGGTGTCGACGTTGACCGGCGACTGGGTGCGGCCGGAGAGCATGACGGCGGACTACTGGTACGAGAACCTGCGGCGGACGGTGCGGTTCGACGCTGCTGTGCGGGTGGCGGTCGCGGCGGGTCACACGACGTTCGTGGAGATCAGCCCGCATCCGGTGTTGACGATGCCGGTGACGGCGATCCTGGACGACACCGACACCGCCGGGCACACGCTGGGCAGCCTGCGTCGGGGTGACGACGATCCGACGCGGTTGCTGACCAACCTGGCCACCGCGCACGCGATCGGCCTGCCCGTCGACCTGACGAAGGTCCTGGCGAGGACGGCGAACGTCGACCTGCCCACGTACGCCTTCGACCACCGCCGGTACTGGCCCGCGCCGCCCGTCTTCCCCAGAGACTCCGCGGCCGCGCCGGACATCGACCAGTGGCGGTACCGGATCACCTGGCCGGCCCTGTCGGACCTGCCGCTCACCCGGCTCACCGGCGCCTGGCTGGTTCCGGTTCCCGCCGGCATGGCGGAGGACCCGCTGGTCGCCGACGTGCTCCACGCGCTCGCGAGCGTCGGCGCGGACGTCGTACCCGTCGAGGTGGACGCGGCCGGCGACGAGCCGGAGCTGGCCGACCGGCTGCGGGCCGTGTTCCCCGCCGGCGACGGGCCCGGAGCCGTGCTCTCGCTGCTCGGGCTGGACGAGCGCGCGCATCCGCAGCACCCCGCGACCTCGCTCGGCGTGACCGGGACCGTCCTGCTGGTGCAGGCGCTCGGCGCGCTCGGCGTCGAGGCGCCGCTGTGGTGCGCGACCCGGCGGGCCGTCACGGTCGGCGCCGGCGACCCGCCGCCGCACCCGGCGGCCGCCGCCGTCTGGGGCCTCGGTCGGGCGGTCGCACTGGAGCACCCCGACCGCTGGGCCGGTCTCGTGGACCTGCCGGACACCCTCGACGCCTTCACCGGTGCGCGGCTCTGCGCGGTGCTCGGCGACACCGGCGGCGAGGACCAGATCGCCGTCCGTGACTCGGGCGTCTTCGTCCGCCGGCTCACCCGGATCACCGACGCCGAGCCGGCCACGTCCACGGACGGGACGGAGGACGACGGCTGGCGGATGCGCGGCACCGTGCTCGTCACCGGCGGCACCGGCGGACTCGGCGGGCACATGGCCCGCTGGGCGGCCCGCGCGGGCGCGCAGCACGTCCTGCTGGCCAGCCGGCGCGGTCCGGACGCGCCGGGCGCCGCCGAACTGGAGGCGGAGCTGACCGGGCTCGGCGTACGGGTCACGGTGGCCCGCTGCGACGTCACCGACCGCGACCAGGTCGCCGGCCTGCTGGCCGCCGCGCCCGCCGATGCCCCGGTGACCGCCGTGCTGCACACCGCCGCCGTGCTCGACGACAGCATCGTGGACACGGTGACCCCGCAGCGCCTGCACACCGTCGCCGCACCCAAGTGCGCCGCCGCCGTCCACCTGGACGAGCTGACCCGCGACCTCGACCTGGACGCGTTCGTGCTGTTCTCCTCGGTCGCCGGCACCACCGGTAACGCCGGGCAGGGCGCGTACGGGGCGGCGAACGCCTTCCTCGACGCCCTCGCCGAGCGGCGTCGGGCCGAGGGCCTGCCGGCACTCTCCGTCGCCTGGGGCGCCTGGAGCGGCGCGGGCCTGCCCGCCGACAACGAGCGGGCGCAGCAGCGGCTGCGTCGGGGCGGCATGGTCGGCATGGATCCGGAGCTGGCCGTCGAGGCGCTCGCGCGGGCGCTGCGTCGCGGCGACGCCACCACCCTGATCGCCGACATCGACTGGCCCCGGTTCGCCCCCGCGTTCGCCCTGGTCCGGCGCAGCCCGCTGATCGGCGATCTGCCCGAGGTGCGTGAGGCGGCCCGGCAGTTCGCGCAGCAGACCGCCGAGGAGGAGACGGAGGTATCGTCGGCGCTGGCCCGGCGGCTCGGCGGGCTGTCCCCGGCGGAGCGCACCGAGGCGCTGCTGGAACTGGTCCGTCAGTGCGCGGCGACCGCCCTCGGCTACGGCTCGCCGGACGACGTGCCGGCCACCCGGCCGTTCCGGGACCTGGGCCTGGACTCGCTGACCGCGGTGGACATGCGAAACCTGCTCGCCACCGCCACCGACCTGCGGCTGCCCACGACGCTCGCCTTCGACTACCCCAACCCGACGGCTCTCGCCGGGCACCTCGACGAGCTGCTCACCGGCGTCGCGCCGGCCGCGTCCGCCCCGGCCCCGGCCGCCACCCGAGCCGACGACGAACCGATCGCCATCGTGTCGATGAGCTGTCGCTTCCCCGGCGGGGCGGACAACCCGGAGCTGCTGTGGCAGCTGCTCGCCGCGGGCGGGGACGCGATCGGCGAGTTCCCCACCGACCGGGGCTGGGAGCTCGACCGGCTCTTCGACCCCGACCCCGAGCACGAGGGCACCAGCTACGCCCGGGAGGGCGCGTTCGTCACCGGGGTCGCCGACTTCGACGCCGGGTTCTTCGGCATCAGCCCCCGGGAGGCCCTGGCCATGGACCCGCAGCAGCGGCTGCTGCTGGAGGCGTCCTGGGAGGCGATCGAGCGGGCCGGGATCGACCCGCAGGCGCTGCGCGGCAGCCCCACGGGCGTCTTCGTCGGCACCAACTACCAGGACTACCGCAACCTGATGTTCAGCGCCGAGGGTGCCGAGGGGCACCTGATGACCGGCAACGCCGCCAGCGTTCTCTCCGGCCGGGTGTCGTACACCCTCGGCCTGGAGGGGCCCGCCGTCTCGGTGGACACCGCCTGCTCCTCGTCGCTGGTCGCGCTGCACTGGGCCTGCCAGGCGCTGCGCCAGGCGGAGTGCTCCCTCGCCCTGGTCGGCGGGGTCACCGTGATGGCCACCCCCGGGGTGTTCGTGGGCTTCAGCCGGCAGCGGGGCCTGGCCCCGGACAGCCGGGTGAAGGCCTTCGCCTCCGCCGCCGACGGCACGAGCTGGGGCGAGGGCCTCGGCGTGCTGCTGGTCGAGCGGCTGAGCGACGCCCGCCGAAACGGCCACCGGGTCCTCGCGGTGATCCGGGGCAGCGCCGTCAACCAGGACGGCGCCAGCAACGGCCTGACGGCCCCGAACGGTCCGTCGCAGCAGCGGGTGATCCGGCAGGCCCTGGCCAACGCCGGCCTCGCCGCCACCGACGTGGACGCCGTGGAGGCGCACGGCACCGGCACCCGGCTGGGCGACCCGATCGAGGCGCAGGCGCTGCTCGCCACGTACGGGCAGGACCGGCCGGCGGACCAGCCACTCTGGCTCGGGTCGATCAAGTCCAACATCGGCCACACGCAGGCCGCCGCCGGCGTCGCGGGCATCATCAAGATGGTGCTGGCCCTCCAGCACGAGTACCTGCCGCGGACCCTGCACGTGGACGAGCCGACCAACCAGGTGGACTGGAACGTCGGCGCCGTCGAACTGCTCACCGAGGGCCGGCCCTGGCCGGTGACCGACCACCCGCGCCGCGCCGCCGTCTCCTCGTTCGGGATCAGCGGCACCAACGCGCACGTCATCCTGGAGCAGGCCCTGGAGTCCCCCGAGCCGGTCTCGCCGGCGGGCGAGGACGGCCGGCTGCCGGTCGTGCCGGTGCTGCTGTCGGCGCGTAGCGCGTCCGCGCTGGCCGTCCAGGCCGCCCCGTGGGCCGACCGGCTCACCGGGCCGCAGGCCCCGTCGACGGTCGACGTCGGCTGGTCGTCGGTGGTGTCCCGGGCCGCCCTGGAGCACCGGGCCGTCGTCCTGGCCACCGACCCGGACACCCTGCGCGACGGGCTGCGTGCTCTCGGCTCCGGCGACGACTCGCCGCTGCTGGTCACCGGCGCCGTGGCGTCCCGGCCGAAGGTGGCGTACCTGTTCTCCGGGCAGGGTGCGCAGCGGGCCGGTATGGGCCGCGAGCTGGCCGAGGCGTACCCCGTCTTCGCCGCCGCGCTCGACGAGGTCTGCGCCGCCGTCGACCCGCACCTGCCCCGCCCGCTGAAGCCGGTGCTCTTCGCCGACCCCGGTACCCCCGACGCGGAGCTGCTGGACCGCACCGAGTTCACCCAGCCGGCGCTGTTCGCCGTCGAGGTGGCCCTGTACCGGCTCCTCCAGGCGTGGGGCGTACGCCCCGCCGCCGTCGCCGGGCACTCCATCGGCGAGTTCGCCGCCGCCCACGCCGCCGGCGTGCTGTCCCTGGCCGACGCCGCCGAGCTGGTCGCCGCCCGGGGCCGGCTGATGCAGGCGCTGCCGGACGGCGGGACGATGCTCGCCATCGCCGCCGCCGAGGACGAGGTGGCCGCCTCGCTCGGCGACCGCGTCGACCGGGTCTCCGTCGCCGCCGTCAACGGCCCGACCGCCGTGGTGGTCTCCGGGGCCGGCGACGCCGTCGAGGAGCTGGCCGCCGAGTGGTCCGCCCGAGGCGTACGGGTCAAGCGGCTGACGGTCAGCCACGCGTTCCACAGTCCGCTGATGGACCCGGTGCTCGACGACTTCGCCGCCGTCGCCGCCCGGCTGCGCTACCAGGCCCCGACCGTTCCGATGGTCTCCACGGTCACCGGGGCGCCGGTCGACGCGGCGCGGATCGGCACCCCGGCGTACTGGGTCCGGCACGCCCGCGACGCGGTGCGCTTCGCCGACGCCGTCGCGGCGCTGCGGGAGCAGGGCGTCACCGCGTACGTCGAAGTCGGCCCGGACGGGGTGCTCACCGCCCTCGCCCAGGCCGTCCTCGCCGACGGCGGCCGGGCCCCGCTGGTGGTGCCCACCCTGCGCAGGGACCGCCCCGAGCCGGCCACCCTGATGCGGGCCGTCGCCGCGCTGCACACCCACGGCGTCTCCCCGGACTGGACCGCCGTGTACGCCGGCACCGGGGCCCGGCGCGTCGACCTGCCCACGTACCTCTTCGAGCGGCAGCGCTACTGGCCGGAGCCGCCCCGGTGGAACACGGCGGACGCCCCCGACGAGGCCACCGCGGTCGAGCGCCGGTTCTGGGCGGCGGTGGAGGCCGAGGACTTCGACACCCTCGTCCGCGAGTTGGACGTGCACCGCGACCAGCCGTTCGGGGCGGTGCTGCCGGCGCTGTCCGCGTGGCGGCGGCGCGGCCGGGAACGTTCCCTGGTGGACGGCAGCCGGTACCGGGTGGTGTGGGAGCCGGTGGCCGAGCCGCCCGCGCCGGAGGTCACCGGCCGCTGGCTGGTGCTGCTGCCCGCCGACCGGGCCGACGACCTCGCCCTGGAGTCGTGCACCTGGAGCCTCGGCGCGGACGTCACGTCGGTACCGGTGGACACCGCCCTCGACCCCGACGACCTGGCCGCGCGGCTGGCCGAGGTGGTCGCCGAGGCGGCCGGCGACGGGCCGCTGTCGATCCTGTCCTTCCTCGGCCTGGACGAAGCCCCGCACGCCGAGTACCCGGCGCTGCCGCGGGGGCTTGCCGCCACCGTGCGGCTGCTCCAGGAGCTGGCCGACACCGACGCCCCGGCCCGGCTGTGGTGCGTCACCCAGGCCGCGGTCGGCGTCGGCGACGAGGCCCCGGAGAACCCCCGGCAGGCCATGCTGTGGGGGCTGGGCCGGGTCGCCGCCCTGGAGCAGACCGGCCGCTGGGCCGGGCTGGTCGACCTGCCTACCAGCATCGACAGCTGGACTGCGGCCCGCCTCGGGGCCGTGCTCACCGGTGGCGGCGCGGAGGACCAGTTCGCCGTCCGTGAGTCCGGCGTGTTCGTCCGCCGGCTCGCTCCGGCGGTCACCGCCGCCGAGCCCGCGCCGTGGCGGCCCTGCGGCACCGTGCTGATCACCGGCGGTACCGGGGCGCTGGGCGGGCACGTCGCCCGCTGGGTGGCCGGCGCGGGCGCCGAGCGGATCGTGCTGACCAGCCGGCGTGGCGCGGACACCCCCGGCGCCGCCGAGCTGCTGGCCGAGCTGGACGCCCTCGGCGTCGAGTGCCGGGTGGCCCGGTGCGACGCCGCCGACCGCGCCGCGATGACCGGCCTGCTGGCCGAGCTGCGCCGGGAGGGCCCGCCGCTGCGCGCGGTGGTGCACGCCGCCGGCGTCAGCGAGGTGGTGCCGCTGGCCGACAGCACGCTGGAGGACCTGGCGTACGTCATCGCCCCGAAGCTGGCCGGCGCCGAGCTGCTCGACGAGCTGCTCGACGGCGTCGAGCTGGACGCGTTCGTGCTGTTCTCGTCCATCGCGGCCGTGTGGGGCAGCGGCGGCCAGGGCGCCTACGCGGCCGGCAACGCCTACCTGGACGCGCTCGCCGAGCGGCGGCGCGCCCGGGGCCTGCCGGCCACCTCCGTGGCCTGGGGGCCGTGGACCGAGTCGGGCATGTTCACCGACGGCGCGCCGGAGCAGCTGCGCCGCCGGGGCCTGCGGGTGATGCCGCCCGGCGTGGCGATGGCCGGGCTGCGGCACGCCCTGGCCGTCGGGGACACCTGCGTGACCGTCGCCGACGTCGACTGGGCCACGTTCCACCCGCTGTTCACCGCGCTGCGGCCCAGTCCGCTGCTGGCCGGCCTGCCGGCCGTACGGGCGCTGGCCGCCGCCCCCGCCGCCGCGCCCGACCCGGCCGCGCCGGTCCACCGGGACCTGCTGGCGGAGCTGCGCGGGCTCCCGGCCGAGGAGCGGCGCGCCGCACTGCTGGACATGGTGCGGGTGGACGCGGCCAAGGTGCTCGGCCACCAGTCCGGGGACGCGATCGACACCGACCGGGGCTTCCTCGACCTCGGCTTCGACTCGCTCACCGCCGTGGAGCTGCGCAACCTGCTCACCGCGGCGACCGGGCACGAGCTGCCCACCACGGTCGTCTTCGACTACCCGACCCCGGCCGGCCTGGCCGACCACCTGTACGAGGAACTGTTCCCCGACGCCGGGGCGGACGCCGGCGACGGCGGCGACGAGGAGTCGGTGCGCCGGGTCCTCGCCGCGATCCCGCTGGACCAGCTGCGCCAGGCCGGCCTGCTCGACCAGCTCCTCCGGCTGGCCCCCACGGTCACCGGCTCGGCCCCGGCCGTCCCGGTGGCCGCCGTCGCGGCCGCGCCCGAGGACGAGATCCGCGAACTCGACGTCGCCGGCCTGGTCCGGATGGCCCTGGAAGGCACCGACTCGTGACCCGGCTGGCCGCAAGGAGCCCCCGATGAGCGTCTCTCTGGACGAGGTCGTCAGCGCGCTGCGCGCGTCCCTGCTGGACAACCAGAAGCTCAAGCAGCAGAACCAGCAGCTCACCGCCGCGCTGAGCGAACCCGTCGCGATCATCGGGATGAGCTGCCGCTTTCCCGGCGGCGTCTCCTCCCCGGAGCAGCTGTGGGACCTGGTCGCGGCGGGCACCGACGCGATGTCGGCGTTCCCCGACGACCGGGGCTGGGACCTCGACGCGCTCTACGACACCGACCCGGACAGCCGGGGCACCTCGTACGTGCGGGAGGGCGGCTTCCTGCACGAGGCGGGCCACTTCGACCCGGCGTTCTTCGGCATCAGCCCCCGCGAGGCCCTCGCCATGGACCCCCAGCAGCGGCTGCTGCTGGAGTCGGCGTGGGAGGCGTTCGAGCGGGCCGGGATCGACCCGACGGCGCTGCGCGGGGCACCCACCGGTGTGTACGCGTCGATCAGCAGCCAGGGCGACTACGCGGCCCTGCTGACCGGCGTCGGCGGCGGCGTCGAGGGATACCTGGGCACGGGCAGCGCCGCAGCCGTCGCCAGCGGCCGGATCTCGTACGCCCTCGGCCTGGAGGGGCCGGCGGTCACCGTGGACACCGCCTGCTCGTCGTCGCTGGTCGCGCTGCACCTGGCCTGCCAGGCGCTGCGGCTGGGGGAGTGCACCCTCGCGCTGGCCGGCGGGGTGTCGGTGATGGCCACCCCCACCGTCTTCGTCGAGTTCTCCCGCCAGCGGGGGCTGTCCACGGACGGCCGGTGCAAGGCGTTCGCGGCCGCCGCCGACGGCACCGGCTGGTCCGAGGGCGTGGGCATGCTGCTGCTCGAACGGCTCTCCGACGCCCGCCGCAACGGCCACCGGGTGCTGGCCGTGGTACGCGGCAGCGCCGTCAACCAGGACGGGGCGAGCAGCGGCCTGACCGCGCCGAACGGCCCCTCCCAGCGCCGGGTCATCCGGGCGGCCCTGGCCAACGCCGGGCTGACCGCCGACCAGGTCGACGTGGTCGAGGCGCACGGCACCGGCACCACGCTCGGCGACCCGATCGAGGCGCAGGCGCTGCTGGCCACGTACGGGAAGCAGCGTCCCGCCGACCGTCCCCTGTGGCTCGGCTCGGTCAAGTCGAACATCGGCCACACCCAGGCCGCCGCCGGCGTCGCCGGGATCATCAAGATGGTCCTCGCCATGCGGCACGGCGTGCTGCCGCGCACCCTGCACGTCGACGAGCCCACCCCGCACGTCGACTGGTCGGCCGGGGCGGTCACCCTGCTCACCGAGCCCACGCCGTGGCCCGAGACCGGCCAGCCTCGCCGCGCCGGGATCTCCGCCTTCGGCGTCAGCGGCACCAACGCCCACACCATCATCGAGCAGGCCGCCCCCGAGGACGCCGCGACCGGCCGGCCCGCCGGTACGCCCCCGCCGCCGGCCCCGTGGATCGTCTCGGCCCGCTCCGCGCCGGCCCTCGCCGGGCAGGCCCGCCGGCTACTGGACCACCTGGCCGCCCACCCGGACCTGTCTCCGGCCGACGTGGCGTACTCCCTGGTCACCACCCGGGCGGCGCTGCCGCACCGGGCCGCCGTGACCGGCGCCGACCGCGACGACCTGCTGGCCGGCCTGCGCGCGGTCGCCGAGGACCGCCCTGCGCCCGGGGTGGTGCGCGGCGTGGCCCGTCCCGCGGGCAAGCTCGCCTTCCTCTTCACCGGCCAGGGCGCCCAGCGTCCCGGCATGGGCGCCGAACTGCACCGCCGGTTCCCCGCCTTCGCCGCCGCCTTCGACGAGGTCGCCGCCGAACTCGACCGGCACCTGAGCCGCCCGTTGCGCGAGGTGGTGTTCGCCGCTCCCGGTTCGCCCGAGGCGGCGCTGCTGGACCACACCGAGTTCACCCAGCCGGCGCTGTTCGCGTACGAGGTCGCCGCGTACCGGCTCGTCACCGCGTGGGGGCTGCGCCCGCACCACCTGCTCGGCCACTCGGTCGGCGAGCTGGCCGCCGCGCACGTCGCCGGGGTGCTGTCGCTGGCCGACGCGGCGGCCCTGGTCGCCGCCCGGGGCCGGCTCATGCAGGCCCTGCCCGAGGGCGGGGCGATGCTCGCCGTACGGGCGACCGAGGCCGAGGTCGCCCCGCTGCTCGACGAGCGGGTGTCCCTGGCCGCCGTGAACGGCCCCGCGTCCGTGGTGCTCTCCGGCGACGTCGACGCCGTGCTCGCCGCCGGCGAACGGCTCGCCGCCCAAGGCCGGCGGACCCGCCGGCTGCAGGTCAGCCACGCCTTCCACTCCGCGCGCATGGAGGCCGTGCTGGCCGACTTCCGGGTGGTCGCCGAGAAGGTCACCTGGCACCCGCCCACCCTGCCGGTGGTCTCCGACCGCACCGGCGCCCTGCTCACCGCCGCACAGGCCACCGACCCCGGGTACTGGGTCGACCACGTGCGGGACACCGTGCGCTTCCGTGACGGGATCGTCACGCTCGCCGCCGCCGGGACCGGGACGTTCCTGGAGCTGGGCCCGGACGCCGCGCTCACCGCGCTGGGCCGGGAGTGCCTGCCCGACCTGGACGCCGCCGCCTTCGTGCCGGTGAGCCGCCGGGACCAGGCCGAGGCGGCCGGCCTGCTCGCCGCGCTCGCCGCCGTGGACCTGCGCGGGGCCGGGGTCGACTGGGCGACCCTGTTCGCCGGCACCGACGCCGCCCGGGTCGAGCTGCCCGTCTACGCCTTCCAGCACGAGCGGTACTGGCCCGACCCCATGGAACTCGGCTTCGGCGCCCGGCGGGCGCAGGCCGCCGCGGACGGGAAGTTCTGGGCCGCCGTCGAGGAGGACCAGCCGGCCGCGCTCGCCGCCGTCCTCGGCCTCGACGCCGACCGGCGGGACGCGCTGACCGAGCTACTGCCCGCCCTCGCCGCGTACCGGGGGCGGCAGCGCCGGCGGTCCGAGCTGGACGGCCTGCGGTACCGCACCGGCTGGGTGCGTCTCGACCCGCCGCCCGGCGGTACTCCGCCGACCGGCCCCTGCCTGGTGGTCGCCCGCGCCGGGGATCCGGCCGGGCCGGTGCTGGCCGCGCTCCGAGCCGAGGGCCTGTCGCCGGTACTCGTCACCGTTGGCGACGACCCGGCGGACCTCGCCCTGCCCGCCGGGGACGCCCCGTCGGTGGTGGTCTCGCTGCTCGCGGCGGAAGATCCCGACGGCCTCGTCGGGACCGGCCCGCTGGCCGGCACGGCCGCGCTGGTCCGGGCCCTCGCCGACGTGGGCGGCGTCCGGGTGTGGTGCGTGACCCGGGGGGCGGTCGCCGTGGACGGCGACGACCCCGCGCCGGCCGTCGCCGGGGCGTACGTGTGGGGCCTGGGTCGGGTGCTCGCGCTGGAACAGCCGCGGCTGTGGGGCGGGCTGGTGGACCTGCCGGCCGTCCCCGACGACGGGGCCCTCGCCGCGCTGGCCCGCCTCGTCGCCGCCGGCGGCGCGGAGGACCAGGTGGCGGTCCGCACCGCCGGGGTGTACGCCCGGCGGCTGGAACGCGCTCCGACCGGCCCGGCCGCCGCAGACGAGGACTGGCGGCCCCGGGGCGCGGTGCTGGTCCACGGCGCGGCGGGGGTACGGCAGGCGCACGTGCTGCGCTGGCTGGCCGACCGCGGCGCGACCCACCTCGTCCTCGCCGGCGCGGCGGCGCCCACCGCGCCGGCCGGTGTCCACCTCACGACGGTCGCCGACCCGACCGCGCTGCCGCCGGAGCTGGACCGGCTCGCCGCCGCCGGGACGCCGGTACGCACCGTCATCCACGTCGCCGACTCCGGCGGGACCGGCGAGCCGGTCACCGCCCTCGACCCGACCGGGCTGGCTACCGCCGTCGCCGCCGGCACCGCCGCCGTGGAGCTGCTCGACGCCGCCGTCGCCGACCGGCCGGTCGACGAGTTCGTCGTCTTCTGCTCCACCGCCGCCACCTGGGGCAGCGGCGGGGCCGCCGTCGCCGCCGCCACCGGCGCCGGCCTGGAGGCGCTGGCCGCCCGCCGCCGGTCCGCCGGCCGGCCGGCGACGGTCCTGGCGTGGGTGCCGTGGGCCGACGAGGTCGCCGAGCCGGGGCAGCTGCGCCGCCGGGGCGTCCGGCCGCTCTCCGTCGAGCTGGCCCTGGCCGCCTTGCAACAGGCCGTCGGGCGCGGCGACGACCTGCTCGCCGTGGCGGACGTCGACTGGCCCGTGTTCGTGCCGGCGTTCACCGCGGTGCGCCGCAGCCCGCTGCTGCGCAGCGTGCCGGAGGCCGCCGCCGTCGTCGGCGCGGACGAGCCGGCCGGCGGCGCCGTCGTCGACCCGGCGGGGGCGCTGCGCGACCGGCTGACCGCCGCCTCCGCCGCCGACCGGCACCGGATCCTGCTGGACCTGGTCCGGGCGCAGGTGGCCACGGTGCTCGGGCACGCCTCGCCCGGCGCGATCGAGGCCGACCGGGACTTCCTGGAACTGGGTTTCGACTCGCTGACGGCGTTGGAGCTGCGGGACGCGCTGCGCCAGGAGACGGGGGCGGAGTTGTCCGCCACCCTGCTGTTCGACCACCCCAGCCCGACGGCGTTGGCCCGTCACCTGCTCGGCCAGCTCCTCGGTGCGGACGCGGCCGGCGAAGCGCCGGCCGGCGAGGGCGCGGGCACCCCGGAGGGCGCGGGCGGGATCCTCGGCGGGCTGTTCCGCCAGCCGAAGGCGCGCGCCGACGCCGCCGGGTACGCCGAACTGCTGGTCAAGCTGGCCCAGTTCCGGCCCAGCTTCACCGAGCCGGCGCAGCTCACCCGCCCGGCCGGGATCCTCCGGCTGGCCGAGGGTGGCGCGGGCGCCTCGCTGGTCTGCTGCTGCACGATGTCGCTGCTGTCCGGGGCGCACGAGTACGCCCGGATCGCCGCCGGCTTCCGCGGCCTGCGGGACGTCTGGGCGCTGCCCAACCCCGGCTTCGGAGTGGGCGAGGAGCTGCCCGCCGACCTGGACGCGCTGCTGCGGGTACACGCCGACACCGTGCTGCGGACCGTCGGCGGCGGCCCGTACGTGCTGGCCGGCCACTCCGGCGGTGCGATGGTGGCCAACGTGCTTGCCCGCGAGCTGGAACGCCAGGGCCGGCCGCCGGCCGCGGTGGTGCTGATGGACACCTACCCGGCGAACAGCGAGGTGCTCGGCGGTTGGACGTCGCAGCTGCTCGACGGGATGGTCGAGCGGGACAGCGCGTACACCCCGATGGACGACTACCGGGCCACGGCCTGGGCCGGGTACCTGCCGCTGTTCCTCGACTGGCAGCCCGCCCCGATGGCGTCGGCGACCCTGCTGGTCCGGGCCGGCGAACCGCTGGGGGAGTGGAGCGGGGAGCCCGACGGCTGGCGATCGGTGTGGCCGTACCCGCACGAGGTGGTGGACGCGGCCGGCGACCACTTCACGATGGTCGGCGAGCGGGGCCCGGAGCTGGCGGCCAGCGTGCAGGAGTGGCTGTCCGGGCGGGGCCTCTAGGAGCGGCCCCCGGGCAGCCCCTAACACCCCCTAACTCGACTATCGACATCTGTCGTAGCGGTGACCAGAACGGGAGCATGGCGACGTGGACGAGGCAGTGGTGGTCGAGGAGCTGGTCAAGCAGTACCAGCCCAACATGCCGGCGGCGGTGGACGGGCTGAGCTTCACCGTCGCCGCGGGCGAGGTCTTCGGGCTGCTCGGGCCGAACGGCGCGGGCAAGACCACGACGATCGGTGTGCTGACGACACGGGTGCGGGCCACCTCCGGGCGGGCCACCGTCTGCGGGGCGGACGTCGCGCGCGCGCCGGCCGCGGCCCGGCAGTTGCTGGCGGTCGTGCCGCAGCGGGTTAACCTGGACCGGGCGCTGACCGTCCGGCAGAACCTGCTGTTCCACGCGGCGTACCACCGGGTGCCCCGGGCGCAGCGGGCCAGGCGTGCCGACGAACTGCTGGAGCAGATGGGGCTCAAGGAGTTCGCCAACGCCCGCACGGACTTCCTCTCCGGGGGCCTCGCGCAGCGCACCATGATCGCCCGGGCGCTCATGCACTCGCCCCGCGTGCTGTTCCTCGACGAGCCGTCCAGCGGCCTCGACCCGCAGTCCCGGCTCTTCGTGCACGACCGGGTCGCCGAGCTGAAGCAGGCCGGCGTCACCGTCGTGGTGACCACCCACGACATGGACGAGGCGGAGAAGCTCTGCGACCGGGTCGGCATCGTCGACCACGGCAAGCTGCTCACGCTGGACACCCCCGCCGCGCTGACCCGTACCCTGCCCGGCAGCAGCACGCTGACCCTCGTGGTGACCCCCGGTGCCCCCGCCGAGGAGGTGCGGGCCGCGCTGGGTGCCATCCCCGACGTGGAGCAGGTGGAACACTTCCAGGTGAAGAACCCCGCCCCCGCCGCGGCGCCGACGTTCCCCGGCATGCCGGCGATGCCGTTGCCCGTGCCGGCGGCGGAGGCACCCGCTGATCCGGATGCCCCGCTCTCCTTCCGGGTCTACACCAGCACCCAGCCGGCCAACGCGATTCCGATGGCGATGAAGATCCTCGCCGACCTGGGTTGCGAGGTCCGCGACCTCAACATCGGCCAGCCCAGCCTGGAAGACGTCTTCATCCACCTGACCGGAAGGGAACTTCGGTGAGCGTCACCGCCCCCGCCACCCCGTCCGCGCCGTCGCCGGCCGCGGCGCCGCCGGTGCGCGCGATGGACCAGTTCGCCACGTTCCGCGCGGTGCTCTCGCGGGACCTGTTCGTCACCGGCCGGGAGCTGGTGGGCTTCCTGCTCCAGGTCTTCATCCAGCCGCTGTTCATGCTGCTGATCTTCGGCAAGGTGCTCGGCGACCTGGGGTACGCCAGCGACGACTTCACCAACGTGCTGCTGCCCGGCGTGATCGCGCTGAACGCCTTCCTGATCGGGCTGGAGAACACCGCGCTGCCGATGGTGATGGACTTCTCCTTCACCCGGGAGATCGAGGACCGTCTCCTGTCGCCCATGGCGATCCCGCTGGTGGCCCTGGAGAAGATCGTCTTCGGCGGCATCCGCGGGTTGATCGCCGGCGTGGTGCTGATCCCGGTCGGCATGCTCATGCTCGACGTCACCTGGCCCTGGGCGGTGGTGCTCAAGGTGATCGGGGTGCTGGCAGTCGGCGCGCTGGTGGGCGCGGCGCTGGGCCTGACCTTCGGCACCCTGGTCCCGACGCAGCACATCCAGATCATGTTCACCGTGGTGATGACCCCGCTGATGTTCACCGGCGCGACCCAGTTCCCGCTGCTGGGCCTGGACTCGCTGCGCTGGTACCAGGTGATCTGTTCGCTCAACCCGCTCACCTACGTCAGCGAGGCCACCCGGTCGCTGGTCGGCCCGTCCGGGGTGGAGTCGGTGCCGCTCTGGCTCGACCTGCTCGTTCTCGCCGGGGTGTTCGTGGTGTTCACGGTGATCGGCATCCGCGGTTTCATGCGCCGGGCGATGGACTGACCGGCACGAGGCGGGGCGCCGCCGCCGCGCCCAGCGCCTGCTCGCCTGGCGAGCAGGCGGCGCGCAGATCGGCCAGGACCGCCGGGTCGAGCCTCGTGGCGCTCCCGGCACGGGACAGGTCGAGGCGGCGGCACGCCTCGTCCAACCAGCTCTGCTCGGCCTCCACGCCGATGAACTCCGCCAGCATGGTCAGCTGTGGCACCGGATCGGTCAGCAGTGTTTCGTAGCGCAGTGACATCCGCGACCGGGGCGGAACGTGCGACAGACTTTCCACCCCCTGCTGGATCAGCGAAGACCACAGCCGGCCGAATTCCGGCAACGAAAGGTCGGTGCCCATGATGAAATCCGGGTCCAGTTGCCCCATGAACATCTTGGCGAAATCCGGGGGCAGTAGTCGGAGTTGCCGCGGTGGCAGCGGAATGTATTCGCCGTTGAATTCCTTGGGGGGTGCGCCGGCGAGCCGTGCGGCCTCGATGGCGAGCATGATCATGCGGAAGCCGGCGTGCCGGCTCATCGACAACGCGCAGTCCGGTCCGTCGCGGTACATGTGGATGAATCGTGCGTCCGGAAATGTCGCCCGAAGCTGGCCCACCAGCGGCAGTGAGAGTCCGGAGCGTTCCACGGTCACCGACCGGCCGAATCGGTCGCGGAACCACGCGAACAGTTGCCGGTAGTGCTCGGCCACCGGCCGGCGCGGCCAGCGCCGCACCTCCCCGGCCAGTTCGTCGTGCAGCGCGTCGGGGTCGTTCGTCAACATCGGCAGGGTCATGTGGCAGATCGCCGGTACGCCGGTCTGCGGGCGGAAGCGACCGGAGCCGTAGGGGTAGAGATGCTCCGGGACGCGCAGCCCACTGCCCACCATTCCGTCCAGGTTCGGGTCGGGTTTTGCCAGCAGTTGCCAGAACTGGAGTCCGTTGATCGGCCGCGGCGGGAACGCGCGAAGTCGAACCGTGGCGAAGAATTCACTGAGGCTCGATATCGCGGGATGGGTGTGCAGGATCGTTGACAGGAGTGTGGATCCGCAACGTCCGGTCCCGACGATGAAGGTTAGCGTCATTGCAGCCCCGCTTCCCGCGCAGCCGGTTGGACGACCGACCGGCTCCATTCATTGAAGCTCGCCGTCGGACCTGAACCTACCGACGGCAAGGAGCTAAGTCCAGAGGCGAGGTGAGCCTTCCCGTGTTCATCTGGCCTGGCCAAACCTGGTATCTGTTCGACAAGCGTAAATGAGATCTTTTCGGGTGCGGGGGGCCGTGGGGACGGCCGCGGTGGGGGGGGGGTTTCACCGCGGGGGGGGGGGCCGGGGGGGCCCGAACCCGCCCCCCCGCCGCGGGCCACCCCCCCGCCGGGCA
>NZ_JBIDDG010000054.1:0-24523 GCF_043205005.1 Micromonospora sp. NPDC047620 | reverse complement strand
CCCTCACTACCCATCACCGCAGACGGATCCGGGTACATGCCCAGCGCGATCAGAACATCCCGGAAGTTCACACCCGCCGCGCGTACGGCGACGCGCACCTGGCCGGCCGCGAGCGGCGCCGCGCTGCCGGGCACCAGGTCGACGCCGTCGATGGTGCCGGGGCTGACCGCCGCGACGTGCCACAGCTCCGTGGACGGGGTGAGCGCGTCGCCGGTCGGCCGGGTGACCCGGGGTACGAGCACCGCGCCGTCGCGGATCGCGAGCTGGCCGCCGGTGGGGGCCGGGTCGGCGGCCACGGCGGCGAGCACGGCCAGCGCGTCGGCGTCCGGCTCCCGGTCGAGGTCGGCCAGGACGATCCGGTCCGGGTGCTCCGACTGCGCCGACCGCAGCAGGCCCCACACCGCCGCACCCGCGAGGTCGTCGACCCGGTCGCCGGGCCGCGCCGCCACGGCGCCCCGGGTCGCCAGGACCAGCCGCGTCTCGGCGAGGGGTTCGGCGGCCAGCCACGCCTGCACGGACTCCAGTACGGCCGACGTCGTGGAGCGGACCAGCCCGGGCAGGTCGTCACCCTCCGGGGCGGCGACCGGCAGCAGGAGGAGGCTCGGCGCCTCCTGGCCCGCCTCGACGGCCGCGACCAGCGCCGCCACGTCCCCGAACACGGGCACACCCGGCAGCTCGGCCGGCGCGTGACCGACCAGGGCCCAGCCGGAGGCGTCCCCGGCCGGGGTCACGTCCTCGGCCTGCCACGTCACCTCGAACAGCGACCGGTCGGTCCCGGCCGGGGCGGACACGGCGGCCATCTCCCGCAGCACGAGGGAGTCCACCGACACGACCGGCGCACCCGACTCGTCCACCGCGACCAGGCGGACCGCCGTCCCGGCACGGCTCAAACGCACCCGCAGTGTCCGGGCGCCCGAGGCGTGCACCTGCACGCCCTCGAACGCGAACGGCACCCGGGGGGCGGACGCCTCGGCGGTCAGCAGCAGCCCGATCGGGTGCAGGGCCGCATCCAGCAGCGCCGGGTGGACCTCGAACCGGCCGGCGCTCTCCGCCACGTCGTCGGGCAGGGCCACCTCGGCGTACAGCTCGCCGTCGCCGGCCCACACCCGCCGCATCCCCTGGAACACCGGCCCGTACGCGAGCCCGTGCTCCACCAACGCCGGATACCAGCCGGCGAGGTCCGTCTCCGGCACGCCGACCGGCGGCCACACCTCCAGACCCGGTTCCTCGGCCACGGCCGGCTCCAGCGCACCCTCGGCGTGCCGAACCCACTCCGCCCCGGCGTCGCCCTCCGGCTGCGAGTGCACCGTCACCTGGCGGACGCCCGCGTCGTCGGCCCCACCGACGCGCACCTGCACCCGCACCCCACCGGACGCCGGCAACGCCAACGGCGCCGCGATGGTCAGCTCCCGCACCCGCGACGAACCCACCTCGTCGCCGGCCCGCACCACCAACTCCACCAACGCGGTGCCCGGCACCACCACCGCACCCGACACCACGTGATCGCCCAACCACGGATGCGACGACAACGCCAACCGACCCGTCAGCACCACCTCGTCGTCACCCGCCAGGCGCACCGCCGCACCCAGCAGCGGATGCCCGGCGACCCCGAGGCCCGCACCGGAGACGTCACCGACCCGCCACGACCCCACCTCGGGCCAGAACCGCTCCCGCTGGAACGCGTACGTCGGCAGGTCCACCCGCGCCGCGCCGGAGCCGGCAAAGACGGCGGCCCAGTCGACCCGTACGCCCGCGGTGTGCAGCCCGGCCAGCGCGGCGAGCAGCTGGCGGCGGCCGTCCTCGTCGCGGCGCAGCGAGCCGACGACCACGCCACCGCCGGACCGCCCGGCATCGGCCCGGTCGAGGGCGTCCTGGACGACGACCTTGAGGACGGGGTGCGGGCTGACCTCGACGAAGGCTCGGAAGCCGGCGGCGATGAGCCCGTCGACGACGGGGGCGAGCCGGACGGGCTCGCGCAGGTTCCGGTACCAGTAGTCGGCGTCCAGCTCGGTCGTGTCGAGCAGTTCGCCGGTGACGGTGGAGTGGAAGGCGACGCCGGTCGGACGGGCCTCGATCGTGCCGAGGGCGGTGGCCAGGTCGTCGCGGACGGCCTCGACGTGGGCGCAGTGCGACGCGTAGTCGACGGCGATCTCCCGGGCACGGATGTCGCGCTCCGCGCAGACTGCGAGCAGTTCGGCGACCGACGCGGCGTCGCCGGACACCACGGTCACGGAGGCGCCGTTGAGGGCGGCGACGGAGAGGGTGTCCCCCCACGGGGCGATCAGCTGCTCGGTGTCGGCGGCGGACAGCGGCACGGACACCATGCCGCCCTGCCCGGAGATGGCCAGCAGGCCCCGGCTGCGGGCGACGACGAGCCGCATCGCGTCCGGCAGGGTGAGCGCGCCGGCCGCGCAGGCCGCGGCGATCTCGCCCTGGGAGTGGCCGATGACGGCGTCCGGCACGACGCCGCACGACTTCCACAGCTCGGCGAGGGAGACCATGACGGAGAACAGCAGCGGCTGGACGACGTCCACCCGGTCCATCGGCGGGGCGCCCGGCGTGGCCCGCAGGACGTCCTCCAGGGACCAGTCGACCAGCCGGGCCAGCTCGGTCTCGCACTCGCGCATCCGGTCCCGGAAGACGGGCGACGACTCCAGCAGGTCGAGGGCCATCCCGGCCCACTGGGAGCCCTGGCCGGGGAAGACGAAGACGACCTTCGGGGTGTCCTCGCCGACGCTGGTGGGCTGGTCGGCCAGGGCCAGCGCGGCGAGCCCGGCGAGCGCGTCGTCCCGGTCGGCGGCCACGGCGACCTGCCGGTACGGGTGGTGGGCACGGCCGGCGGCGAGCGAGTACGCGGCGTCGACGAGGTCGAGGTCCGACCGGTCGGCGAGCCGCTCCCTGAGCCGGGCCGCCTGGTCGCGCAGCGCCCGGGGGCTGCGGCCCGAGACGAGCAGCGGCACGGCGTCCGCGGCGACCAGGCCGGGCAGCCGGTCGGCCGGTTCGGGGCTGGCCGGCGGGGCGTCGACGGCGAGTGCCTGCTCGATGATGGCGTGGGCGTTGGTGCCGGAGATGCCGAACGAGGAGACAGCGGCCCGGCGGGGCCGGTCGACCGCCGGCCAGGGCGTCGCCTCGGTGGCCAGGGTCACGGCCCCTGAGGTCCAGTCGATGTGCGGGGACGGCTCGTCAACGTGCAGGGTGGGCGGCACGATGCCGTGCCGCATGGCGAGGACCATCTTGATCACACCGGCCACGCCCGCCGCGGCCTGGGTGTGCCCGATGTTCGACTTGATCGATCCCAGCAGCAGCGGCCGGTCACCCGGCCGGTCCTGCCCGTACGTGGCCAGCAGTGCCTGCGCCTCGATCGGGTCGCCGAGGGTGGTGCCGGTGCCGTGCGCCTCGACGGCGTCCACGTCCACGGTCGACAGGCGGGCGTTGGCCAGGGCCTGGCGGATGACCCGCTGCTGCGACGGCCCGTTCGGGGCGGTCAGCCCGTTGGACGCGCCGTCCTGGTTGACGGCGGTGCCCCGGATGACGGCGAGGACCCGGTGCCCGTGCCGCCGCGCGTCGGAGAGCCGCTCCACCAGCAGCATGCCGACGCCCTCGCCCCAGCCGGTGCCGTCCGCGCCCGCGGCGAACGCCTTGCAGCGGCCGTCGGGTGCCAGGCCGCCCTGGCGCGAGAACTCGGAGAACATGCCGGGCTGGGCCATCAGCGCGACGCCGCCGGCCAGGGCCATCTCGCACTCGCCGGAGCGCAGCGCCTGCGCGGCGAGGTGCAGGGCGACCAGCGACGACGAGCACGCCGTGTCGACGGTGACCGCCGGTCCCTCCAGCCCGAACGTGTATGCCACCCGGCCGGAGGCGACGCTGCCGGCGGTGCCGGTGAGCAGGTGGCCCTCCAGGCCCTCCAGGCCGTCGCTTCCGGTGGCGGCGTAGCCGGAGGAGGCGGCGCCGATGAAGACGCCGGTGACGGTGCTGCTCCGGCTGGCCGGGTCGATGCCGGCGTGCTCGAACGCCTCCCACGAGGTCTCCAGCAGCAGCCGCTGCTGCGGGTCCATGGCGAGGGCCTCGCGCGGCGAGATCCCGAAGAACGCCGGGTCGAACTCGGCCGCGTCGTACAGGAAGCCACCCTGCCGGGTCGTCGACGTGCCCGCCCGATCGGCGTCCGGGTCGTACAGGGCGTCGAGGTCCCAACCCCGGTCGGCGGGGAAGCCGCCGATCGCGTCCCCGCCCGAGGCGACCAGGTCCCACAACTGCTCGGGGGTGCTGACGCCACCCGGGTACCGGCACGCCATTCCGACGATCGCGACGGGCTCGTCGGTGCCCGCCGCGCCAGTCGCGGAAACGGCGGTCGCAACGGCTGTGACGTCGCCCAACTGCTCGTGCAGGTGCTCGGCCAGCCGGACGGGGGTGGGGTAGTCGAAGACGAGAGTGGCGGACAGCCGCAGCCCGGTCGCCGAGGCGAGCCGGTTGCGCAGCTCCACCGACGTCAACGAGTCGAAGCCCAGTTCCTTGAACGCCCGGCCACCCGGCACCGCCTGCGCCGACGCGTGCCCCAGCACCGCCGCCGCCTGCCCGCACACGAGGTCCACCAGCAGCCGACGGGCGTCGTCCTGCGACAGCCCGACCAGCCGGTCACGCCAGGAGGAACCGGTCGTGGCGGCAGCGCCACCGGCCTGCCGGCGTCCGCCGGCCCGCGCCAGCAGCCGCAGGATCGGCGGGACCTGGGCGGCGTCGGCGGTGATCCGCAGCCGGGCCGCCGCCACGTTCGGCAGCGCCCTTGCCGTCGCCGCGTCGAGCAGCGCGGCGCCCTCGTCGGCGGACAGGGCGGTCATGCCCAGTCGCCGCAGCCGCTGCTGGTCGTCCCGGTCGAGGTGGGCGGTCATGCTGCTGGTGGTGGCCCACATGCCCCAGCCGATGCTGGTGGCCGGCAGGCCCCGCTCCCGACGGTGCTGCGCGAGGGCGTCGAGGAACGCGTTCGCCGCCGCGTAGTTGCCCTGCCCCGGCGAACCCAGCGTCGCCGCGATCGACGAGAACACCACGAACGCCGACAGGTCCAGGCCAGCCGTGGCCTCGTGCAGCGCCCACGCCCCGTCGACCTTCGGCCCCATCACAGCGGCCACAGCACCGGCATCCAACGACGTGATCGTCGCGTCCGCCAGCACACCCGCACAGTGCACCACCGCCGCCAACCGATCCGCCCCGGCCACCACGTCCGCCACCTGCCGCGGGTCGCTCACGTCCACCGCAATGGCGTCGACCGTGGCACCGGCCTGCGTCAGCTCCGCGACCAGCGCCGCGTACTCACTGCCCTCGCCGGGCAGGCGACGCGACGCCAACAACAACCGACGCGCCTGACCCGTGGCGACGAGGTGCCGCGCCACCACCCCGGCGAGGGTGCCGGATGCACCCGTGACGAGCACGGTGCCGTCCGAGTCGATCGGCGCCGGAACCCGGAGCACGACCTTGCCCACGTGGCGGGCCTGACTGATGTGCCGCAACGCCGTACGCGCCTGCCGCACATCCCACACCCGCACCGGCAACGGCGACAGCACACCCCGCTCGAACAGAGCCAGCAACTCGGACAACATCTGCCCGATCCGCACCCCACCGGCCTCGTTCAGATCGAACGCCCGATACACCACCCCAACGTGATCCCGCGCCACCTGCCCCGGATCACGGACATCCGTCTTACCCATCTCCACGAACCGGCCACCACGCGGCAACAGGCGCAACGACGCGTCCACGAACTCACCCGCGAGCGCATCCAACACCACATCCACACCCGCGCCACCACTAGCCGAGGCGAACGCCTGCTCGAACTCCGTCGACCGCGACGACGCGATCCGCTCCCGCGCCACACCCAAACCACGCAGCACACCCCACTTACCGGGGCTCGCCGTCGCGTACACCGTCGCACCGAAGTGCTGCGCCAACTGGATCGCCGCCATACCAACCCCACCCGCACCCGAGTGGACCAGCACCGACTCCCCCGCCCGCAACCCCGCCAAATCGTGCAACGCGTAGTACGCCGTCAGGAACACGAGCGGGACGGAGGCCGCCTGGGTGAACGACCAGCCGGCGGGGATCTTCGCGATCCGCTCCCGTTCGGCGACAACCTGGGGGCCGAAGCCGGGCTCGAACATGCCCATCACCCGGTCGCCGGGGACCAGACCGTCGACGCCGGGGCCGACCTCCAGCACGACGCCGGCGCCCTCGCTGCCCATCCTGGCGGCCGGGTCCGGGTACATGTCCAGGGCGATCAGCACGTCCCGGAAGTTGACGCCCGTGGCGCGGACGGCGATCCGCACCTGGCCCGGGCCGAGCTTCACCGCCGGGGCGGGCACCAGGTCGATGCCGTCCAGCGTTCCGGGCTTGACGGGCGCGAGGTGCCAGAGGCCCGTCGCCGGGGGCACCAGCTCCGCGCTGGTGAGGCGCGTCAGCCGGGGTACGAGCACGGCGCCCTCGCGGATCGCGAGCTGGCCGCCGGTGGGGGCCGGGTCGTCGGCCACGGCGGCGAGCAGGGCCAGCGCGTCGGCGTCCAACTCCCGGTCGAGGTCGGCCAGGACGACGCGGTCCGGGTGCTCCGACTGCGCCGACCGCAGCAGACCCCACACCGCCGCGCCCGCGAGATCCGCCACCCGGTCCTCGTCGCGGGCCACCACCGCGCCGCGCGTCACCACCACCAGCCGCGCGTCCGCCAGCGCCTCGGCGGCCAACCACGACTGCACCACCGCCAGCACATCGACGGTGAGCGCGCGCGCCGCCTGCGGGGCCGGCACCGCGAGGCCGTCGGCCTCGGCCCGCAGCAGCACCGCCTTCGGCGCGGGCTCTCCCGCCTCGACGGCCGCGACGAGGCCCGGCACGTCCGGGTACGAAGGCACGCCCGGCAGGCCGGCCGGCGCGTCGGCGAGCACCGCCCAGCCGGACACGGTCCCGGCCGGGGCCACGTCCTCGCTCTGCCACGACACCTCGAACAGCGACCGGTCGGCCGCGTTCGGCGCGGCAACCGCACCCATCTCCCGCAGCACCAGCGAGTCCACCGACACCACCGGCGCACCCGACCCGTCCACCGCCACCAACCGGACCGCCGAGCCGGCACGGGTCAGCCGCACCCGCAGCACCGACGCACCCGACGCGTGCACCTGCACACCCTCGAACGCGAACGGCACCCGCGGACCGGAGCCGGAACCGGCGTCGAGCAGCCCGATCGGGTGCAGCGCGGCATCCAGCAGCGCCGGGTGCACCCCGAATCCCGTCGCGTCGCCCGCTGCCTGGTCGGGCAGGGCCACCTCGGCGTACACCTCGCCGTCGCCGGCCCACACCCGCCGCAGCCCCTGGAACACCGGCCCGTACGACAGCCCGTGCTCCGCGAAGGCCGGATACCAGCCGGCCAGTTCCACCTCGGACGCCCCGGCCGGCGGCCAGGCACCGACCGCCGGCTCCTCGGCGGCGGCCGGCTCCAGCACACCCTCGGCGTGCCGGACCCACTCCGCCTCGGCGTCCTCCTCCGGCTGCGAGTGCACCGTCACCTGACGCGCCCCGGACCCGTCCGCCGCGCCGACGCGCACCTGCACCCGCACGCCACCCGACGCCGGCAGGGCCAACGGCGCGGCGATCGTCAACTCCCGCACCCGCGACGAACCCACCTCGTCGCCGGCCCGCACCACCAACTCCACCAACGCGGTGCCCGGCACCACCACCGCACCCGACACCACGTGATCGCCCAACCACGAATGCGACGACAACGCCAACCGACCGGTCAGCACCACCTCGTCGTCACCCGCCAGGCGCACCGCCGCACCCAGCAACGGATGCCCGGCAACCCCGAGGCCCGCACCGGAGACGTCACCGACCCGCCACGACCCCACCTCAGGCCAGAACCGCTCCCGCTGGAACGCGTACGTCGGCAGGTCCACCCACGCCGCGGAAGTGTCGGCGAACCACGCCTGCCAGGTGACGGGGACCCCGTGGACGTGCAGGTCGCCGAGGGCGGCAAGCAGGGCGTGCGCCTCGGGCCGATCCTTGCGCTGGGCGGCGACGGCGAGCACGCCGTCGTCGCCGGGCAGGATGTCGCCGCTCAGCGCGGTGAGGACGCTCTGCGGGCCGATCTCCACGAACGTGTCGGCGCCGGCCGCGCGCAGGGCGACGATCCCGTCGGCGTACCGGACGGCCTCGCGGACGTGCCGGACCCAGTAGTCGGCGGTGCGGATGTCCTCCGCGTCGGCGAGGGCGCCGGTCAGGTTGGACACGATCGGCAGCGTCGGGGCGGAGAACGTCAGCTTGCCGAGGATGCGGCGGAACGTCGCCAGCATCGGCTCCATCAGCGGGCTGTGGAACGCGTGGCTGACCGTCAGCCGCCGCGTCCGCACGCCCCGGTTCCGCCAGACGGCCTCCACACCGTCCAGGGCTTCGACAGCCCCCGAGACGACGACGGAGGTCGGGCCGTTGACGGCCGCGATCCCGACCCGATCGGTCAGCCCGTCCAGCGTGGCCAGCACCTCGGCCTCGGGAGCGTTCACCGCCAGCATCCCGCCGCCGGCCGGCAACGCCTGCATCAGCTTGCCGCGGGCCGCGACGAGGGCGCACGCGTCCTTCAGCGTCAGTACCCCGGCCACGTACGCGGCCGTGATCTCCCCGACCGAATGCCCACCGACGAAGTCCGGCACGACCCCGAACGACTCCACGAGGCGGAACAGCGCCACCTCGACGGCGAACAGCCCGGCCTGGGTGAACACGGTCTGGTCCAGCAGGCCCGCCTCCGGCGAGCCGTCGGGCGCGAACAGGACCTCACGAAGCTGCTGCGGCAACACCCGGTCCAGGTGCCCGCACACCTCGTCCAGCGCCGACGCGAAGACGGGGAAGGTCTCGTACAGCTCGCGGCCCATGCCGGCGCGCTGGGCCCCCTGACCGGAGAACAGCACCGCGAGCGAGCCCCGGTCCCCGGCCTGCCCGGCGACCACCGCGCCGGAGGGCTCCCCGGCCGCCAGGGCGCGCAGCCCGGCCAGCAGGTCGTCCCGGCCCGCGGCGGCGACCACGGCCCGGTGGTCCAGGGCCGCCCGGGCGACCACCGACGAGAAGGCCAGGTCGAGCGGGCGCAGGTCCGGGTCGGCGGTGAGCGCGGCGGCCCACCGCTCGGCCTGGGCCGGCAGGGCGGCAGCCTGCGCGGCCGAGAGCAGCACCGGGATCACCGGGAGCACGCGCGGGTCGGGCTCGGCGGCCGGCTGGGCCGTGGGCTCGGGCGCCTGCTCCAGGATGAGGTGGGCGTTGGTGCCGCTCATGCCGAACGAGGAGACCGCGGCCCGCCGGGGCCGGTCGTCCTCGTCGGCCCACGGCCGTGCCTCGGTGAGCAGCGAGACGGCGCCGGCCGACCAGTCGATGTGCGGGGACGGCTCGTCGACGTGCAGGGTGCGCGGCAGGACGCCGTGCCGCATGGCGAGGACCATCTTGATGACCCCGGCGACGCCGGCGGCGGCCTGCGCGTGCCCGATGTTCGACTTCAGCGAGCCGAGCCACAGCGGACGGTCGGCGGGCCGGTCCTGCCCGTACGTGGCGAGCAGCGCCTGCGCCTCGATCGGATCGCCGAGCCGGGTGCCGGTGCCGTGCGCCTCGACGGCGTCGACGTCGGCGGGGGCCAGCCGGGCGTTGTCGAGGGCCTGGCGGATGACGCGCTGCTGGGCGGGCCCGTTCGGGGCGGTGAGGCCGCTGCTGGCGCCGTCCTGGTTGACGGCGCTGCCCCGGATGACCGCGAGGATGCGCCGCCCGTTGCGCTGGGCGTCGGAGAGCCGCTCGACCAGCAGCATGCCGACGCCCTCGGACCAGCCGGTGCCGTCGGCGTCGGCGGAGAACGCCTTGCAGCGTCCGTCGGAGGCGAGGCCGCGCTGGCGGGAGAACTCGATGAAGCCGCCGGGGGTGGCCATGACGCTGACGCCGCCGGCCACGGCGAGGCTGCACTCGCCGTCGCGCAGGGCCTGGCTGGCCAGGTGCAGGGCGACCAGGGACGAGGAACAGGCGGTGTCGATGGTGACGGCCGGCCCTTCGAGGCCGAACGAGTAGGCGAGCCGGCCGGAGATGACGCTGGCGGCGGTGCCGGTGAGCACGTACCCCTCGGCGCCCTCGGGAAGACGGCGGAGCACCGTGGCGTAGTCCTGGCCGGCGGTGCCGACGAAAACGCCGGTGCGGCTGCCGCGCAGCGAGTTCGCGTCGATGCCGGCGCGCTCGAACACCTCCCAGGTGGCCTCAAGCAGCAGGCGCTGCTGCGGGTCCATGGCGAGGGCCTCGCGCGGGGAGATCCCGAACAACGTCGGGTCGAAGTGGCCGGCGTCGCGCAGGAAGCCGCCCCGGTCGCTGTACGAGGTCCCGGGGTGGTCGGGGTCCGGGTGGTACAGCGCCGCCAGGTCCCAGCCGCGGTCGTCGGGGAACGTCCCGGTCGCGTCCGCACCGGCGGCCACCAGGTCCCACAGTTCCTCGGGTGAGCCCACCCCGCCGGGGAACCGGCACGCCATGCCCACGATGGCGATCGGCTCCGGCTCGGAGCTCTCCAGTTCCCGCAGGCGCCGGTGCGCCTGGCGGAGCTCGGTGGTCACCCACTTCAGGTGTTCGAGGAGCTTTTCGTCGTCCGCCATGACCCACCCGCCCGGAGCTTGCTACCGATCAATTCCGCCGAACATTGAGCAAGCCATCGATTCGACTCGGCGTAATTGACCGGAGAGGACCGATGGCGAGAGAACCACTTAGCGCTTCAATGTGTTTCCTCACCGCTGATCACGCGCACGCCACCGCACCGTCCGACCCCGCAATGCCGGCACCTGACCGCCACCGTGTGTGGACGGTACTGAGCGCTGATCTGCGGCCCAACCCCTACGGACCCCTCATTCAGCCGGGCGCGCGGGCCGCCGGACGAACCGAATAAGCGCAGGCCGGAGCGGGTCGCAGCGACGCGCGGCGCCGCCCGCTGGAGGGGTGGTCAGGCGGGGCGCCGGGCGGGGGCCGGCAGGATCGACCGAAGTCGGCCCGGCGGGCTGGCGCGGCGTCGCCACTCGCGCGGGTAGCCGACGGAGACCTCCTCGAACCGGATCCCGTCGTACCAGGTGGTGCGGGGGATGTGCAGGTGGCCGTAGACGGCGACGCGGGTGTCGTAGCGCAGGTGCCAGTCCGCGGTGAGGTCGGTGCCGCACCACTGGGCGAACTCGGGGTAGCGCAGGACGCGGGTCGGCTCGCGGACCAGCGGGTAGTGGTTGACCAGGACGGTGGGCAGCCCGCCGCGTTCCGCGTCGAGCCGCCGCTCGGTCTGGATCACCCGCGCCCGGCACCAGGCGTCCCGGCTCGGGTACGGGTCCGGGTGCAGCAGGATCTCGTCGGTGCAGACGACGCCCGTCTCGTGCGCCCGTGCGAGGGCCTGCTCCCTGGTGTACGTGCCGGGAGGCCGCCACGTGTAGTCGTACCCGACGAAGAGCGGGACGATCAGGACGGGGTCGCCGTCGGCGTCCCACACCGGGTACGGATCCTCGGGGGTGACCACGCCGAGGCGGCGGCACAGCTCCACGAGGTGCCGGTAGCGGGCCTCGCCGCGCAACTGGTTCGGGTCGTCGCGGGGCGTCCACAGCTCGTGGTTGCCGGGCGCCCAGATCACCTTGGCGAAGCGGTCCCGGAGCAGGCCGAGCGCCCACTCGATGTCGGCGACGAACTCGCCGACGTCGCCGGCGACGATCAGCCAGTCGTCGTCGCTGTTCGGGCGCATGGCCTCGACGAGCGCGCGGTTCTCCGCGTACACGACGTGCAGGTCGCTGATCGCGAGCAGCTGGCGGCCGTGGGAGCCGGTCACACGGAACCTCCCGTCCCTCCGGGCACCCGCGTGCACCCCCACCGCCCGTCCGCGCGCACCGGCCCGGGGACGGCATCCGCCTGTCGGGCTCCGACCCTACGGAGCCCGACAGGCGGCGCACACCCCTAGATGCGACCGGCCCACCCCTAGGGCGGGCGACGGTCAGGACTTGCCGAACTCCCGCTGGATGATGTCGAAGATGTCGTCCTCGCTCGCGTCCGCCAGGTCTTCCGCCAGGTCGTCGGCCGGGTCGCTCGCGGGCGCCGGCCGGCTGGCGGCCCGCCACCGGGAGAGCAGGTCCTCCAGCCGGCGGGTGATCTCCGCGTCGTCGCGCTGCTCCGCCGGGGCCGTGCGCAGCAGTTGGTCCAGCCGGTCGATCTCGGCGACGACCGGCGTGGCCGGGGCGGCGGGGGCCAGCTCGGCACGCAGGTGCTCGGCGAGGGCCGCGGGCGTCGGGTGGTCGAAGACGAGGGTGGTGGGCAGGGCGAGCCCGGTCTCGGCGGTGAGCCGGTTGCGCAGCTCGACGGCCGTGAGCGAGTCGAAGCCGAGTTCCAGGAAGCCCCGCCCGGCGCGGATCGCGGCCGGGGTGCGGTAGCCGAGGACCGTGGCCGCGCTGTGGCGTACGAGGTCGAGCAGGATGCGCTCCCGCTCGGCCCCGCCGGCGGCGGCCAACCGGTCGCGCAGCGCCTGCGGCGCGCCCGCGTCCGACGGCGCGGTTTCCTGCCGGTCGGTCGTCCGGGCCTCGGGGATGCCGCCCAGCAGTGGGCTGGGGCGCCGTGCGGTGAACGAGGCGGCGAACCGGTCCCAGGCCACGTCGGCGACGACGACCGACGTGTCGTCGCGGTCCAGCGCGGCCTGCAACGCGGCGACCGCCAGCTCCGGCGCCAGCGCCGGCAACCCGCGACGGCCGAGCTGCTCCTGCTGCTCGCCGTGGGCCATGCCGGCGCCGGCCCACGGGCCCCAGGCCACCGCCGTGCCGGCCGCGCCCCGGGCGCGTCGACGCGCCACCAGGCCGTCGAGGTACGCGTTGGCGGCGGCGTAGCCGGCCTGCCCCGCCGAGCCCCACACCCCGGCGATCGACGAGAACACCACGAACGCGTCCAGCGCGTCGTCGGGCAGCAGCTCGTCCAGGTTCGCCGCACCGTCGACCTTCGCCCGCAGGACGTGGGCCAGCTCGTCGGCGGTCATCTCGGCGAGCGGGGTGGACTGCGCCGCCCCGGCGGCGTGGATCACGGCGCGGACGGGCTCGCCCAGCTCGGCCAGCAGCCCGGCGAGGGCGTCCCGGTCGGCCACGTCGCAGCCCACCACGGTCACCCGTGCACCCACGCCGCGCAGCCGCTCCGCCAGCTCCGCCGCGCCCGGCGCCCGCTCACCCTGCCGGCTCGTCAACACGACGTGCTCCGCACCGGCCCCGACGGCCCACTCCGCCACCCGCGACCCCAACGCCCCCGTACCACCGGTGACCAGCACCGTCCCCGACAGCCGGAACTCCCGCCGAGTGGGGTCGGACCCGGCCCGGAAGAGCCGCCGGACGAAAACGCCCGACGGGCGCACCGCCGCCTGGTCCTCGACCCCGACCGCGATCACCTGACACACCCGCCGCACCGCCCGCGCGTCGAGAATCTGCGGCAGGTCGACCAGACCACCCCACCGCCGCGGCTCCTCCAACGCCGCCACGCGCCCGAGACCCCAGGCCGCGGACGCGACGGGGTCCACGGGGGCATCGGAGCCGCCCACGGCCACCGCGCCCCGCGTCAGCCACCACACCCGGCCGTTGAGGGCACAGTCACCGAGCGCCTGCACCGTCGCCAACACCTCCGGCACACCCGCCCCGGACAGCGACAGCAGCGACACCGCCCCGGCCACCTCACCGGCGGCGCGGAGGGCCTTGGCCACCAGCTCGCGGTCGTCGGCCGGGCCGTCGAGCACCAGCCGCCGGACCTTCGCCCCGGCCGCCGTGAGACCGTCGGTCACGGTCGCGATCAGGGCATCATCGATGCCGGCGTACGGCACCAGCAGCAGCCAGGTCCCGGACAGGGTCCCGTCGGCGTCGGGTACGGCCTCCCAGTCGACCCGGTAGCGCCAGGAGTCGACAGTCGACCGCTGCCGTCCCGCCCGCCGCCACCGCGCCAGCCTCGGCAGCAGGACGCCCAACGGCTGATCGGCTTCCAGGCGGAACTCCTCCCCCAGCCCGGCCAGGTCCTCCTGCTCCACCGCCGCCCAGAACCGCTCGTCGATCTCCGAGCCGCCGGTGTTCGACGGGGCCGGGGCGGCCGGCGGCGTGTCGAGCAGCCAGTAGCGCTGGCGCTGGAAGGCGTAGGTGGGCAGGTCGACGGTGCGGGGCGGCTGGCCGGTCTGCGCGGTGAACCACGCCGCCCAGTCCACCGGCGTGCCCGTCACGTGCAACCTGGCCAACGCCGTCACCAGGGCGGTGGTGTCGGACTGGTCCCGGCGCAACGCGGGAACGTGGTGAACCGGCCGGTCGGCAGGGGTGTCCGCGGCCATCGCGGTCAGGGTCGCGTCCGGGCCGACCTCCAGGAACGTACTCACCCCGCACCTGTGCAGCGTGGCGATCGCGTCGGAGAACCGGACCGCTTCGCGGACGTGCCGCACCCAGTACCCCGGCGAGGCGACCTCGCCCGGATCAGCCAGCCCGCCCGTCACGTTCGACACGATCGGCAGCTTCGGCGCCTGCCAGGCCAGCGTGTCCAGGACCGCCCGGAACTCGTCCAACATCGGCTCCATCAGGCGCGAGTGGAACGCGTGACTCACCGACAACCGCTTGACCCGCCAACCCCGCCCCGAGCACCGCTCGGCGACCCCATCAAGGTCAGCCACCGCGCCGGACAGCACGACGGACCTCGGCCCGTTCACCGCCGCCACGTCCACCACGTCACCGACCAGCCCACGAACCTCGTCCTCGGACGCGCCCACGGCCAGCATCCCGCCACCGGCCGGGAGTGCCTGCATCAACGAACCCCGCGCCGCAACCAAAGCGCATGCGTCATCGAGGGACAGCACCCCCGCCACGTACGCGGCGGTCACCTCACCAATCGAGTGCCCGGCGAGGTAGTCCGGCCGCACACCCCACGAGGACAACAACTCGTACAGAGCCACCTCGACCGCGAACAAACCCGCCTGCGTGAACACCGTCTGATCCAACAGACCGGCCTCGGGCGAGCCTTCGGAAGCGAACACCACCTCCCGCAGCGACTTCGGCAACCGGCCCTCGAAACGGGCACACACCCCGTCGAACGCCTCCGCGAACACCGCGAACGAGTCGTACAACCCCCGACCCATCCCCACCCGCTGCGAACCCTGACCCGTGAACAGGAACGCCCGACGGCCGCTAGCCACCTCACCCGAGACGACGGTGCCGACCCCTGCCCCGCCGGCCAGGAAGTCCAACCCGGCCAGCAACTCGTCCCGATCGGTGCCGAGGACCACCGCACGGTGCTCCAACGCCGCCCGAGCGGTGGCCAGGGACCAGCCGAGGTTCCGGACCGACTGCCGCTCGTCGCGCCGTACGTGCTCGGTCAGGCGGGTTGCCTGCTCGGACAACGCCTCCGCCGACCGCCCCGACACCAACCACGGCACCACCGGCAGATCGGCGCCCACCGTAGCCTCGGCCTCGACGGCCTCGGCCTGCTCGATAATGACGTGCGCGTTCGTCCCGGAGATCCCGAACGACGACACCGCCGCCCGACGCGGCCGACCCACCACCGGCCACGGCATCGACTCGGTAGCGAGCGCGACGGCGCCCGACGACCAGTCCACCTTCGACGACGGCGCATCCACGTGCAGGGTCGCCGGCACCACCCCGTGCTGCATCGCCAGGACCATCTTGATCACACCCGCCACCCCGGCGGCGGCCTGAATGTGACCGATGTTCGACTTGATCGACCCAAGCAGCAGCGGCTCCACGCCGTCGCGGCCCTGGCCGTAGGTGGCAAGGAGGGCCTGCGCCTCGATCGGGTCGCCGAGGGTGGTGCCCGTGCCGTGCGCCTCCACCGCGTCCACGTCGGCGGTGGTGAGCCGCGCGTTGGCGAGGGCCTGGCGGATCACCCGCTGCTGCGCCGGCCCGTTCGGCGCGGTGAGCCCGTTGGACGCGCCGTCGGAGTTGACGGCGGTTCCCCGCACCACGGCGAGCACCCGGTGGCCCAGGCGCCGCGCGTCGGACAGTCGCTCGACGAGGAGCATCCCGACGCCCTCGCCCCAGCCCGTCCCGTCCGCCGACTCGGCGAACGACCGGCAGCGGCCGTCGGCGGAGAGGCCCCCCTGGCGGGAGAACTCCACGAAGGTGGCGGGGGATGCCATCACCGTCACGCCACCGGCGAGGGCGAGATCGCACTCTCCCGACCGCAGCGCCTGCGCCGCCAGGTGCAACGCCACCAGCGACGACGAGCACGCCGTGTCGACGGTCACCGCCGGCCCCTCGAACCCGAACGAGTACGCCACCCGCCCCGACAGCACGCTGGTCGCGTTGCCGGTGAGCAGGTGGCCGCCCACCTCCTGGTCCCGGCCCATGGCGTTGGAGGCGTACCCCTGGAAGCTGGCGCCCGCGAAGACGCCGACGCGCTCGCCCTTCAGGCCCGACGGATCCACGCCCGCGGATTCGATCGCCTCCCACGATGTCTCCAGCAGCAGCCGCTGCTGCGGGTCCATGGCGAGCGCCTCGCGGGGCGAGATCCCGAAGAACTCCGCGTCGAACGCGCCCGCGTCGTAGACGAAGCCGCCCTGGCGGGGGAAGGACGTGTCCGAGAGCCGGCCGTCGAGGAAGCTGTCCCAGCCCCGGTCGAGGGGGAAGTCGGAGATGCCGTCGCGGCCGTTCACCAGCAGGTCCCAGAGTTGGTCGACGCCGTCGACGCCGCCGGGCAGCCGGCAGCTCATGCCAACGATCGCGATCGGGTCGTCGTCGACCGCCGCCGTCCGCTCCGCGGCGACCGAGGTGGCCGGCGTACCGGTCAGCTCGGTGCTCAGGTGGGCCACCAGGGCCAGCGGCGTCGGGTGGTCGAAGACGAGGGTGGTGGGCAGGGCGAGCCCGGTCTCGGCGGTGAGCCGGTTGCGCAGCTCGACGGCGGTGAGCGAGTCGAAGCCCTGGCTCTGGAAGGCCTTGTCCGCCGGTACGGCGTCGGGCGTCGCGTGCCCGAGCACCACGGCGACCTGGGCGCGTACGAGGTCGAGCAGGTACGCGTCCCGCTCGGCCGGCGTCATCCCGGCGAGCCGTCGGCCGAGCTGCGAGCGCTCCTGGGCATCGTCCCGGCCGCCCTCGGCGTCCGTCGCGGCCCGTGCCTCGGGGATCTCGGCCAGCAGTGGGCTGGGCCGCAGCGCCGTGTACGACGCGGCGAACCGGTCCCAGGCCACGTCGGCGACGACGACCGAGGTGTCGTCGCGGTCGAGCGCGGCCTGCAACGCGGCGACCGCCAGCTCCGGCGCCAGCGCCGGCAACCCACGACGGCTCAGCTGTTCCTGCGCCTCGCCCTGCGCCGCCATCCCGGCGCCGCCCCAGGGGCCCCAGGCCACGGCTGTGGCGGTCACGCCCCGAGCGCGCCTGCGCACGGCGAACGCGTCCAGGTACGCGTTGGCGGCGGCGTAGCCGGCCTGCCCCGCCGAGCCCCACACCCCGGCGATCGACGAGAACACCACGAACGCGTCCAGCGCGTCGTCGGGCAGCAGCTCGTCCAGGTTCGCCGCACCGTCGACCTTCGCCCGCAGGACGTGGGCCAGCTCGTCGGCCGTGATGTCGGACAGCGGGGTGAACTGCGGGGCTCCGGCGGCGTGGAAGACGGCGCGGACGGGCTCGCCCAGCTCGGCGAGCAGCCCGGCGAGGGCGTCCCGGTCGGCCACGTCGCAGCCCACCACGGTCACCCGCGCACCCACGCCGCGCAGCCGCTCCGCCAACTCCGCCGCACCCGGAGCCCGCTCACCCTGCCGACTCGTCAACACGACGTGCTCCGCACCGGCGCCCACAGCCCACTCCGCCACCCGCGACCCCAACGCCCCCGTACCACCGGTGACCAGCACCGTCCCCGACAGCCGGAACTCCCGCCGGGCGGCGTCGCCTGCGGCGCGAACGAGGCGCCGCACGAACACCCCCGACGACCGCACCGCCACCTGATCCTCGACCCCAGCCGCGATCACCCCACACACCCGCCGCACCGCCCGGGCATCCAGGGTCTCCGGCAGATCGACCAGACCACCCCACCGCCGCGGCTCCTCCAACGCCGCCACGCGTCCCACGCCCCAGGTCGCCGCGGCCAGCGCGTCCACGAGCGCGTCCGACCGGCCCACCGACACCGCGCCCCGCGTCACCCACCACACCCGGCCACGCACATCGCAGTCGCCCAGGGCCTGCACCGCCGCCAACGCCTCCGGCACACCAGCGCCCGACAGCGACAGCAGCGACACCACCCCCGCCACCTCGCCGGCCTCGGCCAGTACGGGACGCAACCGGTCCGCCACGTCGTCCCGCGTCAGCGCCGCCGGGTCCAGAACGACCGGGAGCACCTGCGCGCCGCGCGTGGCCAGGCCCTCGGCCAGGGGGTGGTCGGCCTGCCCTGGCAGCGCCAGGACCAGCCAGGTCCCGGTCACAGCCTCAGCCGGTACGGAGGGAAGGGGCCGCCACTCGACGCGGTAGCGCCAGGAGTCGGCCGTCGACCGCTGCCGTCCCGCCCGCCGCCACCGCGCCAGCCTCGGCAGCAGGACGCCCAACGGCTGATCGGCTTCCAGGCGGAACTCCTCACCCAGCCCGGCCAGGTCCTCCTGCTCCACCGCCGCCCAGAACCGCTCGTCGATCTCGGAGCCGGGCCGGGATGCGCTGTCGCCGCGGGTGCGCGGCTCCGGCCAGTACCACCTGCCCTGGAAGGCGTAGGTGGGCAGGTCGACGGTGCGGGGCGGCTGGCCGGTCTGCGTGGTGAACCACGCCGCCCAGTCCACCGGCGTGCCCGTCACGTGCAACCGCGCCAGCGCCGTCACCAGCGCCGTCGTCTCCGGCTGGTCCCGGCGCAGCGCCGGAATCTGCTGCACCGGCCGGTCCGCCGGGGTCTCCGCCGCCATCGCCGTCAGGGTCGCGTCCGGGCCGACCTCCAGGAACGTGCTCACCCCGCACCCGTGCAGCGTGGCGACCGCGTCGGAGAACCGGACCGCCTCCCGCACATGCCGCACCCAGTACCCCGGCGAGGCGACCTCGCCCGGATCAGCCAACCCACCGGTGACGTTCGACACGATCGGCAGCTTCGGCGCCTGCCAGGCCAGCGAGTCGAGCACCGCACGGAACCCGTCCAGCATCGGCTCCATCAACCGCGAATGGAACGCGTGACTCACCGACAACCGCTTGACCCGCCAACCCCGCTCCACGCAGAGCTGCCCGACCCGGTCAAGGTCAACTTCTGCACCGGACAGCACCACCGACCTCGGCCCGTTCACCGCCGCCACATCCACGCCGTCACCGGCCAACTCGCGGACCTCGTCCTCGGACGCGCCCACAGCCAGCATCCCGCCACCGGACAGCAACGCCTGCATCAAAGACCCACGAGCGGCAACCAGAGCGCACGCGTCATCCAACGACAGCACCCCCGCCACATAGGCGGCAGCCACCTCACCGATCGAATGCCCGGCGAGGTAGTCCGGCCGCACACCCCACGACGACAACAACTCGTACAGAGCCACCTCGACCGCGAACAAACCCGCCTGCGTGTAGACCGTCTGATCCAACAGGTCGGCCTCGGGCGAGCCTTCGGAAGCGAACACCACGTCCCGCAACGACCGCGGCAACCGGCTTTCGAAACGGGCACACACCCCGTCGAACGCCTCCGCGAACACCGGGAACACGTCGTACAACCCACGACCCATCCCCACCCGCTGCGAACCCTGACCCGTGAACAACACCGCGACCCGGCCCGGCGAAGCGGGACCCGTCACCACACCGGAAACCGCCGAACCGCCCGCCAGGGCCTCCAGCCCCGCCAGCAGCTCACCACGATCACGGCCCAGTACCACCGCCCGGTGCTCCAACGCCGCCCGCGACGTCGCCAGCGACCAGCCGACCTCCACCGCCGGCACACCCGACTCCCGCCGGACGACCTCCGCCAACCGCGCCGCCTGACCGGACACCGCCTCCGCCGACCGCCCCGACACCAACCACGGCACCACCGGCACATCCCCGGCCACCGCCGTGTCGGCAAGCTCCTCCGCCTGCTCCACGATCACATGCGCGTTGGTCCCCGCGATCCCGAACGACGACACCGCCGCCCGACGCGGCCGACCCACCACCGGCCACGGCATCGACTCGGTAGCGAGCGCGACGGCGCCCGACGACCAGTCCACCCTCGACGACGGCGCATCCACATGCAGGGTCGCCGGCACCACCCCGTGCCGCATCGCCAGGACCATCTTGATCACACCCGCCACCCCAGCAGCGGCCTGAATGTGACCCAGGTTCGACTTCACCGACCCCAACAACAACGGCTCCACGCCGTCGCGGCCCTGACCGTAGGTGGCAAGGAGGGCCTGCGCCTCGATCGGATCACCCAGGGTCGTACCCGTGCCGTGCGCCTCCACCACATCCACGTCAGCAGGAGACAACCGCGCGTTCGCCAGAGCCTGCCGGATCACCCGCTGCTGCGACGGACCGTTCGGCGCCGTCAACCCGTTCGACGCCCCGTCCTGGTTCACCGCCGAGCCGCGTACCACCGCGAGGACCCGCCGACCGTCCCGCCGGGCGTCCGACAGGCGCTGCACCACCAGCACGCCGACGCCCTCACCCCAGCCCGTCCCGTCCGCCGACTCGGCGAACGACCGGCAGCGGCCGTCGGCCGACAGGCCCCGCTGGCGGGAGAACTCCACGAACGCGCCCGGGGTGGCCATCACCGTCACGCCACCGGCCAGGGCCAGATCACACTCTCCCGACCGCAGCGCCTGCGCCGCCAGGTGCAACGCCACCAGCGACGACGAGCACGCCGTGTCGACGGTCACCGCCGGCCCCTCGAACCCGAACGAGTACGCCACCCGTCCCGACAGCACGCTGGCGGACGCGCCGGTGGCGCCGTACCCGGCGAGGCGTTCGCCGCCATACCGGATGAGGTTGTCGAAGTCCTGCCCGTTGGTGCCGGCGAAGATGCCGACCCGGCCGCCCCGCAGCGACAGCGGGTCGATCCGGGCGTCCTCGATCGCCGCCCAGGACACCTCCAGCAGCAGGCGCTGCTGCGGGTCCATGGCGGTGGCCTCGCGCGGCGAGATTCCGAAGAACTCCGCGTCGAACGCGCCCGCGTCGTGCAGGAACGCCCCCTGGGACACGTACGACGACGCCAGCGCCTCGGGGTCCCAGTGCCGATTGACGGGAAAGTCGGACATGGCATCGACGCCGTCGACGAGCAGCCGCCAGAACTCCTCCGTCGACCCGGCGCCGCCGGGAAAGCGGCAGCCCATGCCGACGATGACGATCGGGTCGTCGTCGACGGGACGTACGGTCGGGGTCTGCGTCGCGGGCAGCGCGTGCCCGCCCAGCAGTTCGGTACGGATGTGGGCGGCCAGGGCGGTCGGGTTGGGGTGGTCGAACGCCAGCGTGGCGGGCAGCGTGAGCCCGGTGGCTGCGTCGAGCCGGTTGCGCAGCTCGACGGCGGTGAGCGAGGTGAAGCCGAGGTCCCGGAACGCGCGCTCCGCCGGCACCTGGTCGGCGCCGGCGTGGCCGAGCACCGCCGCGACCTCGCCGCGTACGAGGTCACGGAGCACGTCGAGCTGCTCGGGCTCGGAGAGCCCGACGAGCCGGTGTCGCAGCGCGCCGGCCCCGGCGGCCCGGTCGGCCGTGGCGGCGTCGGTGACCTGCGGGGCGGTCAGCAGGTCGCGGATCAGCGGGTCGGGACGCGGCCCGGCGGCGTTGCCGGCGAGCCGGTCCCAGTCGACGTCCGCGACCACCAGGTGGGTCTCGTCGTGGTCGAGGGCGCGGGCGAACGCCCGCACGGCGGTGGCGGGGTCCATCGCGCCGAAGCCGTTGCGGGCCATCCGGCGTTCGAAGTCGCCCGCGCTGACCCCGCCGTCGGCCCACAGGCCCCAGCCGATGGACGTGGCGGGCAGCCCCTCGGCGTGCCGGCGGTGGGCGAGGGCGTCGAGCCATGCGTTGCCGGGAGCGTAGTTGGCCTGCCCGGGGCCGCCCATGGTGCCGGCCAGGGAGGAGAACAGCACGAACGCCGACAGGTCGTGGTCGCGGGTCAGTTCGTCGAGGTGGCGGGCGGCGTCGACCTTGGCGCGCAGCGCCGTGGCCAGTTGCGCGACGGTGAGGCCGTCGACGACGTTGTCGTCGAGCGCCGCGGCGGTGTGCACAACGGCGGTGAGCGGCAGGTCGGCGGGTACGGCCGCAAGCAGTGCGCGCAGGTCGTCGCGGTCGGCGACGTCGCACGCCGCCACGGTCACCCGGGCCCCGAGCGCGGTCAGCTCCCGGGCCAGGGCGTCGGCGCCGGGGGCGTCGGGGCCGCGCCGGCTGACGAGGAGCAGGTGGTCGGCGCCGGCCGCCACGAGGGCGCGGGCGACGTGCGCGCCGAGGGCGCCCGTGCCTCCGGTGACGAGCGTCGTGCCGCGCGGGGTCCACTCGCGGCCGGGGCCGGCCAGCTGCCCGGCGCGGACCAGCCGACGGGCGTGCGGGCCGGTGGCGCGGACGGCGAGTTGGTCCTCGGCGCGCTCGCCGCCGAGCAGCCGGCGCAGCAGCCGTACGCCGCGCGGGTCGGCCGCCTCGGGCAGGTCGACGAGGCCGCCCCACCGCTGGGGGTGCTCGGCGCGCAGCACGCCGCCGAAGCCCCAGAGCAGCGCCTGGTCGGGGTCGACGTGCTGGTCGCGGGGGCCGACGGCGACCGCGCCCCGGGTGGCGATCCAGAGGCGGGCGCCGGCCCCGGCGTCGCCGAGCGCCTGGGCGAGGGCGACGGTGTCGGCGAGGGCGGCCGGCACGGAGGGGGACTCGGGGTGCGGGCCGGGCGTGAGGCCGAGTAGCGACAGGACGACACCGGGCGGCTGCTCGGCGTACGTCTCGGCGAGATCGCGGGCGAGAGCGTCGCGGCCTCGGCCGGGGGCCACCCGCAGCACCCGTACGCCGGGCGCGGCGAGCGCCGTCGTCCACTCCTCCACCGTCCCGCCGGCGCTGTCGGGTACGACGAGCAGCAGGTCCGTGACCTCCCGGTGAGAGGGGGCGTCGGGAAGCGGCTGCCAGGTGACCCGGTACCGCCACGAGTCGAGCGTCGATTCCGCGTCCCGGCGGCGGCGCCACGCCGACAGGGCGGGCAGCACGTCGCTCAGCGTCGCGGCGGGGTCGACGGCGAGCGTGGCGGCGAGGGCTTCCACGTCCTGGTTCTCGATGACCTGCCAGAAGGCGGCGTCGTCGGGAGTGCCGGATCCGCTCTCGGGGCCGTGCGGGCGGGTGCGGGCGTTCAGCCAGTAGCGCTGGTGGCGGAAGGCGTAGGTGGGCAGGTCGACGGTGCGGGGCGGCTGGCCGGTCTGCGCGGTGAACCACGCCGCCCAGTCCACGGGGGTGCCCGTCACGTGCAACCGCGCCAATGCCGTCACCAGCGCCGTCGTCTCCGGCTGGTCCCGGCGCAGCGCCGGAATCTGCTGCACCGGCCGGTCCGCCGGGGTCTCCGCCGCCATCGCGGTCAACGGCGCGTCCGGGCCCACCTCCAGGAACGTGCCCACCCCGCACCCGTGCAGCGTGGCGACCGCGTCGGAGAACCGGACCGCCTCCCGCACATGCCGCACCCAGTACCCCGGCGAGGCGATCTCACCCGGATCAGCCAACCCACCGGTGACGTTGGAAACGATCGGCAGCTTGGGCGCATGCCACTGCAAACCGTTCAGGACGGCGCGGAAGTCATCCAGCATCGGCTCCATCAACCGCGAGTGGAACGCGTGACTCACCGACAACCGCTTGACCCGCCAACCCCGCCCGACACACAGCGCCTCGACCCGATCGAGATCCACCACCGCCCCGGACAACACGACCGACCTCGGCCCGTTCACCGCCGCCACGTCCACGCCGTCACCGGCCAACTCGCGGACCTCGTCCTCGGACGCGCCCACAGCCAGCATCCCGCCACCGGACGGGAGCGCCTGCATCAACGAACCCCGCGCCGCCACCAGCTTGCAGGCGTCCTCCAACGACAGCACCCCCGCCACGTACGCGGCGGTCACCTCACCGATCGAATGCCCGGCCAGATAGTCCGGCCGCACACCCCACGACGACAACAACTCGTACAGAGCCACCTCGACCGCGAACAAACCCGCCTGCGTGAACACGGTCTGATCCAGCAGCTCGGCCCCGGCGGAGCCCGCATCCGCGAACAGCACCCTCTTCAACGGCTGCGGCAGCACCCGGTCCAGGTGCCCGCACACCTCGTCGAGGGCCGAAGCGAACACCGGGAACGAGCCGTACAGCTCCCGGCCCATCCCCACCCGCTGCGAACCCTGACCCGTGAACAGGAACGCCCGCCGGCCGGCAATCACCTCGCCCGAGACGACGTTGCCGACCCCACCCTCCCCGGCGAGGGCGTCGAGGCCCGCCAGCAACTCGTCCCGGTCGACGCCGAGGACGACCGCCCGGTGCTCCAACGCCGCCCGCGACGTCGCCAGCGACCAGCCCACTTCCACCGCCGGCACACCCGACTCCCGCCGGACGAACTCCGCCAACCGCGCCGCCTGACCGGACACCGCCTCCGCCGACCGCCC
>NZ_JBIDDG010000053.1:0-24970 GCF_043205005.1 Micromonospora sp. NPDC047620 | reverse complement strand
CCAGACGCTGGGCTGGGCAACCCCAACCCAGCGTCTCGCTCAACTCATCGCGCCCTGACGATTGCACTCACCACTTGACACCGCCCGGCGTGTCGAGGCAACAACCTCATGATCAACGGGGCGGTGGGGGAGGGTCAGAGGATGGGGGGTGGGGTGTAGGTGGCGGCCTGGGGGTGGGCGTCGACGACCTTGGCGATGCGGCGGGTGACCGCCTCGACCTGGGCCGGGGCGGCGCCGACGAAGGCGGTGCGGTCGGCGACGAGGGCGTCGATCTCGCCCCGGGTCAGGCCCAGGCGGCCGTCCGCCGCGAGGCGGTCGAAGAGGTCGTTCTCGGCGGCGCCCTTCTCGCGCATGGCGAGCGCGACGGCGACCGCGTGCTCCTTGATCACCTCGTGGGCGACCTCGCGCCCGACGCCGCGCCGGACCGCCGCCACCAGGATCTTGGTGGTGGCCAGGAACGGCAGGAAGCGCTCCAGCTCGCGGTTGACCACCGCCGGGTACGCGCCGAATTCGTCCAGCACGGTGAGGAACGTCTGGAACAGCCCGTCGGCGGCGAAGAACGCGTCCGGCAGCGCGACCCGGCGGACCACCGAGCAGGAGACGTCCCCCTCGTTCCACTGGTCGCCGGCCAGTTCGCCGACCATCGACAGGTAGCCCCGGATGATCACCGCGAAGCCGTTGACGCGCTCGCTGGACCGGGTGTTCATCTTGTGCGGCATCGCGCTGGAGCCGACCTGGCCCGGCTTGAAGCCCTCGGTCGCCAGCTCCTGGCCCACCATCAGCCGGATCGTCGTGGCCAGCGAGGACGGCGCGGCGGCGATCTGCGCCAGCGCGGAGAGCACCGCCAGGTCGATCGAGCGCGGGTATACCTGGCCGACGCTGTCGAGCACCCGGGAGAAGCCGAGGTGCTCGGCCACCCGGCGCTCCAGCTCGGCCACCTTGTCGGCGTCGCCGTCGAAGAGGTCCAACTGGTCGGCGGCGGTGCCCACCGGGCCCTTGATGCCGCGCAGCGGGTACCAGTTGATCAGGTCGTCCAGCCGCTCGTACGCGATCAGCAGCTCCTCGGCGGCCGACGCGAAGCGCTTCCCGAGCGTGGTGGCCTGCGCGGCGACGTTGTGCGAGCGGCCGGTCATGACGAGGCCCGAGTGCTCGACGGCCAGCCGGGACAGCCGGGCCAGGGTGGCGACCACCCGGTCCCGGACCAGCTCCAGCGAGGCCCGCACCTGGAGCTGCTCGACGTTCTCCGTGAGGTCCCGGGAGGTCATCCCCTTGTGCACGTGCTCGTGCCCGGCGAGCGCGCTGAACTCCTCGATCCGGGCCTTCACGTCGTGCCGGGTGACCCGCTCCCGCTCGGCGATCGAGGCGAGGTCGACCTGGTCGAGCACCCGCTCGTACGCCTCGACCACACCGTCCGGGACGGACACGCCGAGATCCCGCTGCGCCCGGAGCACGGCGAGCCAGAGCTGCCGTTCCATCCGGATCTTCTGCTCCGGTGACCAGAGGGCGACCAGCTCGGGCGAGGCGTACCGGCTGGCGAGCACGTTGGGGATCGTCGTCACGTACCTCAGTCTTGCACGCCCCTCTCACGTGCCTTCGCCGAAGACCCGCGACGTGCCACGGCTCTCGGCAGGGCGGGGTGGGCGGAGCGCCGTCACCCCGGCATGCCGCGCGTCGCGGCGACCGGTCGGCTGACCGCGCTCAGGACGGAGGTACGGGACGGCCCGTCAGGGCCCGCCACAATCCCGCGCACGCGACGGCTGCGGTTGCCGGCCCGCCCCACCGGACTGCTGGCCCGGCTCTCCGGGTTACTCCTCCGCCCCGCCGGGGCGCTGGCCCGGCTCTCCGCCGGCCTGGCCCGCGCCCGAGTCGTCCTCGGCGAGCGCGGCGGCCTGGGCCACGGCGGTGGGGGCGGCGACCTGGTACGGGGTGCCGGGGAGCAGGACCAGGGCCGCGCCGGAGAGTGCGGCGAGCAACCAACGTCTGGATTTCATGACAAATCTCCCGATGAAAGACGATCACCCAGGATCAGCGGGCCCCGTCCCCCGTCGACGAGCCCGCTCTGATCACGAGCCGGTCGAGGTAGAGCAGGTGCAACGCCACGAACGTGGCCAGGAAGAGCAGCAGCATCGGCAGCGGCAGCACCTGGGCGACGAGCCCCCGCATGGCCTCCGGGTCGCCGAAGGACTCCGCGAGCCGCACGAGGGCCAGGTGCGTCGCCGGCGCGTGCCGGACGTCCGAGACGACCAGTTGCGGCCACAGCCAGCTCTGCGCGCCGACCAGCCAGCTCAGCAGCCCGGCGCCGGCCAGCAACGGCAGGGCGGGCAGGAGCATGGTCGACCCGAACCCGCCGCCGGCCTCCCAGCGTTCCCGCTGGCCCCGGAAGAACAGGGTGAACACCACGAGCGCGGGGATGCAGAGCCAGCCCGGCGGGATCAGCCCGACGAAGGTGTTGAGCTGGTCGGCCTCCCGGGCCCGGACGAAATGGGCGATGGCCAGCGGACCGTCGCCGACGAAGAGCCACGGCGCGAACGGCAGCAGGAGCAGCTCGCTGGCCCGGCCCAGTGGGCGCAGGCCGCCGATGCCGAAGCCGGCCAGGGCGGCGACGCCCACCCCGACCACCGCCGGGATCAGCGGCGGCAGCCACGTGTTGACCTGGACCTGGCCGGTGGAGACCCCGGAGGGCAGGAGCGCCGCCTCGGCGGTGAGCGCCCGCAGCCACGGCGCCAGCACGTAGGCGAGCACGCCGAGGAACGCCAGCAGCCCCACCGCCAGCAGGCCGAGCGCGACCGGGTTGCGCGCACCGGCCGGGACGCCGGCCGGCGTACCCGTCGGAGCGCCTGTCGGAGTGCCCGCAGGCGTGCCTGTCGGAGTGCCCGTCGGGGCACCGGCCGGGCGGTCGCGCCACCCGGTGAAGGCGATCCTCGTCCGGGTGACCAGGAGCAGGACGACGGCGAGGATGCCGAGCACCGCCAGCAGGGCGAGCAGCAGCACGTTGCCCGCGGCGCCGACGCCGAACTGGAGCCAGGCCACGCTCTCCCGGACGATCCGCACCAGGGGGGCGACCTGGTCTTCCCGCCCGCCGATGACGGGCCACTGGAGGGACCAGGACTGCACGGTCACCGCGACGACGGCCAGCCCGAGCACGCCGCCGACGGCCAGGACCGCCGGGCCGGAGCGGCCGCCGCCGGGGCCACGGCGCAGCGCGGCGAGGAAGACGGTGGCACCGACCGCGACCACCAGCCCGGCCGTCAGCAGCGCCACGGCGCGTACGGCGGTCAGCGTGGGCGCCTGCGTCCAGGCGTCCCGGTCGGCCTCGAACCGGTCCATCGTCCACGCCATCCCCACGGCGAGCGGGGCGTAGGCGGCCAGCGGCAGAGCCAGCAGCGCCCGGGTCACCAGGCGGGGCACCCGGCCGGCACGCTGTGCGGCGAGCGCGAGCAGCGGGGCGACGAGCAGCGCGAGCAGCAGCGGCACGAGGGCGAGGAGCAGCGCGTGGCCCAGGTCGCCGAGGAACCCCCGCTCGATCACCTGCGCGTAGTTGTCGCCGCCGGCGGACTCGGTCGGCCCGCCCAGCCCGTTGCCCCGCCGGAAGCTCTCCACCAGCGTGCTGACCGACGGGAGCACGTACGACCAGAGCAGGGCGACGGCCGCCGGCACGAGCAGCACCAGCCCGGTGACCACCTGGGCCGTCCGGCCGATCCCGACGCCCCCGGACGGCGCAAGACCGAACGGGGCCGGGAAGGGCGGCGCGGGGTGGGCCTTGGGGTCGGGCACGGACGTCGGGTTGGCAGACACCAGCGGGATCCTCCGGTCGACAGTGGAACGGGGGGCGACTCAGGCTAGGCCACCCGACCGGCACCGCGTCCAGGTGCGGATCTGCACAGTCACGCCGGCCGGCGGCGCGCGCCGCACAGCGTCCACCCCAGCGGGGTGGGCGCTCAGCGCTCCAGGATCGCCGTCACGCCCTGGCCCCCGGCCGCGCAGATCGAGATCAGTCCCCGCCCGCTCCCCCTCTCGGCGAGCAGCTTCGCCAGGGTTGCCACGATCCGGCCGCCGGTCGCCGCGAACGGGTGCCCGGCGGCCAGCGAGGAGCCGTTGACGTTGAGCTTCTCCCGGTCGATCGCGCCGAGCGGGGCGTCCAGCCCGAGCCGGTCCTTGCAGAACTCGGGCGACTCCCAGGCGGCCAGGGTGGCCAGCACCTGCGAGGCGAACGCCTCGTGGATCTCGTAGTAGTCGAAGTCCTGGAGCGTCAGCCCGGCCCGGGCCAGCATCCGGGGCACCGCGTACGCGGGGGCCATCAGCAGCCCCTCGTCGCCGTGCACGAAGTCGACGGCGGCGGTCTCCGACCAGGAGAACCAGGCCAGCACGGGCAGGTGGTGCTCGCTGGCCCACTCCTCGCTGGCCAGCAGCACCGTGGAGGCGCCGTCGGTCAGCGGCGAGGAGTTGCCGGCCGTCATCGTCGCCCGCTCGGCGTCCGGGCCCTTCGCGCCGAAGACCGGCCGCAGCGACGCGAGCTTCTCCGGGCTGGTGTCGGCGCGCAGGTTCTGGTCACGGGTGAGCCCGAGATAGGGCGTCAGCAGGTCGTCGAAGAACCCCCGGTCGTACGCGGCGGCGAGCCGCTGGTGCGAGCGCAGCGCCAGCTCGTCCTGCGCCTGCCGGTCGACCTGCCAGCGCAGCGCCGTGCGGGCGGCGTGCTCCCCCATCGACAGCCCGGTGCGCGGCTCGGCGTTGCGCGGGATCTCCGGCCGGAACGGCTGGGTGGGGCGCAGCTTCGCGGCGATCCTCAGCCGCTCGCCGAGGGTGCGGGCGCTGTTCAGCCTGAGTAGCGTGCGGCGCATGTCCTCGTTGACGGCGAGCGGGGCGTCGGAGGTGGTGTCCACGCCGCCGGCGATGCCGACGTCGATCTGCCCGAGGGCGATCTTGTTGGCGACCAGGATGGCGGCCTCCAGCCCGGTGCCGCAGGCCTGCTGGATGTCGTACGCGGGGGTGTGCGGGTCGAGCTTCGAGCCGAGCACCACCTCGCGGGTCAGGTTGAAGTCCTTGGCGTGCTTGAGCACCGCGCCGGCCACCACCTCGCCGACCCGCTGGCCGGCCAGTCCGAACCGGGCGACCAGCCCGTCCAGCGCCGCGCCCAGCATGTCCGCGTTGGACGCGCTCGCGTACCGCGAGTTGGACCGGGCGAAGGGGATGCGGTTGCCGCCGATGACCGCCACCCGCCGGATGCTCTGCACGATCCCGCCTCCTCGAAGGGCTTGCCCTCAACCTACTCGCCAGTAGGCTACGCCTATGACCGACAGGTACGCGAGCTTCGTCCGATCGGGGGCCGGTCGCGCGCTGGTCAAGCGCCTCGGGCTGCCCGACCCGCCGCGACTGCGCCGGCACACCCCCGGCGACCCCCTCGCCCCCGGGCCCGTCCTGCTCGGTGCCGCGACCGGGGGTCGGCTCGCCGAGCAGGTCGGCAAGATCCTGACCGCCGCCGGGGTCGAGCTGCGCGACCCCGCCGCCGTGGAGCCCACCGAGCGCTTCGCCGCCCTGGTCTTCGACGCGACCGGCATCACCGACTCCACCGAGCTGCGCCAGCTGTACGACTTCTTCCACCCGCACGCCCGCTCGGTGCTGCCCAGCGGTCGGGTGGTCGTGCTCGGCACCCCGCCCGCCGAGGGCGGCTCGCCCCGGGAGGCCACCGCCCAGCGGGCCCTGGAGGGGCTGACCCGCAGCATCGGCAAGGAGTTCGGCCGCGGCGTCACCGCCCAGCTCGTGTACATCACGAGGGAGCCCGACGCCGGCACGTCGACCAGCCTGGAGGCCACCCTCCGGTTCCTGCTCTCCGGCCGGTCCGCGTACGTCTCCGGGCAGGTGATCCGGGTCGGCGCCGGCACGGCCGGGCCGCCGGCCGACTGGGACCGCCCGCTGGACGGGCAGGTCGTCCTGGTCACCGGGGCCGCCCGGGGCATCGGCGCGGCACTGGCCCGGGTGCTGGCCCGCGACGGCGCGCGCGTCGTCGCGCTGGACGTCCCGGCGGCCGGGGACGAGCTGGCGGCGGTCGCCAACGAGGTCGGCGGGACGGCCGTCCAGCTCGACCTCACCGCCCCCGACGCCCCGACCCGGCTCGCGGAGCACCTCGCCGACCGGCACGGGCGGGTCGACGTGGTCGTGCACAACGCCGGCATCACCCGGGACAAGACCCTCGGCCGGATGGACGCCGACCGCTGGGACACGGTGCTCGACGTCAACCTGTCCAGCCAGGAGCGGATCAACGACGTGCTGCTGGCGCGGGAGCTGATCCCGGCCGGCGGCCGGATCGTCTCCGTCTCCTCCATCGCCGGCATCGCCGGCAACCGGGGCCAGACCAACTACGCCACCAGCAAGGCGGGCGTGATCGGGCTCGTCGACTCGCTCGCCCCCGTCCTGCGCGAACGGCAGATCAGCGTGAACGCCGTCGCCCCCGGGTTCATCGAGACCCGGCTGACCGCGCGCATCCCGCTGGTGCTGCGCGAGGCGGGCCGGCGGATGAACAGCATGTCCCAGGGCGGGCTGCCGGTGGACGTCGCCGAGACCATCGGCTGGCTGACGTGGCCCGCCTCGGGCGCGGTCAGCGGCAACGTCGTCCGGGTCTGCGGCCAGAGCCTGCTGGGGGCGTGATGGCCGGGCGGAGGGAACCGGCGGAGGGCCCGTCCGACGACCTGTCGGTGCACGAGCTGATCGACGGCCCCACGGAGCGGCTGTCGGCGGAGACCCTCGCCGCGATCCGCCGGCCGGGGCCGGCCGACCACGACCTGAGCCTGGCGGAGACGCACGACCTCTCCGGGCACGCCTCCTCCGTCGAGGCGACGCCGGACCTGGCCGGGCACGCCGGGGCGGTCGCCCGGGAACGCGTCGAGCTGGCCCGGATGCCGGCGGCCGGGGCGCTCTACCGGCGGGCGCTGCTCGGTGCGCTGCCCGGCCCCGGCGGGCGGCCGGCGGCGACCGGCGTCCCGGCGGTCGAGCTGGCCGTCGGCGGGGTCGCCGTCGACCGGGCGCACCTGGCCGACTACGACCGGGTCTGCGGGTTCCGGCTGACCGACCGGCTTCCCGCCACGTTCCCGCACGTCATGGGCTTCCCGCTGGCCCTGCGCCTGATGACCGCGCCGGGGTTCCCGATCCCGCTGACCGGCGTGGTGCACGTGGGCAACCGGATCACCGTGCGCCGCCCGGTCACGGCCGACGAGCCCCTCGACTTCACCGCGTACGCGGAGAACCCGCGCCCGCACGACCGGGGGCGGCAGGTCGACGTGGTGCTGGTCGGCTCGGTCGACGGGGAGGAGGTCTGGCGCGGCGTCTCGACGTATCTCGGCCGGGAGCGCAGGCCCGGCGGCGGAGGGCGCGACCGGGGCGAGTGGTCCCCGGCGCCGGTCGGCTCAGCCCACTGGCGGGTCGAGCCCCGCGTCGGTACGCACTACGCGCGGGTCTCCGGCGACCACAACCCGATCCACACCTCCCGACTGGGCGCCCGGCTGTTCGGCTTCCCCCGACCCATCGCGCACGGCATGTGGAGCAAGGCGCGGTGCCTGGCCGCGCTGGAGAACCGGCTGCCGGACGCCTACACCGTCGAGGTGGTCTTCAAGCTGCCGGTGCCGCTGCCGAGCACGGTGAGCTTCGGACTGCTGCCGGGCGGCGGGTTCGCCCTGCACGACCTGCGCGGGCGCCCGCACCTGGTGGGCCACGTGCGCTGACCGCCCCTGCCAACCGCACCCGCGCCGCCGGGGGTTGGCAGGGGCGGCCACATGCGCTAAGTTGTTCTCACATCGAGATGTTCTCAGGATGAGAGGGACGTTGTGGACGAGCAGGACTTCCTGGCCGCGTACGACCCCCGGGCCTATCCGGCGGTCGCGGTCACCGTCGACGTGGTGGCGCTGACCATCCGCGACGACGCGCTCCACCTGCTGCTCATCCGGCGCGGCGAGCCGCCCTTCGCGGGGCACTGGGCGCTGCCCGGCGGCTTCCTCCGCCCCGACGAGGACCTGACCACCGGCGCCCGGCGGGAGCTGGCCGAGGAGACCGGGCTCGGCGGCGAGGGGCTACGGCGCGTACACCTGGAGCAGTTGGCCAGCTACGGCGGCGTGGACCGCGACCCGCGGATGCGCGTCGTCTCGGTCGCCCACCTCGCGTTCGCGCCCGACCTGCCGGACGCGGCCGCCGGCACCGACGCCGACGAGGCGGCCTGGCTGCCGGTGACCGCCCTGAGCAGCCGGCAGCTCGCCTTCGACCACGACCGGATCATCGCCGACGGGCTGGAGCGGGCCCGGTCCAAGCTGGAATACACCCCGCTCGCCACCCGCTTCCTCGCCCCCGAGTTCACCATCAGCGAGCTGCGCGCCGTCTACGAGACGGTCTGGGGGCACCCGCTGCACGCCGGCAACTTCCACCGCAAGGTGCTCTCGGTGCCGGGCTTCGTGGAGAGCACCGGCGCCAGCACCGAGCGCGGCGGGGCCCGCGGCGGTCCCCGCGCCAAGCTCTACCGGGCCGGCGACGCCCGGCTGCTGCACCCGGCGCTGCTGCGCCCCGCCCGGGAGGAGACGGTGCGGTGAGGACCGCCGAGGCGATCCGCCTGGTCGCGGCGGCCCGCACCGACGCCGACCTGTTCGGCGCCGACGAGCCGGCCCGGCGCTACCGCGAACTGGTCGCGGCCCTGCACCCCGACCGCGTGCCCGCCGACTCGGCCGTACGCGCCGAGGCCACCGACGCGTTCGTCCGGGTCACCACCCGCTGGCGGGCCCGGCGGGTCACCGTCCTCGGCGGCTACCGCCTCGGCGCGCCGGCGTACTCCGGCGACCTGGCCGACCTCTACGACGTCGGGGCGGGCAGGCTGCTCAAGCTGCCCCGACGGCCCACCGACAACGACCTGATGGCGCGGGAGGCGCACGCCCTGCGCGCCCTCGCCGAACGCGGCGACCCGCGCTACCTGCCCTACGTGCCCCGGCTGGTGGAGGAGTTCCCGCACCGGGACCCCGACACCGGCGCCGAGCGGCGGATCACCGTGCTCGCCACCGCGCCCGGCCTGCACGACCTCACCGCGGTGCGGCGCGCGTACCCGGACGGGCTGGACGCCCGGGACGCGGCCTGGATGTGGCGGCGGCTGCTGGTCGCGCTCGGCCTGGCCCACCGGGCGGGCGTGGTGCACGGCGCGGTGCTGCCGCCGCACGTGCTGATCGAGCCCGACGGGCACGGCGTGGTGCTGGTGGACTGGTGCTTCTCCGTCGTCGACGGCGGCGCCGTCCCGGCGCTCGTGCCCGGCCACGAGGACTGGTACCCGGCCGAGGTCGTCGCGAAGCGCCCGTGCGGGCCGGGCACCGACATCGCGATGGCCACCCGCTGCATGACCTGGCTGATGGGCCCGCGCGCGCCGCGCGAGCTGCTCGCCTTCGCCCGGGGCTGCCTGCGGCCCGCCCTGAACGCCCGGCCCGGCGACGCCTGGCGCCTGCTCCGCGAACTCGACGAGGTGCTGGACCGGCTCTACGGGCCGCGCACCTTCCGACCCTTCACCCTGACCCCCTGAGGAGGCTGCCATGGGCAGTGGAATCTGGTCCACCGACGTGTACGACGCCGCCGACCGCTACCGCCGGGCCACCGGCAAGAGCGCGTTCTCCTACAGCGACAGCGGGGCGCGCACGGTGCACCCCGCGCTCGACCCCCGCGACGCGACGCGGGAGAGCCGCGACTCCGACGAGCACCCGCAGTCGACGGCCATCGCCGTGCTGTTCGACGTGACCGGCTCGATGCGCAACGTGCCGCGCGTCCTCCAGACCAAGCTGCCGCAGCTGCTCGGGCTGCTCCAGCGGCAGGGCTACGCCCGCGATCCGCAGATCATGTTCGGCGCGATCGGCGACGCCACCTGCGACCGGGTGCCGTTGCAGGTCGGCCAGTTCGAGTCGGACAACCGGATGGACGACGACCTCGGCCGGATCGTGCTGGAGGGTGGCGGCGGCGGGCAGATGACGGAGTCGTACGAGCTGGCCATGTACTTCATGGCCCGGCACACGGTCACCGACTGCTGGGAGAAGCGCGGCCGACGCGGCTACCTGTTCATCATCGGCGACGAGCTGGCCTACCCGCAGGTGAAGGCCCGGGAGGTGGCCCGCCTGATCGGCGACGACCTGGCCGAGGACGTGCCGCTGCGGCAGGTGGTCGACGAGATGACCCGCCGCTGGGACACCTACTATCTGCTCCCCGCCGGCAGCCACTACGCCGGCAACGCCAAGGTGCTCGACTTCTGGCGGGGCCTGCTCGGGCAGAACGCCGTCGTGCTGGACGACCTCGACGCGGTCTGCGAGACCATCGCGCTCACCATCGGCCTCGGCGAGCAGGCCATCGACCTCGACGAGGGCCTGCGCGACCTCGACCGGGCCGGTTCGGGCGCCACCGGGACGGTGTCGAAGGCGCTGGCCCGGCTCGGCCGGGGGCGGCGCGCCGAGGTGTCGGCGCTGCCGGCCTTCCGGGACACCGACGGCGGGGTCACCCGGCTGTGAGACACGTGACGGTGGTCGACCTCGGCTACGGCGACGCCGGCAAGGGCACGGTCGTGGACTGGCTCTGCGCCACCCGGCCCGTGCACACCGTGGTCCGCTTCAACGGGGGCGCGCAGGCGGCGCACAACGTGGTGCTGCGCGACGGGCGGCACCACACCTTCGCCCAGTTCGGCGCGGGCACCTTCCACCCCGGGGTACGTACGCACCTGTCCCGGCACGTGGTGGTGGACCCGCTGGCGCTCGCCGCCGAGGCCGACCACCTCGCCTCGGTCGGGGTGCCCGACGCGCTCGACCGGCTGACCGTGGACGGGGAGGCGCTGCTCGCCACCCCGTACCACCGGGCCGCCAACCGGGCCCGCGAGGTCGCCCGGGGAGCCGACCGGCACGGCTCCTGCGGGCTGGGGGTGGGCGAGGCCGTCGCGTACGGTCTCGCCCACCCCGACGAGGCGCCCCGGGTGGCCGACTGCCGCACCCCGGCGCTGCTGCGCCGCCGGCTGACCGCCCTGCGGGACCGGCTGACCGCCGAGCTGGGGCCGCTGGACGCGCCGCCCGTCGAGGACTGCCTGCCCGCGTTCACCGGGTTCGCCGGGCGGGTGGCGATCGTGGACCGGGGCTGGCTGGCCGGGGCGCTGCGCGCCGGGACGTGCGTCTTCGAGGGCGCGCAGGGGGTGCTGCTCGACGAGTGGCACGGCTTCCACCCGTACACGACGTGGAGCACCACCACGTTCGCCAACGCCGACAGCCTGCTCGCCGAGGCGGGCCAGGCGGGAACGGCGACGCGGCTCGGGGTGCTGCGCGTGACCACCACCCGGCACGGGCCGGGGCCGCTGGTGACCGAGGACCCGACCCTGCCGCTGACCGACCCGCACAACCCGACGAACCCGTGGCAGGGCCGGTTCCGGTTCGGCCACTTCGACGCGGTCGCCCACCGGTACGCCCTCGCCGCGGCCGGGGGCGTCGACGGCCTGGCGTTGACCCACCTCGACCTCGCCGGCCCCGGGCTGCGGATCTGCCGCCGCTACGACTGGACCGACCGGCTCACCCCGGGCCCGCCCGGCGACCTGGACCGGCAGGCCGAGATCACCGCCCGCCTGCTGCGTTCCCGCCCGGTATACGACGACCCGCCCGTCGACTGGCCGTCGGCGGTGGCCCGGGAACTGGCCGCCCCGGTGGTGCTCACCTCGCACGGCCCCACCGCCGGGGACAAGGTCCCGCACGGCCCGCTACTCGCCCCGCCGGCCCTGGTCGCCGCCGCCTGACGCGGTGATCGCGGCCGGCGGCGGGTGAGCGTGCCGCCGCTCGCGGATCTTGAATGCGTCGTCGAGCAGGGTGATCCGGCGACTCGGCCACCCGGCGCACCGTGCCCGGCCAGCATGGGGGCATGGAGTCCGCGCTCGACCTGCTCCGGCAGCTGGTCAGCTCCCCGTGGGTGTACCTGCTGCTGTTCGGGCTCACCGCGGTCGACGCGTTCTTCCCGGCGGTGCCCGGCGAGACCGCCGTGATCACCGCCGCCGTACTCGCCACCGACGGCAGCCCCAACCTGGTGGCGGTGATCGTCGTCGCCGCGTTCGGCGCCTGCGTCGGCGACCACATCTCGTACGCCATCGGGCGGGGCGGCGGCGCGCACCGGCTCGCCCGGTTTCCCGAGGACAGCCGGCGGCGGGCCGGTTCGGAGTGGGCCCGCCGGGCGGTGCACCAGCGCGGCGGGCTGATCCTCACCACCGCCCGGTACATCCCTGGCGGTCGCACGGCGGTCACCCTCACCATGGGCGCGGTCCGCTACCCGCTCCGCTCGTTCCTGCTGTTCGACTCGATCGCGGCGGTGAGCTGGGCGCTCTACTCCGCCCTGCTCGGCTACTTCGGCGGGCTGGCGTTCGAGCGCGACCCCGTCAAGGGCATCCTCGCCGGGGTGGGCATGTCGGTGGCGGTCACGCTGCTGCTGGAGTCCGTCCGCTGGTTGCGCCACCGCAGCCACCGCTGACCCCGACACCCACCCACCTGCCACCCTCCCCCACCGCCCCGCCACCTCCCCGGCCCGGCCGGCGGGTGGGACGCCATGGGTGTCACCGGCCCGTTTTGACAGCCATGGTGTTCCACGGGTGGACCGGATGGCGGCGCGCCGGGGCGGCGAGTCAGAGCAGGTCGGCGTCGTGGACCAGGATCGCGAGCTGCACCCGGTTGGCGACCTGGAGCTTGGCGAGCGCCCGGCTGACGTGCGCCTTGACGGTCGCCTCGCTCATCGTCAGCCGGCGGGCGATCTCGGCGTTGCCGAGCCCCCGACCGACCTCCCGGACGATCTCCCGCTCCCGGTCCGTGAGCTGGCCGAGCCGCTGCCGCGCGGCGTCCCGCCGGGCCGGGCCCCGCTCGGCGAAGGAGTCGATCAGCCGCCGGGTCACCGTCGGGGCCAGCATGGCGTTCCCGGCGGCCACGGTACGCACGGCGGCGGCGAGTTCCCGGGGCGGCGTGTCCTTCAGCAGGAAGCCGACGGCCCCCGCCCGCAGCGCCCGGTGCACGTACTCGTCCCGGTCGAAGGTGGTCAGCATGATCACCTTCACGCCGAGGGCGACCAACTCCGGCGCGGCGGTCAGCCCGTCGGTCCCCGGCATCCGGACGTCCAGCAGCACCACGTCGGGGCGGAGTCGCCGGGTCTCGGCCAACGCCGCGGCCCCGTCGGCCGCCTCGCCGACCACGGTGAGGTCGGACGCCGCCTCCAGGATCAGCCGCAGGCCGGAGCGGACCAGGTGCTCGTCGTCGACGACCAGGACCCGGATCACGTCGCCTCCTCCACCGGAATCAGCGCCCGGACCAGGAAGCCGCCGTCGCGCGGGCCGGCCTCCAGCCGCCCGCCCAGCAGCTCCACCCGCTCCCGCAGGCCGATCAGCCCGAGCCCCGCCCCCGGCAGGGCCGCGCGGTCCGCCGACCGGCCGCCCGTACCCGGCGGGGGCGCACCGCCCGCCGGCTGGCCCACCCTTTGCGCGGCCGCGCGGCCCGCCGACCGGCCGTCCGCGTCCGCCCCGGGCACGGCACCCGCCGGCGGAGCACCCGCACCCGACCCGCGCACCGCGCCGGGCGGACCGTTGCGGACGCTGACCTCCACCCCGCCGGACAGGTACCGCAGCCGGACGGTGGTGTCCGCGTTCGGCGCGTGCTTGCGGACGTTCGTCAGCGCCTCCCGGACCACCCGGTACACCGCCCGGTCGACGGTGGCGGGAACGGGCCGGGGCGTCCCCTCGTCCTGCCGGTCCACCCGGAGGCCAGCGGCGCGCGACTCCCGGAGCAGGTCGTCGACGCCGGCCAGCCCGTCGGCGGCGGTGGCCGGGCCGTGGGCGGGAGCGGGCTGGCGCAGGACGCCGAGCACCTCGCGCAGGTCGGTGAGGGCCTGTCGCCCGGTGGACCGGATCAGGGCCGCGGCGTCGACGGTCGCCGTGTCGGCGGCGGTGACCTCCAGCGCGCCGGCGTGCACCACCATCAGCGACACCCGGTGCGCCACCACGTCGTGCATCTCCCGGGCGATCCGGGCCCGCTCCTCGGCCCGGACCCGCTCCGTCCGCGCCTCCTGCTCACGTTCCAGCCGCTCGGCCCGGTCCCGCAGGGCGGCCAGGGTCTCCCGGCGGGCGCGTATCCAGAGCCCGACGACCAGCGGGAACAACACCGCCAGCGCGAACATCGCCGCCGCGTTGGCCGGCGTGGCCGTGGTCAGCCGCCGCTCGCCGCCCACCGCGACACCGATCAGCGCACCCACGACCGCGACCAGGGCGGCGCCGGCGAGGAAGGCGACGAGCCGCCGTCGGCCCCGCAGCCGCAGACCGGCCTGCCCGGAGGCCACCACCGCCGCCGGCCAGGCCGCCAGGAGCAGCCACGCGACGGCGGCCGTCACGAAGAGCGGCCAGCACCGTACGCGTACCGTCGCGGCGGCCCAGCCGGCGAGGACGGCGACGGCGAGGACCAGCGCCCGGGGCAGCGGCGAGCGCACCCCGAGCGAGCCGGTCGCCGACCCCCACACCCCCGCCGTCACGACGACGGCGAGCAGCACGGGCGCGTACTGGTCGGCGGTGCGACGGAGCGCGACGGCGCGGGAGGTCACATCCCGAGCCTAGGCGGGGCGGCGGCCGGTGCCGCCCGTCCGCCTCGGGTGTCCGCGCGGCGCGCTCCGCTCAGGCACCCGGCGACCGGTGCAGGTTGATCAGCTGGGCCAGGTGCCGGCCGGCCGTCAGCAGCGGCCGGGCGCTGCGGGAGACCTGGGCCGCGAGTTCGGCGCCTTCCAGCGTGGAGATCACCGTGTGGGCCAGTTCCTCGGCGTCGTCCTCCGCGATACCGGCGCGGCGGAGCTTGTCCGCGACCAGCAGCCGCCAGTGCGCGAACGCTTCCGCGGCGGCCCGCTGGATGTCCGGCGCCCGGCTCGCCGTGCCGAGGGCGGTGGCGGTGACCGGGCAGCCGTCGGCCCAGTCGGAGTCGCGCAGCCCGTCGGCGAGGTCGCGGGCGCAGGCGACCACCGCCTCGGCCGGGTCCGCGACCTGGTCGAGGATCACCCGGAGCAGGTCGGCGAACTCCTGGTCGCCGTGGCGGATGGCGGCCACGGCCAACTCCTGCTTGCCCCCGGGGAAGAAGTGGTAGACCGACCCCAGGGTCGCCCCGGCCTCGACCGAGATCTGCTTGATGCCGGTGCCGTCGTAGCCGTGGCGCTGCATCAACCGGGAGGCGACCCGCACGATCCGGTCCCGGGTGCCGAGGCCGCCCTCCACGGTCGCGGACTGCCGCACGGACGTCTTCATGCCGCCAGGCTACCGGATAGAACGTTCGCTCTAGTGCTGTGCTAGCGTCCTCACGCTAGATAGAGCGTTCGTTCTAGAGGAGGATCTTCATGACTGACCGCGCAGTGACCGTCATCGGCCTCGGGCCGATGGGCCGGGCGATGGTGAGCGCGTTCCTGGACCGGGGATACGAGGTCACGGTGTGGAACCGGACCGCGGCCAGGGCCGACGAGCTGGTGGGCAGGGGTGCCCGCCGGGCGGCGACCCCGAACGAGGCCCTGACCGCCAACGAACTGGTGGTGCTGAGCCTCACCGACTACGACGCGATGTACGAGATCCTCGGCAGTGCCATGGCCGAGCTGCCCGGTCGGGTGATCGCCAACCTCAGCTCGGACACTCCCGATCGGGCCCGGGAAGCGGCGGCCTGGCTCGCCGGACACGGCGCCCGGCAGTTGACCGGTGGCGTGCAGGTGCCACCGTCCGGCATCGGGGTCCCGGAGTCCAGCACGTACTACAGCGGACCGCCCGATGCGCTCGCAGCTCACCGGGAGGCCCTGGAGGTGCTGACGGGCGTCGACTACCTGGGCGAGGATCCGGGATTGGCGGCGCTGTACTACCAGCTCGGGATGAACCTGTTCTGGACCATCATGGTGAGCTGGCTGCACACGGTGACGGTGGCGCGCACCCATGGCATCACCGCCACGGAGTTCCTACCCATCGCGCGGAAGACGGCCGACGTGGCCCAGTTCCTGGAGTTCTACGCGCCCCGCATCGACGCGGGCGACCATCGGGGCGACGTGGACCGGCTGGCGATGGCCGTCGCCAGCGTCGAACACGTCCTGGACACCGTCCGGGCGGCCGGCGTCGACACCACGCTGCCGGCCGCGGTGCTCGACGCCTGCCGCCGGGGCATGGCGGACGGCCGTGCCGACCAGAGCCTTACGAGTCTGGTCGAGGTGTTCCCGGCCGGAACGGCCGTGGCTGGCCGCGACACCCGGCCCTGACACCGGCGCCCGCCGGGACCCTGACACCGGCCCGTGCCCGACCCGGACGCTCCTCCGGGTCGGGCACGACTTAAGTCGTAGGCGCCGGGTGACCACCGGGCGATGGCGGAACCGGTCCCCGGCACCAGCATCGAGATCATGGATTCGGTGCTCGACCTGCTCCACCAGACGATGTCCTCGCCCTGGGTCTACCTGGCGCTCTTCGCGATCGCGGTGATCGACGGCTTCTTCCCGGCGGTGCCGAGCGAGACGGCCGTGATCACCGCCGGCGTGTTCGCGGCGACCGGTCAACCCGACCTGCTGGCCGTGATCGTGGTCGCGGCGGCCGGCGCGCTGGTCGGCGACCACGTCTCGTACGCCATCGGCCGGCACGGCGGCGGTCGCCTGCTCGCCCGCCTGCCCGACGGCGGGCGGCGACGGGCCGCCTACGAGTGGGCGCGGCGCGGGATCGCCGTCCGGGGCGGGCTGGTCCTCACCGTCGCCCGGTACGTCCCGGGCGGCCGGACCGCCGTCACCATGACCATGGGGGCGACCCGCTTCCCCCGGCGGCGCTTCCTCGCCTTCGACGCGCTCGCCGCCGGCTCGTGGGGCGTCTACTCGGCGCTGGTCGGCTACCTCGGCGGGCTCGCCTTCGAGCAGGATCCGATCCGGGGGCTGCTGCTCGGCCTCGGTCTCGCCCTGACGGTGACCCTGGTGGTGGAGGTGACCCGCTGGCTCCTGAACCGTCGCCGGGCTGCCGTCGGCACGCCCGCCCGGGAGCCGGCGGAGCTGCGACGGTGACCCACCGGCGGCCCCGGCTGCCGACGCCGGCCGAGCCTCGGCGCCATCGCCGCCGGCCGGGTGTCGGCGGCGGCCGGGCCTCGGCGTCGGCGGCGGCGAGGTGCGGCACCAACCGGGCATGGGGACCGCGCGGGCGGCGGCCGGCCGTCTCCCCGGGCGGGAGGTCAGGCGGTGGGCGGCTGCCAGGTAGCGCCGTGCAGGAGTTGGCCGGCGCCGAGCCACGCGACGTTCATCATCCGCGTCGCGGTCTTTCCCGGGTCCGCCTCCGGGTGGTCGGCGAGCCAGTCCGCCAGCGACTCGGTCGCGCCGACCAGGGCGTACGCGACGACCTCCAGGTCGGTCTCGCCCACCTCGCGCCCCTGTGCCCGCAGGGCGTGGTCGAGCATCCCGGCGACCACCTCGACCAGCCGGGCGCGCATGCCCGCCAGCTCGCCGGCGAACGGCTGCTCGCCCCGGGCCTGCCGGTAGAGCACCGCCCAGCCGTCCCGGTGCGCCCCGACGAAACCGAAAAACGCCCGCAGTCCGCGCCAGAGCCGCTCGTCGGCCGACAGCTCGGGGGCGGCCGCCCCGGCGATGGCCTGCATCATCCGGGCGCCCTCCCGGTGCAGGCAGGCGACGAAGAGTTCCTCCTTGGTGCCGAGGTAGGCGTAGACCATCGGTTTGGAGATGCCGGCGTCCTCGGCGATCTCGTCCATGCTGGCCGCGTGGAACCCCCGGCGGGAGAACACTTTCACGGCCGCGTCGAGCATCTGCTGCTCGCGTACGGCACGCGGGAGGCGCTTGAAGGTGGGTGGGGTGGACACCCTTGCGAGCATACCTACTCGTGCGTAGGGTTACGCACGAGTAGCCAATACCCGGAAGGTGCAGACCCATGACTGACTTCGACCCGGCCAACTTCGCGAACGTCGGCCCCAAGGAGTTCGCCCAGCTGGTCAAGTCCACCCCGGACGACAAGATCGCCGAGGTCATGTCCGGCGACCTGCGCGGCAAGATCCTGGGCGAGGTCTTCGGCCGGATGCCGCAGCTCTTCCGCGCCGACCGGGCGGGCTCGACCAACGCGGTCATCCACTGGAACATCACCGGCCGCCCCGACGGTGGCACCGACACCTACGAGGTCGTCATCGCCGACGGCGCGTGCACGGTCAACGAGACCGCGCAGCACGACCCGAAGCTGAGCCTCACCATGGGCCCGGTCGAGTTCCTGAAGATCGTCTCCGGTGGGGCCAACCCCGTCATGATGTTCATGACCGGCAAGCTCAAGGCCAAGGGCGACCTGGGCCTGGCCGCCAACATCGCCAACCTGTTCGACATCCCCAAGGCCTGAGATGGCCGAGTTCTCGCTCGACCTGAACGAGGAACAGCGGGATCTGCGCGACTGGGTGCACGGCTTCGCCGCCGAGGTCGTGCGCCCGGCCGCGGCCGAGTGGGACGCCCGGGAGGAGACTCCCTGGCCGATCATCCAGGAGGCGGCGAAGGTCGGCCTGTACGGCTTCGAGTTCCTCGCCACCTGCTGGGCCGACCCCACCGGCCTCTCCCTCCCGGTCGCCAGCGAGGAACTCTTCTGGGGTGACGCCGGCATCGGGCTGGGCATCTTCGGCACCTCCCTCGCGGTGGCCGCCATCTACGGCGCCGGCACCCCGGACCAGCTGGTCGAGTGGGTGCCGCAGTGCTTCGGCACCGTCGACGAGCCCGCCGTCGCCGCGTTCTGCACCACCGAGCCCGAGGCCGGCTCCGACGTCGGCGCGATGCGCACCCGGGCGGTCCACGACGAGGCGACCGACGAGTGGGTGCTGAGCGGGCAGAAGGCGTACGCCACCAACGGCGGGATCGCCGGCGTGCACGTGGTCACCGCCTCGGTCGACCCGTCGCTCGGGTCCCGGGGGCAGGCGGCGTTCGTCGTACCGCCGGGCACCGCCGGGCTGACCGCGACCCGCAAGCTGCGCAAGCTGGGCCTGCGCGCGTCGCACACCGCCGACGTCTTCCTCGACGACGTACGCGTGCCGGGGCGCTGCCTGCTCGGCGGCCGCGACGCGCTGCGCGAACGGCTCGACCGGGCCCGCTCCGGCCGGCGCGCCTCCGGCCAGGCGGCGATGCGCACCTTCGAGCTGTCCCGGCCCACGGTCGGCGCGCAGGCGCTGGGCGTGGCCCGCGCCGCCTACGAGTACGCGCTGGACTACGCCAAGGAGCGGGTCCAGTTCGGCCGGCCGATCATCGAGAACCAGGCGGTCGCGTTCGCGCTGGCCGACATGAGGACGGAGATCGACGCCGCCCGGCTGCTGATCTGGAGGGCCTCCTGGATGGGCCGCAACAACCGGCCCTTCACGGCGGGCGAGGGCTCGATGTCCAAGCTGAAGGCCGGCGAGGTGGCCGTCTCCGTCACCGAGAAGGCCGTGCAGCTGCTCGGCGGGGCCGGGTTCCTGCGGGACCACCCGGTCGAACGCTGGTACCGGGACGCCAAGATCTACACCATCTTCGAGGGCACCTCGGAGATCCAGCGCCTGGTCATCTCCCGGGCCGTCTCCGGCGTCCAGATCCGCTGACCCGGATCGCCCATCGTCAAGCCCCCGCCGTGCCGACGCCCCGGCGAAACCGCGTCGCCGCGGCCGATCGCGCCCCGAACCCCCGCACGCACCGGCAGGCCGCGAGCTGGGCCGCTCCCAGTGCCGAGCAGGCCGTTGCCCGGCGCCCCACCCCCGCCTGCTTCTAGGCTGACGGAACAATGATCACCTCTGGACGCCGCCGCCGTACGCCACTGCTGCTGGTCGAGGCGGCGACGCTACTCTCCGGCATCGGCAACGGGGTGTCCACCGTGGCCCTGCCGTGGCTGGTGCTGGAGCGCACCGGCAGCGCCACCGCCGCCGGCCTGGTCGCGGCGGCCACCGCGCTGCCGTTGCTGCTCTCCAGCCTCGTCTCCGGCACCGTCGTGGACCTGCTCGGCCGGCGGCGTACGGCCCTGGTCTCCGACGCGCTCTCCGCCGTCTCGGTCGCCGCGATCCCGGTGGTCGACGCCCTGCTCGGGTTGAACGTCGGCTGGATCGTGGCGCTGGCCGCGCTCGGAGCCGTCTTCGACCCGGCCGGGCTGACCGCCCGCGAGACGCTGCTGCCGGCCGCCGCGCAGGCCGCCGGGTGGCGGATCGAACGGGCCAACGGGGTGCACGAGGCGGTCTGGGGCCTCGCCTTCCTGATCGGGCCCGGGGTCGGCGGCGTGCTCATCGCCGCGATCGGTCCGGGCTCGACGCTCTGGGTCACCGCCGCCGGTTTCGCGCTGGCCGTCGCGCTGGTCGCCGCCGTCCGGCTGCCCGGGGCCGGCCGCCCGGAACGCCCGCCGGCCGGCCTGTGGCACGGCACCGCCGAGGGACTGCGGTTCGTCTGGCGGGACCGGCTGCTGCGGACCATCGCACTGATCACGATGGTGCTGGTCGCGCTCTACCTACCGGTCGAGGGCGTGCTGCTGCCGGCGTGGTTCGTCGCGCAGGGCGAACCGGCCCGGCTCGGCGCGATCCTGATGGCGATGAGCGCCGGATCGGTGGTCGGGGCCCTCGCCTCCGGCACGGCGGGACGGCGGATCCGCCGGCGCACCCTGATGGTGGTCGCCCTCGTGGTCACCGGGGCGGCCCTGGTCGGACTGGCCGCGTTGCCGCCGTACCCGGCCATGCTCGGCTTCGCCGCTGTCATCGGGCTCGCGTACGGGCCGGTCAACCCGCTCGCCAACTACGCCATGCAGACCCACACCCCGGAGCGGCTGCGCGGCCGGGTGGTCGGGGTGATGACCTCCTTCACGTACGCCGCCGGCCCGGCGGGCTACCTGCTCGCCGGGCCGTTGGTGGAGTGGCTCGGGCTGCGCCCGGCCTTCCTGCTGCTCGCCGGGGCGCTGCTGGTGGCGGCGCTGGTCGCCGCGCCGCTGCCCGTGCTGCGGGACCTGGACGAACCGCCCCGCCACCCGCCCGCCCCGCCCGGCGGCACGTCGGGCCGGGTCGAGGGGCCCCTCCCGCTCGGCGAGCAGTGGGCGCCCTCGGCACACCGGGACCCGCCGGATCAGGGGTAGAGCGTCAGCCCGGGCGTGGTGGCGATCTCGGTCAACTGCGCCACGCTGAGCACCGGCGGCGGCCCGAACTCCGGCCTCGGGGTCCCGCCGGGCTCCTCGACGACGATGTCGATGTTGTCCGTCGTCACCGTCACGGACGTGCCGTCCACCCGCTCCACGAGCACCCAGCGCTGCTCAAGGCCCCCGTCGCCAGGGGTGGAGACGCTGGTGGCGAGGGTGCTGCCGTCCGGCAGACGGCGGCTCGTGCAGGCACGGCGATCGGGGGCGGCGGCACATCCCAGGGGCTCGTCGGCGGCCGTCGGCATCAGCGTCACCCTCAGTCTGTCGGTCTGGCCGTCCCGGACCAGCCGGGCGTGGGCGTAGTAGTTCCAGTGGCTCTTCTCGTAGGTGAACTGGACCTGGTCGCAGCCCGGGATCGTGCCCTCGACCGTCAGCCCCGCCGGCACGACGGCCGCCAGCGCCGGGCGCAGCACACCGGTCAGCCGGGCCACGCCGGCATCGGGACGCTCGGTCGGCCGGTCGCGCACCGTGTCGTACGACTGCTGCGGCGCCGGCGGGCCACTGGCCGACGGCTCGGCGATCGGGCAGAGCGACGGGTCGGCGGTACCCGCGGCGGCCGGCGGCAGGGTGAGGCCGCCCGGTTGCGTGGCGGGACCGGCGAGCAGCGCCGGTGCCACCGCGACCGCCGCGACCGCGACGGCGGCCCCGGCGCCCGCCAGCGCCCACACCCGGTGGCGGCGGCGCTGCCGGTCGTCGGCGATCAGCCGGTCCACGTCGATCCTGGTCGGTGGCGACGAGGCCACCGCCGTGCGCATCTGCTGGGAGAGTTCATCCATCGGTGCCTGCCTCCTGGGCTCGGGCCGGCGCACCGACGAGGCGGCCCCGCAGCGCCTCGATCGCCCGCGCCGACTGGCTCTTGACGGTGCCGGTGGTGCAGCCGAGTTCCCGAGCGGTCTCCTCGACGGACAGGTCGCAGAAGTAGCGCAGCACCAGGACCGCGCGGCGGCGCGGCGGCAACTCGGCGAGCAGGGCGAGGATGGTCAGCCGGTCGGCGGCACCTTCGGTCGCGGACCGTGCGGGGGCGTCCGGGACCTCGGCCCAGGCGGCCTCACGCCGCCACGGGCGGCGCCGCTCGTCCAGCCAGACCCGCAGCAGGGTCCGCCGGACGTACGCGTCGGGGCTGTCCATCGCGGACACCCGCCGCCAGTGCCGCAGCAGCTTGACCAGCGCCGTCGACACCAGGTCGTCGGCCGTGTGCCAGTCGCCGCAGAGCAGGTACGCCGTGCGGCGCAGCGGCTCCAGCCGCGCCGTCACGTACTCGCGGTAGCCCTCGATGTCGGCAGGCAATCCCGCCACCTCCTCGCCTCACCGGTCAAACGGAGGCGACGGCGGCGGGGGTTGCCCGGTCAGCCCGGAATAGTGATCCGGCCCTCGACGGCGGCGGCGGCGATGTCGGTGCGGTGGTGCGAGCCGGCCAGCTCCACGCCGGCCACCAGCGCGTACGCGGCGTCCCGGGCGGCGGCCAGGTCGGCGCCCGTGGCGGTGGCGCAGAGTACCCGGCCACCGGAGGAGAGCAGCGTCCCGTCGTCGGCCCGGCGGGTGCCGGCGTGGATGACGCCCGGGCCCTCGGCACCGGTGATCACGTCGCCGCTGCGCGGGGCGGCCGGGTAGCCCTCGGCGGCGACCACGACCGTGACGGCGGCCCCGTCGCGCCACCGCAGCGGCGGGTGCCCGGCCAGCGTGCCGGTGGCGGCGGCGTGCAGCAGCCCCGCGAGCGGGGTCTCCAGCAGCGCGAGCACCACCTGCGTCTCCGGGTCGCCGAAGCGGGCGTTGAACTCGATCACCCGGGGGCCGTCGGCGGTGATCGCCAGCCCGACGTAGAGCAGGCCCGCGAACGGGGTGCCCCGTCGGGCCATCTCGGCCAGGGTCGGGTGGACGACATCGCGCATGACCTCGTCGACCAGGCCGGGCGGAGCCCAGGGCAGTGGCGCGTACGCCCCCATGCCGCCGGTGTTCGGGCCGGTGTCGCCGTCGCCGACCCGCTTGAAGTCCTGCGCCGGCAGCAGCGGCACCGCCGCCTCGCCGTCGGTGACCACGAAGAGGGAGACCTCCGGGCCGGCCAGGTATTCCTCCACGACGACCCGCCCGCACTCCTCGGCGTGCCGGAGCGCGGCGGCGCGGTCGTCGGTCACCACGACGCCCTTGCCGGCGGCGAGCCCGTCGTTCTTCACCACGTACGGCGCGCCGAACTCGTCCAGCGCCCTCGCCGTGCTCTCCGCATCCGTGCAGGTGTACGCGCGGGCCGTCGGCACGCCGGCAGCGGTCATCACGTCCTTGGCGAACGCCTTCGAGCCCTCCAGCCGGGCGGCCTCGGCGGACGGCCCGAACGCGGGGATCCCCTTGGCGCGTACGGCGTCGGCGACCCCGGCGACCAGCGGCGCCTCCGGCCCGATCACCACCAGGTCGACCCCGGTCTCCACCGCCAGCGCGGCGACAGCCGCCGGATCGCAGGGATCGACCGCCCGCAGCTCCGCCAGCGAGGCGATACCGGGATTCCCGGGCGCCGCGATCAGCTGCTCGACGGACGGATCGCCGGCGAGGCCCAGCGCGAGCGCATGCTCCCGCCCCCCACCACCAAGAAGAAGAACCCGCACACCCGCATCCTACTGACCCCCCTCGCCCACCCCGTTGATCATGAGGTTCTTGCCTCGACACGCCGGGCACCGCTGGCAACAACCTCATGATCAACGGTGCTGGGCGGCGGCGATGGCCTGGCGGACGGTCCGGGGGATGTAGGCGGGGTCGAGGGTGTCGGCCCAGGTGAAACGGAGGATGGTCCAGCCGGCGTTGACCAGGCGGTTCTGTCGGCGGCGGTCGGCGTAGACGGCCTTTGGAGTGCCATGCGGGCCCCGCCCGTCGGCTTCGGCGATCACCCTCGGACCCCGCCAGCCGAGATCACCGATCCCGAGCAGGTAGCCGTCGTCGTCGCGCACCATGAGCTGGAGGACGTCTGGGGGCACCTTGCCGTCGACGCAGCGCAACCTCGTCCGGGTCTCCAGCGGGGACTGCGCCCGCCCGTCCGCCTCCGCCAGGTGGGAGCGTCCCGCCACCGCGCCACGTCGACCTCTGATCAGGCGCGGCACGGCGAGCAGCTCCTCGTCGGTGATGAGCCCTCGGTTCAGCGCGGAGTCCAGCACGCTTACCGCGGCGTAGCGGTCTTCCCAGAGGACCAGGTCGGCGACGGTCCGGAGCGGCGAGGTGGCGGCGATGCCGTCGACTCGGACCAGTTGACCTGGCGCGACCGTCAACTGGTGCACCACCACGTCGGGATGGGCCAGCCGGGCGGGCCTCGCGACCGGACCGGGCATCGACAGGTGGATCGCCCCCGTCGCCCGCGGTCCCGCGATGCCATGCAATTCGGCGGCCGTTGTCAGGACGGCGGCGGCACACGCACCGAAGGATGCAACAGCCGCCCTGATCCGTGCCCGTCGCGGGATGCCGTCATAGCGGTCGGCATCGACGAGGTAGCCGCCACGGATCACCGCACGCCAGCGACCGGACCGACAGAACCGGTGTACGTCGTGCACGGTGAACCCGGCCGTACGTGCCTGCGCCAGCGTCACGATGCCGTCGCGTGCACCGGCCATCAATCGCACGACCGCCAGCGGATCCGTCCCCACACCGACCGACTCTCCCGGCCGCGCCCAATCGACGAAACCCCTGCGGATAACCCGGACCCATCCTGTGGACAACCCCTCGCCCCGAGCCGTTGATCATGAAGTTATTGCTCCGACACGCCGGGCGGTTTCTAGGGTTCAGTGCAACTGATCTTGGTTGTGCTGGGGGGTGTTGGTGGCCGCGCCGGGTGTGTTGACGTTTGGGCAT
>NZ_JBIDDG010000052.1:0-27541 GCF_043205005.1 Micromonospora sp. NPDC047620 | reverse complement strand
GCATCGTCCTTCCACGCGCGCCCGACTCTACGAGGACCAGCAACTACGTGAATCGCTCGCTGACACTGACACACCAACATCCTCAATTCGGCATGACAGCGCACGGCGCCACGCGCCACCAATGCGCGGACAGCTACAGCCGCCTACTTTTTGCTCCCCTCGCCTGAGCAGTACTGCTGAAGCATGAGCGGGCGGCGGACCAGACGAAGCGCGATACGAACCGGTGTGAGCAGTAGTTGACGGCGATCCGCTGCCGGGTGAACAGGCGGCGCCGTAGGACTACTGTCGCTCCGCATGACCCACGTCGAGATCGAGATCACCGTGGAGCTGGTCCGGGATCTGGTACGCGACCAGCACCCCGACCTCGCCGATCGCCCGGTTCGGCCAGGCGCGCGTGGATGGGACAACCAACTGTGGCGGCTTGGTGACGACCTGGCCGTCCGGCTTCCCTGGGCGACCGGGTCTGCGGACGCGCTGCTGCGCAAGGAGTACTCCTGGCTGCCCACGCTTGCCCCGCGCCTTCCGCTGCCGATCCCCGTCCCGCAGCGGTTCGGCGCGCCCTCCGAACGGTTCCCTCGACCCTGGCTCATCACCACCTGGGTTCCGGGCGCACCCGCCGACCGGACACCCGTCACGCGTGCTACAGACGCGGCCAAAACCTTGGCCACTTTCCTAACGGCTCTTCACCAACCTGCCCCCAACGGCGCGCCCGCGGGCAGGGACCGCGGCGGGCCACTGGCCGACCGAGCCGAGCAGTTCGCCAAGGGGCTCACCTACGCCACCGAGCGGGGGCTGATCAACGACCCGGACGCCGTCCGCGCCGTCTGGCACGACGCGGTCACCGCGCCTCAATGGACGGGCCCGGCGCTATGGCTCCACGCCGACCTGCACCCGGCCAACGTCCTCACCGCCGACGGCACCTTCTGCGGCGTGATCGACTTCGGCGACCTCTGCGCGGGCGACCCGGCATATGACCTCGCCGCCGTGTGGCTCCTGCTACCGGGCGACACCACCGACCACTTCTACGCGGCCTACCAGCCGACCTCGGACACCGCCACCATGCGCCGCGCCCGCGGCTGGGCGATGGCCCGCGCCCTCGGCGGCATCCTCATCGGCGACGACGGCGTCCACGGCCGCCCCGGCGGCAAGCCCACCTGGGGCCCACCCGCCCACGCCGCCCTGCGACGCCTCACCGCCGCAATCCGCTGACCGGCGATCGCCACTGCATCCGACAGCCAGCGTGCCAACCATCCGCACATCGGCAGGCCCGGACGCCAGCCGTACCACTTGCCGTAACGCTGCCTTGCGAGCCCTTCGCGGCAGATGTGGATGCGGATGCGGCAGTGATCAAGGGTTGACAAGCTCAAGCCGGCTGCGGCAACCTTGCAGCCGACCACGCGATCGGCGTGGGCACTCTGCATGAGGGAATGACGCCTGTGATCCGGGTAGGCCGAGCGGCCGCCTGAGTGTTGACCACGCGACGGATGATCGTCGCGCGGCTCTATCACGGTTGAGCGGTCCAACGCTTCTTCCGTCCACCGCAGCTTTCTCATGCATCGAGGTTTTACGTTGATCATGGATGTCCGCATCCAGCAGTCCGTCGTCGCCAACCTGTCCAACCGACCCGCGCCCGTAGAGGTGGGGCCGTTCGTGATTGGGATGGATCCGACAACGACCAGTCCCAGCATCAACTACGCGACGCCGCGTCCCGGTACTGCCATCACCGCGGCCGACGTCACCGCCCTGGTCGCAGCCTTCCGTGCGGCTGATCGCAAACCCCGCCTGGAGTACGTCACCAGTTGCGCCCCCGGCCTGGAGGCACTTCTGACCGCCGCCGGCTTCATCGTGGAGGCCCGGCACACCTACCTGCTCTGCGTGCCCGGCACGTTGAAGACACCACCCACGCTCGACCACCTCGATCTACACGAACCGGGCACCAACTCTCAGCGCGCCGCGCTGATCAGCGCGCAGAACGAAGCCTTCGGCGGCGACCCGGTGGCCTCCGAGGCTGACGTAGCTCGGCTCCGGCGCCAGCAGGGCGCCGGCGGCGTGGCCGTCATGGCCGTCACCGACGACGGCACCTGTGCGGGAGGTGGCGGGGCGGCCCCGCCCACCGGCGCGGTAAGCGAGGTCGCCGGCATCGCCGTTCGCACGCCCTACCGCCGCCAGGGACTGGCGGGCGCGATCACCGCCGAAATAACCCGGCGGCTGTTCACCACAAGCGCGGAAATCGCCTGGCTGGAGGCCTCCGGCGAGGATTCGTGGCGGGTATATGAGCGCGTCGGCTACCGACCCGCCGGTCAACGGCTCTACATCGCCTTGAACTGAGGTCCGACAGAACCCGGGCTGAGGTCCACCGACCAAGGCCCGGGCCACCTCTGCGGTTCACCACGGAACACCCGCTCATCGGCACGACCGGACGCTGGCGACCGGCGCTGACATCACCCTCGGTGACGAGCGCTTCGCGGCATGAGGGTGCATCGCCGCCGAGGTCACGGACGCCTAGAGGTACGTGACGGTGTTGCTGTCTCGGCGTAGGTTCCCCAGGTGACTGTGTACGACATCGCCGCCAAGCTGCCTTCCATCGGCGTGCTGCGGGACCGCTGCAAGGCACTCGCCGTCCTGGAGTGCATCCTCGCCGGCGGTGAGCCCTACTACGCCTACACCCGCGCCTGGGGTGACGACGAGGCGGCGTTGATGAACAACGGCAGCGGAGACGAGTGGGCGGTCGTGTTCACCGCCGAGGGTGCGTTCATCCGTGTGTTCGACCACGAGTCGGCGATGACGCCGTACCGCAGCCCGGACGGCGAGATGTGGCCTGGACTGCTCGAGGGCATCCCGGCGGTGTTCCGTCCGCAGATCGAGGAACCAGCGACCGGCGACGAGGAGGGACAGCTCCTCGCCACCGCCGTACTGTGGCGGCTCTCCGGTGATGACCGCTGGCACGCCGGCGAAGGCATCGTCTTCCCTCCGCTCAGCGGGCCGTACGACGACAACGCCCCGGACGGCTCTGGGCTGCTTGAAATCCTGCTCGACGACATCGTCGACCGGTACGTCACGTTCGCCGAGGACTACTACGAGATCGAACTGGACCCGACGGTGGTCGAGCACGTCGTCGCGCACCGCCCGCTCACTGACGTCGTGGTGCAGGCTTTGAACCGAGAAATGACGGTTGCCAGGTTGCATGAGCACATCACCGCGATTGGATACTCGCGATGGCGTGACGGCACAGCGGCGAGATCCGGTCGCCCACACAAACCCCGCGAGACGGCGAAACCGATCGCCCCAACCGCCGCCAGCACCGCGCCGATATAACCGTACTTGCGCAGCTGAACACTGCTGAGCGCAGCGGCCACGCGGCCTGGGTAGGCGGGATCGGCTGGGACACCGAAACGAATGTGCACGTCAGAGGATAGTGTCCCCCACCCGCTCGCGGGCAGCGCCTGACTCGCGCCCCGCTGGCCGGATCGTCGGTGTCCGCCCGTTGTCGCGGCAGAACCGGATGGCCTCGCGGGACGCGGCAGAACGGTCACGCAATACCGAGCCGGCCAGCACCGGCATGACAGTGCGTCTGCGCCACGACCGCAGCCACTTCCGCATGCGGCAAACTCGCTCACTCGGGCAGCGGCAGGCGCGAAAGGGCTGGCGCGCATAAGGTCGGCCCGACACGGCGACCTTCGTCAGACTAGAACGGGGCAGGACATGTACCAAGGCACCCGCGACGAGATGCTCGGCCGCCTGGCTATGGCAGTCGGGTCCGTCACAGTCGCACACCCGACGCGGGTTGCCATCGACGGACCGCCCGCCGCCGGCAAGACCACCCTCGCCGACGAGCTGGCCGTCGTCTTGCGCGAACAGGGCCGCGACGTCATCCGCGCGACGATCGACGATTTCCTCTTCCCCCGGGCACAGCGCTACCCGCGCGGCGAGTACTCGGCCGAAGGGTGTTACTACGACACCCACGACTACGACGCGCTGAACCGGGTTCTGCTCGATCCGCTCGGCCCGGGCGGAGATCGACGCTTCCAACACGCGGTCTACGACCGCACAGCGGATACTGCGCTGTCCCCGCCGGTCACGACTGCCCCCGCCGACGCCGTGCTGGTCTTCGACGGCGTCTTCCTCATGCGCCCGGAACTGATTGACCGGTGGGACCTGCGCATCTTCGTCTCGACGGCACTCGAAAAGACCGTGGATCGTGCCGCGATCCGAGAGCGCCGGGTGTCATCTCGGGCCGAAGTCGAACGGCGCTGGCGCGAGCGTTACATCCCCTCCCAACAGCTCTACTTCGCTACGGTCCGCCCGACCCATCACGCCAACATCATCGTGCACAACGACGAGCCCCAGCTGCCGGTCTGGGAGACTCAGACACACTGACCGCACTCAATTCGGCAAAGCCGGATGCATCCCTTACGGATCTGCGAACGCGCGACTCGCGGCAGTAGAGTTTGCTCTACAATCTGTTCGCGTACTCCTCTAGCAGCCGATTGATGGCCCCCCGTGGCGGCAAATCATCGACCGTCAAAGGTGAAGTTGGGGTTTTTTGTGATTTGCCGGTGGAGTGCGGCCCGAAGCCGAGCAGGGCGCCATCGACGGCTACCTAAATACGGTGTGGCGGTCGTTGCTGGCGACGTACCCGTCGCAGGTCGGGTCGTTCCTCGACCCGACCACCTTCCTCGGCGCGGTCGTCGCCGGCGCTGAGAGATTCCTCGATACCTGGGACGTCACGCTCGGCTCGACGGCAGATCGCCACGCTACCTGGCCGACGCGGCGAACGGACTCGACCTCGCGGACCGGAAGCCGACCACGCTTGCCGCCTGGCTGCGCGAGACGGTCCGCGACCGGCTGCATCGGGCGTTCGAGCGTGACCACGCCAAGTCCTGGAGTGACGGCCTTGCGCGGGCCCACGACCTCGTCCGCATGCAACCACACCTCGGTCTGCGGCAAATCCTGACCTTCGTCTGGGCCGACGTTCATGCGCGCGGGGCACCGTCCCAGGTCCATGAGGATTGCGCAGGTAGGCCGGGAAGGTTCGCACGTCCGGTAGCCCACAGTAGTGTCGGCCACGGTTCGCCGTCCGATGGCGCGGAGGGGAACAACCGGCGCAGCGCCCCGGTACAGAGGTCGGCGGGCGGGGACCATGTCAGGTCCAGCCCGACGGCCACGTCATGCATATGGACTAGAACCTCGACGACGCCCATCGCGGCAAACCCGGAGGGATTGGAAGGACCGTACGCGTGAAATGACAGCCGGTCCGGTGGCGCAGCGTCTACCATTGCCGCCAGCATCGCCCCGCACGTCTCGAAGACCTGCACCAGCCCGGACGGCCCTTCGCCCGGGTCCACGAAGATCGTCAAGGGTGGCCCACCCGAACGGCGTCGCTGCCAGCCGAAGGGGACATGGGCGCTCGTGGACGGATTCGCGGGACCAAGCTGCGCGGCGTATACGAATAGATCATCACTCATGTGCTCGACCGTCTCCCAGCAGCTCCATTCCAGGTCGCCGGCCGGTTTCTGCCAGTCGAGATGGGTGGCTGCCGCAAGGGTTTCACGGGCAAGTTCGGCAGTCCGCGTTACGTCGTCGGCGATCATCCGTCAAGACAGGACCATGGCGGGCGTTGACGCAACCCATTTTCGTACCGTTGACAAGTGCCGAGGCGAATCTGACAACGCACGGACATCGGCATGACCGGACGCCAGCGACCGGCGCCGACATCCCCCTCGGTGACGAGCGCTTCGCGGCAATAGCGGATGGCCCGGGCCGCGCCGCATGCGCTGGAGGCCGCCGCCACCCGCGGCACTTTCTGCCACCATGCTGACCATGTCGAATCCTCCACGTTTCTCGCCGTCTGCCGTGCCGGTGGGGGTCAGGCTGGCCGCTGCCACGCTGGGGTTGATACGAGAACCCCTCGTATCGCTTGGCGGCACCACCGGGTCTGCTTGGGCGTGCGGTACCAACGTGCTGCGTATCGGCAACCCCGGGGACTTGCGCCGAGAGGTGCTGGTAATGCGCGCCGCCTCCCGCGCCGTGCCTGTGCCCGAGGTCCTGGCAGCAGCGGAGTTCATCGACGACAAGCAACACCCCCGGGCGGTTCTGCTCTTGACGCGGTTACCGGGACGTCCCGCTGCCGACCTCGCCGATGTTTCACCGGCCCGGGCACGCTGGTGGGGCGAGGTTTGCGGGCACCTACACGCCGCCCTGGCCACGGTGTCACCTCCGCCGGGACTGCGCGCCGCGCCAGCCGTTCCCACATCGGAGGCGAGCGCAACCACCTGCTTGCTTCACCTGGACCTGCACCCGCTTAACGTGCTCGTCGACGAGGCTGGCGCCGTCAGCGGCGTTCTGGACTGGGCCAACGCCGCAGCGGGCCCGGCGGTGCTGGACCGGGCCCGCACCTGGTCGATCCTCACTCTCGACCCCGAAGTTCTGCCGCTGCGAACTGAGCCTCGCTACAAGGCGCTGCTGCAGGGCTGGACGCGCGCTGCCGGGTTCGAGCAACTCCCGCCGGCGGCCCGTGCGTGGGCGTGTCAGTTCATGCTTGACGACCGTGCGATGCGTTACCCCGCCTCTCGCCTCGACCACATACGGCGATACCTGACCGAGAACCTCGGCGTCGGCGCCTGAACAACGCGCCATCCGCTCTTCGGCACGTCCGGATGCATACACCCGTGAGCCGGCTACCTTGCGTGACGAGCGCTTTGCGGCAGATCCGGATGGCGGCGGGGGCTCGCGGCCAGAGAAGATCGAGGTCATGGGGCATAGATCTGCCAGGTGGGCATGGTCGAAAGTCAGCACGATTCATGGGGTCCGTGTTGGGGACGGCGCCGCGTGTGCTGGCGAGATCTACTCCTACAGGTACCGCTTCTACGCGCCCTCCGACAGCTTCTACGAGCGCTGCGTCGGCTTGGCGTGGTGCTCGATCTGCCGCGAGTACTCCGGTGCCATGGTGTTCGTACCGCGAAACGAACGTCTCCCGGACCTGCTTGCCGATCTGCCGACGCCCGAGCGTGAGAGGCTGGTTCGCAGCGAGGTGAAGCTGCTCGATTACCTTGATCGCCTCGTCCGGCGAGGATCTTGGCCGACACGCAAGCCGTGATCGGCGGACGAACTAGCGGCGCACTTGATTCGGCACGAGCGGATCGCGGCAAATGAGTGCGTCTGGTCCTCGACGAGGTAAGCCCATTTGAAAGCCCACATGGGATTCGACGTAGATAACGCAATCTCGCGCTCGTCTCGGTGGAGCACACCGAGGCGAGCGCGGGAAGCATCATCCTGGAGGACCTCTGGTGGAACCAGGCACGACTGCCGGCGGTCCAACCTGACATGCGCGCGGTCGTCTCCCTCAGCTCTGTCCTGCTGGGCCTGATCGCCGGCGCTCTCATGCTGCGTTCCGGCTGGGAACTGCCGGTGCGAACCTCCTGCTCAGGCGACGTGTGCACGTCGCAGTCGTGGGTCGACGTCGACTGGGACCCCGTCAACTGGGAACTGAAGCCGACCAGGATCGCCTGCTTCGAGGCCAACCCGGCCAACCACGATGTCCTGATCGGGCCCGGCGACGAATGCGTACAGTCCCGCGGCGACGTCATCGAACACCAGGCCACCTACGAAGAACCACGCGAAGAGATCCAGCAACGGCGCACCCGGACACTTGCGTTCGCCGGCGCCGCGATCGCGCTGCCACCGACCCTCGTCGAGGTGTGGTGGCGGGTCCGCCGCAGGCCAGCACCGACTCCACGCTCCCCCACCCAGATCGCGACATGTCCGTGCGTTGGTCTACTGCGAGCCGACGAGGATGCAGAAGGGGTGTCCTGCCGGGTCGGCGAGAACGTAAAGGGGCTCTCCTGATTCTTCGGTTCGGTCGAGAAGCACGCTGGCCCCAAGTTCCTCGGCTCGACGACGGTGCCGTTCCAGCGCGTCGAGCGTGGGCACGCGGAAGTCCAAATGCATCTGCTTCGGAACATCGTGCGACGGCCAGGTAGGTCGCGCCAACGTGGGGACCTCTTGGAAGGCGAGCATGCGGTTGCCGTCACCGTCGATCAAGACCAGCCAGTCCTCGTCGTCGGCGCTGCCGTCCGTCGGGGGTTCGTCGCCAGGGCGGTATTGCAATCCCAGTAGCTCGCGGTAGAACTCGGCGAGGGCTCGGACGTCGGTCGCGTCCAGGACGGTGTGCATCAGCACGGGATAGGTAGACATCGACTCTGCGCCTCCCCGGTGTGGTTTCGAACCACGCCATCTCACCACGAAGTAGTTGAGCCGCGACATCCTGACATCGGCACGACCGGACGCTGGCGACCGGCGCCGACATCCCCTCGGTGACGAGCGCTTCGCGGCAGATGAGGGCGCGGCCGGTACGGAGACCATGATCTCGACGAGCACGGGTGCTTCTCGATCACGGGCGCCGAGCGGCGGGAGTCTGAGGACGTTTCCGGCACGGTGTCGGATCTGCCGCAGGTCGTTCGTAGAACAGGTAAGGGCAGTCGGTTTTGGCCTCCCGAGACAAGGGAGTCGTGAGACGGCCCGATACTTGATCTAGTTCGATCGACCATGAAGAGGTAACGGCATGGCCAAGCTCATCTACGTGACGAACGTATCGATTGACGGCTACATCGAGGACGAACGGGGCGCGTTCGACTGGTTCCCCATCGACGACGAGGTGTTCGCGTTCACCACCGACCTCCTGCGGTCTGTGGGCACGTTTCTCTATGGGCGGCGCCTGTACGAGGCGATGGCCGCCTGGGAGACCGACGCCGCTCTGGCCGCGCAGTCCGACCTCATGGCCGGCTTCGCGAGCGCATGGCAGGCGGCGAGCAAAGTCGTGTACTCCACGACCCTCGCCGCGGTGTCAACGGCCGACACCCGACTCGAACGCCGTTTCGACCCCGCCGCAGTACACCAACTGAAGGCCACGGCTAGCAGCGATCTCACCGTAGGAGGCGCCAACCTCGCGACGCAGGCTTTCAAGGCCGGGCTGGTCGACGAGTGCCAGCTGTTCGTCCTGCCCATTGTCGTCGGCGGGGGCAAGCCAGGGCTGCCGACCGGCATGCGCGCAGACCTCGAGCTCCTCGATGAGCGCCGATTCCGAAACGGCGTCGTACACCTCCGCTACCGCCCTCTCGGACAGCGACCGACAGCCCCGTCCGGTTCGCCGGCGCTTGGATGACCCGCGGAGCGCTGACGACTGATTCGGCCGGATGAGCCCGCCCATCACAAACTCGGGTTGCGTCAAGTCGCAGTATGCGCAGGCGTCAACCGCCGCGTGGGGACGACGGTGGCGACAGCGAACCTCAGTCCCGGGAACGCCCCGAGAACGACCCGCCTTCATCTATCCGTCGGCATGCCAGCCGCACGCTCGTCGACCGCTCGCGACGCACCCGTTCATCGGCATGATCGGACGGCACCGCAACACACAGAGATCGCGCACGGCAGTCGTGGCAGGCGGGCTCGTGCGGCCTCACATCCGGGATTTCAGCACGTCGACCTCGCAGCCTGGCGCGGCCGGGTCGAAGCCGTGTTCTACCAGCCAGCGCTCCATCGCCAGCTCGGCGTTCTCTGCTGGGCCCGCGCGATTGCCCCAGGCGTCCGACGGCAATGGCCCTCGGATCTGATTCGCGGCGCCGCCCTCAGACGCCGGACGGATACGTCTCGGGCTCGGCCAGGCTGGTGGGCGGCACGCGTAGCGGTCGGACCGCCTGGGTTTCGTCGATCCAGCAGAAGGCGTCGTAGCGGTCGCCGAGCACCGTCGGTACGTAGTTGCCGATGCTCTCCCGCTCGGGGTGGTAGACGACTCCGATTGCCCGGTGGTCGAGCTCGTCGGTGAGCACGTCGGGGTTGCCGTCGCCGGGGAAGACGAACAGGGCCTGCGCGGGGGCGGCGTTGTGCAGGGCCTCCTCCAGGGAGTGCCGGCGGCCGGGTGGCACCGGCATCACCTCCATCGGCGCGCCCCAGGCGTTCCCGGCCACCACCGTTCCGTGGTGGGTGCCGAAGCCGACCAGCACGACCTGGTCCGGTCCGTACCGCTCCCGGGCGAGCTGGCCGATGTTGACCTCTCCGGCGTCGGCCATGTCGGTGGCGCGGGCATCCCCGATGTGGGTGTTGTGTGCCCAGACGACCGCCTTCGATCCCGGCCCATAGTGCCGCAGCAGCCGGTCGAGGGTGTCGTCCATGTGCCGGTCGCGGACGTTCCACGACTCCCGGCCACCGCGCGCCATCGTCCGGTAGTAGCGCTCGGCCCCGGCGACGATCTCGGCGTTCTGCCAGGTCCCGAAGCGGCCCGGGCCGTCGGTCATGGCTCGCTCGCGCAGTCCGACGAGCAGGTCCACCACCTCGTTCTCGCAATTGTTCGGCACGAATCGGGTTGCCAGCGCGTACTGCTGGGGGTCCTCGTCGTACGGCTGGAAGCAGTGGTACGCGGCCAGCGCCGCCGGCACCTGCTCCGGGTCGTGCTCCTGCAGCCAGGTGATGATCTCTCGCAGCGACTCCCACAGTGAGTACACGTCCAGGCCGTGGAACCCGGCGCGGTTGGGCTCTTCCACCCCCGCATTGCGGGTACCCAGCCAGCGGGTGAAGTCGATGATCTCCTCGTTGGCCCACATCCAGGTCGGCCAGCGCTCGAAGGTGGCGAGCGCGTCCCGCGGGTCGCTGGGCGCTGCGGCCTGGCAGCGGACGCTGCGGTCCACCCGGTCGCAGTCGGGCCAGTCGCCCTCCACGGCGACGAACGAGAAGCCCTTCTCCTCGATCAGCCGCCGGGTGATCGCCGCGCGCCAGGTGTAGAACTCGTGCGTGCCGTGGCTCGCCTCGCCGAGCATCACCACCCGGGCGTCCCCGATCCGGTCCAGCAGCACGTCCAGGTCGCCCGGGTCCGCCAGCGGCGCTGCCAGCCCGACCACCTCGTCGTCGTAGCGTCCCACGCTCACCCCCGCCGCGTCAGGTCCCAGCCTGCGGTCACAGCCCTGCCGTACCCGGCCAGGCATCGGCCATGCGAGCATCCGGGCCCGCGTCCCTCGACGTCCGGATGCACGTCCAGTGCGCGACACCTTTCGAGTGTCCTGTCGGGTATGCGGTCGACGAGACCGAGGAGCGGCAGATGACGGTCAGCCGTACCGCTTTGGCCAGGGCTTCCGCTCGGTGACGTTCTCGGCGGATCTGACTAGTTCACCGTGCCGAACGTGGGCGGCTTTGCTGGGTATGGCTGGCGGGTCATGCCTGCCTTGGTGGTGATCTCCGCTGGTGAGGGTCGCGTCGACGGATGTCAGCTTAATGGGTTGGTGGCAGCGCATGCGGCCCAGGCTTGTGCGCGACAGGGCGCTGGTGGCGTCACGGTCGCCGCCGCCGTGCAGACGGTGCCGGTCGGCGCGTCCGGAGCCGGCGGGGATGGGGCGACTCCGCAGAGCCGGGCGAAGGCGGCTTCGGACCTCAGCCGGTGGGCTTACCAGGCCGAAACCAACTGCCTGGCATGCCGCCGACCGGCTGTCACCGGCGACGCGGCGTGATCAGCCCCGACTCGTACGCCCACACGACCAGCTGGGCACGGTCGCGGCAGTGCAGCTTCGTCATCGCCCGGTTGACGTGTGTCTTGGCGGTCAACGGACTGATCACCATGCGCTCGGCGATCTCGTCGTTGCTCAGTCCCCGGGCGACGAGCTCGACGATCTCCTGTTCGCGGGCGGTCAACACGTCGCGTCCGGCCGCCGGGTCAGCCGGCGGCGGGCCGGCGACGAACTCGCTGATGAGGGTACGCGTGACCGCCGGGGCCAGCAGCGCATCGCCGCGAGCCACGACGTCAACGGCCTGCAGCAGGTCGGCGGGGTCGGCGTCCTTGAGGAGGAAGCCGCTGGCGCCCGCGCGGAGTGCGGCGAAGACGTAGGAGTCGAGCCCGTAGTTGGTGAGGATGAGGACGCGGACCGCGGCGAGGTCGGGAGCAACGGCAATGCGCCGGGTGGCCTCGATGCCGTCGAGTCCCGGCATCTGCACGTCCATCAGCACGACGTCCGGCCGCAGGCGCCGCGACAGCTCGACGGCCGAAGCGCCGTCGGCGGCCTCACCGACGACCTCCAGGTGGTCCTCGGCGTCGAGCAACGCCCGGAATCCGGCCCGCATCAGCGCCTGGTCGTCGGCGAGCAGGACCCGGATCATGCCGGCTCCTCCCTCCGGTCGGAGCCGCCACGATCCGTGACGGACTGCGCTGGTTGGACCTCGTGCAAGCGCTCGGTCATGCTGGACCGCCCAGCGGGAACGTGGCCCGTACCGCGAACCCGCCGCTGTCGCGGGCGGCGGCCTGCAGCGTCCCGCCCAGCCCGGTGACCCGTTCCCGCATGCCGCGTAGGCCCACCCCCGGTGTCACCGGCCGGACCGGCGACGCCTGGCCGTCGTCGTCCACCGAGACCGTCAGCTGCGCCGGGGCGTACTCGATGTGGATCCGGGCGGTGGCGGGGCCGGCGTGGCGGGCCACGTTGGTCAGCGCCTCCTGGACCACGCGATACCCGGCCTGGTCGACCTCGGCGGGCAGGTCCCGCGGCTGACCGGTGACGGTCACCTGTACCGGTACGCCGGCCGCCCGGGTCCGCTCGGCCAACTCGCCCACCCGGGCCAGTCCGACGCGGTCCACGTCGTCGGGTGCGCGCAGGACGTCCAGCGTCGCCCGAAGTTCCCGCATCGCGGCGCCGCTGGCCTCCTGGATCGCCAGCAGCGCGGCTGACGGCTCCTCGTTGTGCTTGCGGGCCAGGTGCACGGCGATCCCGGCCTGCACCTTGATGACGGAGATGCTGTGGGTCAGTGAGTCGTGCAGGTCCCGGGCGATGCGCAGGCGCTCCTCCCCGGCGCGGCGCAACGCCATCTCCTCGCGGGTGCGTTCGGCCTCGATCGCCCGCCGCTCGACCTGTTCGAGGTAGGCCCGGCGCTGCCGCGCGACGAGCCCGGCGACGTTGGCCGCGAAGAACCAGCCCAGCAGCAGTGCGGTCCGCTCGGCGATCTGCTGGCTCGGTCGGTCGGCCGGCGCGACCGAGACGTCACGGGCCAGGAAGGCGCCGAGGAAGACGAGGCTGGCCAGAGCGGCGGCCGCTCGGTGCCCACGCCAGGCGGCCAGGTAGACCGTGCCGAGGACGGGGAACGCGGCGGACACCCCGGCGTGCACCCGGACGTGGAGGGCCAGCATGGCGGCGGTCGCCACGCTCAACGCCACCACCGGGTGGCGCCGGCACACCGCCAGGGCCGCCGACATGACCAGGACCAGGACGACGTCGGCCGCCCGCACCGGCGCGGCGTCCGGCGCGAGCGCGGCGTTGCCGAGCAGGAGGCCGCCGAGGGCGAGGCCGCTGAGGGCGTACGGCAGATCGCGGCGCATGATCGAACTGTAGAGCGGCCGTCATCAGGGAGCATCCTCCGCCCGCGGTAGATGAGGCGTACTGCGGACGCGGTATCGGCGGCCGGGCAAGTGCCTGCGGCGGCACGACGTTTTCCCGGCCCGCCGCGGCAAGCATCGAACCCATGACATACCGCTTCTTCACCCCGGTTCCCGCGAAGGCCGCGACCGGTCTCACCGCGGAGGTCTACCGGCAGCTGCGGGACGAGTTCCTCGGGCCGGTGCCCACCTTCCAGGCGCTCTCGGCCGTGCCGGAGGTGCAGGCCGCGGCGTGGGCGCTGATGCGCGAGGCCCTGCTCGCCGGGGACGCTTCCCGGGTCGACCGCGAGCTCGTCGCGTCGGCGGTGTCCCGGGCCAACCGCTGCCGGTTCTGCGTCGACGCCCACGTGATGCTGCTGCACGCCCTCGGCGAGCACGAGCTGGCCGAGGTCATCGCCCGGGGCGGCACGCCACCCGAGCCGAGGCACGCCGAGCTCGTCGGCTGGGCCGAGGCCAGCCGGAGCCCCCGGGCCGCCGCCTGGACCAGCCCGTACCGCCCCGAGGTCACCGGCACCCTGCTCGCCTTCCAGTTCATCAACCGGATCGTCTCGGCGCTACTCGACCCGGATCTGCTCCCCGGCGGCCTGCAGCGCTCCCCGCTTGTGCGGTCAGTCGGGGGCCGGCTCTACGCCAGGGTGGCCCGGGAGCCGAAGGATCCCGGCCGCAGCCTGCCGCTACTCGACGCCGGCGCGACGGCGCCACCGGTCTGGGCCGGGGACAGCCCGGTCGGCGTCGCGTACGCGTCGCTGAAGGACGCCGCCATCCGAGGCGGAGACCTCCTGGGCGACGTGGCTCGCCAGACCGTCACGGCCACCGTGCGGTGGGAGGACGGGCGGTACCCGGCCCGGCCCGCGGACTGGGCGGTGGATCTGGTCCGGGACGTGCCCGGCACCGACCGCGTCGGCACCCGGATCGCGCTGCTGGCGGCGTTCGCGCCCAGCGCGATCACTCCGGGCGACGTCGCCCTGTGGCGGTTCTCCCATCCGGACGACGCCGACCTCGTGCGGCTGGTCGCGTACGGCGCGATCACGGCCACCGAGCACGTCGCCCAGGCACTGTCCCCGGCTCACCACTAGGAGCTCACCATGCGCAAGGCATTCGTCATCGTCACCATTCTGGCGCTCGTCGCGTTCGCCCTGCAGTTCATCTTCGCCGCCGTGGGCGCGTTCACGAAACCCGCGGGCGACGACGCATATGCGCTGCACAGCGTCAACGGGATGGCGGTCATCCCCGTGCTCACCCTGTTCACCATCCTGTTCGCCGTGCTGGCGAAGGCGCCGGGCCGGATCGTCGGACTGGCGGCCCTGCCGCTCGGTCTGGTCGTCCTGCAGGTGCTCCTCGCCGGGCTCGCGAACGGGTTGACCGACACCGCGGGCGCCAGTACCCCGTTCGGCCTGACCATCGCCGGGCTGCACGCGCTCAACGGCATCATCGCGGTGCACGTCGTGGTCGGCGTCCACCAGGCGGCTCGGCGGCTGGCCAACCCGGCACCGGCCGAGGCCGCGCCGGTGGCCGTCCGGGAAGGGGAGCCGGCATGACCGTCGGCTCGGTGCTCGCGGTCGACCTGGTGATCGCGGTCCTCGCGGCCGCCGGGTGGCTGGGCGCCGGCGGCGCGGCGGCCGCCCGGCGCCGGCCGCTGGCCCTGGGGCTGGCCGCCCTGGCACTGCTCGCCACGCTCGCCCGGGCGATCACGATCACCGCGCTCGCCCGCGCCGGCTGGTGGTTCGCGGCGGAGAAGATCCTCGTCGCCGCTCCGCTGTCGCTCGCGGCCGTGGTCGTCGCCGGGCCGCGGCTGCTGCGGTCCGCGGGCGACCTCCGCTCCGTCGCGGTCCCGCTCCTCTTCGCCGGGTACGCCGCGAGCGCCGGCCTGCTCGTCACGGTCCTACACGGCTATCCGGCCTCGGCGGGCGTCGGTCTGCTGGCCGTCGCCGGGGTCGTCGCGGCGACCGCGCTCACCTGGCGCGTCCTCGGCGCCCGCCCGTCCCCGACGGTGTCCCGGGCGGCCCTCGCGGTGGCGGCCGCGGCGCTGGTGACCGGAACCGGGCTGACCGTCACCCCGGACCCCGCTCCCGCCGTACCGCATGATCACCAGTATCGGGAGGCGGGGAGCGTGGGCGAGCCGACCCGGCGGTTCACCCTGACGGCCGGGACCGCCACGGTGAACGTGAGCGGCCGGGACGTCGAGGCGTGGGCGTTCAACGGGCAGGTTCCCGGGCCGGAGTTGACCGCCACCGTCGGCGACGTCCTCGAGGTGACGCTGCGCAACCGGGATATCGGGCGGGGGGTCACGCTGCACTGGCACGGGTACGACGTGCCGAACGGCCAGGACGGGGTGCCCGGCGTGACGCAGGCGGCGGTGCTGCCCGGACAGGAGTTCGTCTACCGGTTCCGCGCCGACCAGGTCGGGACGTACTGGTACCACACGCACGCGGTATCCGACATCGGCGTACGGAAGGGGCTCTACGGTGTCCTGGTGGTGCGCCCGGCGCCGGTGACCGGCGTCGACGTCACCGTGCCGGTGCACACCCTTTCCGGCCTTCCGCTGCCCGCAGCGAGAACGGAGCCGGTCGAGGCGGGGGTGCCCATGCGGCTGCGACTGATCAACACCGACAGCACGACACACCGGTACGCCCTGGCCGGGACCCCGTTCCGGGTCGCCGCGATCGACGGATCCGGCCTGCGGGGGCCGACGACGCTCGTCGACACCGCCGTGCTGATCCCGGCCGGGGGACGCTACGACCTGGTGTTCACCGCGCCCGCCACGCCGGTGGCGCTGTTCGTCGACGGACGCGAGGTCTACTCGACCGGCCCGGTGTCAACGGCGACCGGCGCATGGCCGGTGCTGGATCCGCTCAGCTACGGCGTCGCCTCTCCGGTGCCGTGGTCCCGGTTCGACAAGAAGTTCACCCTCGTCCTCGACCGCGGCCTCGACCTGCGCGGACTGCTTCCGCGGTACGCCCACACCGTCAACGGCGCGGCCGAGCCCGACATCCCGCCTCAGGTCGTACGCCTCGACGACATCGTCACGTTCACGATCGTGAACCGGTCTCAGGTCGTACACCCGTGGCACCTGCACGGGCATCACGTCCTGGTGTTGACCCGCAACGGAAAACCGGCGACCGGGAGTCCCTTGTGGCTGGACTCCTTCGACGTGCGCCCCGGCGACGTCTGGGAGGTGGCGTTTCGGGCCGACAACCCCGGGATGTGGGCCAACCACTGCCACAACCTGGCGCACGCCGACGCCGGGATGACGCTGCACCTGATGTACTCGTGACATTGGCTGTGAACCACGGTGACCGCGGCAGGGTGTCGGGGCTGAGGGTCAGCACCGGCAGCGGCCCCGGATCTGGCCCGGCGAGCATGGTGAACTGCCAGCCGTCGGCGTCGACTGGACGGCGGAGCAGCAGCCCGGCCGCGCCTTGGGCGCCGTGGTAGGCATCGAACAGGGTCATCTCGGCCGGCACGACGAGTCACCGCTCGGCCGGGTCGTCCTTGTCGGCGATGCCGAGAGCGCCGCGGCGCGGGTGGGTGGTGTCAGTGGAGGCGGGGTGGATGGCGACCTGGCGCCCAAAGAGCAGCGGGTCGAGCCGTTGCGGTCACCCCAAGTTACAGCTGTTCACCTCATACACCTGCGTCTGAATGCTCGTGGACCGCGCCGTCCCGCGGACGGGTGCGGCTCAGTGCCCGGGCTGGAAGCGGGACAGCAGATGGCCGGGGTCGCGCAGGACGTCACCGACCGCGAACCCGCCGATGGAGGTGCCGTCGAGCAGCTGCGCCCGCGCGTCATCGGCCCGCAGCTCGGCGGCGCGGATCGTCTGCGTCACCAGTTCGCCGAGCGTGAGGTTGTCGACGGTCCGTTTCGCCCGCGTGTCGATCCAGATCTCCAGCAGCTCCTTCGCCCCGGACACCCGGACGGTGACCTCCCCGTCCGGGGAGGTGGCCTCGTACTCGGCGTGCGGCGCCCGTTCGGCGAACTCGGCGGCCCGGGTCATCGCCGCCACCATGTCGCCGCAGAGGCGGCGCAACGATTCGACGTCCATCACCGGATCCGCTCGACGGCGAGTCGCAACTGGTCGAGCGCCGCGCTCAGATCCATGGGCGGCGGGATGTCCGCGTCGCCGGAGATCCCGGCCAGGCGCTGGGTCAGCCGCTCGCCCATGCTGGTACGGGCTGCGGCGATCGCCTCCTGGCAGGCTGCGCCGAGCGCCGTGGCGTCGAGCGCGGCCATCGCCTGCGGGCTGATGTAGACGTCTTCGACCCGGTAGTCGCCGGTGACGCGGGCGGCGACCAACCCCAGGCTGTCGCAACCCTCGACCGACTCGTCGGTCAGCGCCGCGATCTCGGCGGCGAAGCCGTCGACCGCCTCGGTGACGCGCCGCATCGACTCCCCGGTGTAGCCCTGCCGCTGAGCCTCCCGCGCCGAGCCGCCGATCGCCCCCATCCAATCCATCACTGCTGCTTCTCCCACTCCTGCGGCTTCGAGATCACGATCCGAACCGGTTCGGGCAGGGTGAGGCTGCCCGCGTCGATCTGCCCGTCCTTCTCGCCGAGCTTGTTGGCCAACGCGTCGTACGCGTCGCTCACGGTCTTGGAAGTCGACCAGAGCACCGCGACGAACGAAACGAACAGGCCGATCAGGCCGACGACGAAGGCGGCCCAGGCCGCGAATATCGCCATCTTCACCGCGGGCGAGGCCGGGCCGGAGGCGTTCGCCGCCATGGCCGCGACCGCCGCGCTGGCGGCGGCGACAAGGTAGGAGGCGATGACGCCCGTCACGCCGGCGCCCATCTGGAAGCAGGCGGAGTCCATCAACGCGCAGGTCTCGGAGAGTCTCTTCAGGATCGGCTGCAACTCGCCGGTCACGAACCCGTTGAACTCGTTGGCCGCGCTGTCCTGCCAGCGGCTCTTCGCCTCGGCAATCCTGCTCTCCAAGTCGCCGTGCATGCGGTCGTAGGCGTTCTTGAGCTCGCCCCACGAGCCCGAACTGCGGAACCACGCTTCGGGATCGACCACGTTGGGCAGGACCAACGCGTGTCCGACGGTGAACGTCGCCGCCGACGCGGCGATCGCGTCCGGAAGGAAGGACGCGGCCAACACTCCGTTGACGCCGAACAGCACGGCCTGCCAGGCCTTGCTGTCGTCAGCGTCGTCGTCCAGCAGTTGTTTGCCCTCGTGCACGGGCAGGTCCCTCCCCCGGTCAAGTCCTCGTGGTCCGAATCTCAAGCCCCGCCGAGCTCTTAACCGTCGCGGTAGCTGAATCCGCTGCCCTGCTGCTCTTCCATCTCCTCGTAGTGAGCAGCGACCCGGGTCAGCGCGACGCCGATGGTGTCGAAGATCTTACCCATGGCGACGGTGACGTCCTCGACGCCGGAGCGCACCTGCTCGTAGTCCGTCGGCGCGCCCACCGCGTACGCCGGGAACACCTCGGAGGGGAGGGCCAGCCCGAGAAGCACCTGCTTGGTGTCCCGGTCCAGTTGGTCGGAGTGCTTGGTGAACGCCTCACCCAGCCCCCGCAGGGATGTGATGTGTATCGATGGCACGCTGCGCTTCCTTGATCATCGCCTGCCGGGGCAGCTTAGTAACGATCTTCTCTGGATCGGACGGGTACCAGGATAGGGACGCGTGGTCGTCGCGAGCGCTGCCCGGCCTGTCCTAATGTGGCCATGGCCGCAGCCGGAAAGCTCATCAGGCCTGGCCTCGCGCGGCCTACTTCGAGGACATCTGGTCCGTGTAGTGGCTGATTCATGTTCGGCCGTGGCGGTGGTGGGGTTGGTTCGTTGATCGCGGCGTGGGCGTGCAGCGGCGTGGATATCGGTCGGACTTGTCGGATGAGCGGTGGGCGTTGATCGAGCCGGTGCTGACCGCGTGGCGGGCGGCGCGGGTGGGTTTGGGGATCAGCCGGCCGGTGCATGATCTCCGGGAGATCGTCAACGCGATCCTGTACGTGGCCAGGACGGGGATCGCGTGGGAGTACCTGCCGCACGACTTCCCGCCAGCGAAGACGTACGACTACGACGCCAAGTGGGAGGCGGACGGGACCACGCAGCGGATCCACGATCTGCGGCGGGAACGGGTTCGCACGGCCCGGGGCCGCAGCGCGAGCCCGTCAGCGGTGGTCCTGGACTCGCAGAGCGTGAAGACCACCAGCAACGTCGGTGAGGACAGCCAGGGCAATCGACGCGGAAGAAGATCAAGGGACGCAACCGGCACGCGGATGTGCGCGCTCATGATCGCCTTCACGTCGGCGGCGATGGCCGCCGCAAACGGCGGCAGGTCGCGAGCCTTCAGCACCTCCAGGGGTATGTCGACGGTGGGCAGTTTCAGGTGCGAGTCGTCGACCGTCGCGCCGTGCCCGGGAAAGTGCTTGGCGCAGTAGGTCACGTGTGGGGATGGCTGGTGATGCCGTCCAGGATGGTGGTCAGGTTGTGGTGGAAGGTTTCCTTGGCGTTGAGGTGGGCGCCGTCGATGACGAGCCGGGCGACGGTGGGGTAGCGGCCCGTTTCGAGCATGCGTGTCAGGTAGGGCCCGAGGGCGGCCTGCCAGGCGGTCACGTCGGTGCCGGTGGAACGGGCGATGCGTCGCTCGGTGACCTCTCTGCGGAGCGCTCCGATGATGAAGGCGTTGAGGGCGCCCAAGGCCCGCTGTAGGTCGTCGATGTTGCGTACGCCGGGTGCCTGGCTGAGCGCCGCCGCGGTCGATTCGCCCACGGCGAGCGCGTGAGGTCCCAAGTGTGGCCTTGCGCCGAGCAGGTCGGCGAACCACTCATGATCGAGGGCGGCATCGCGGGTCCGGTGAACGGTGGCCAGTACCGTGGCGCGCCACTCGGAGTGATGGCTGGCCTCGGCGATCTGGGCGTACACGGCGTCGACCATCAGATCGAGCAGTTCGGATCTGTTGATCACGTAGTCGTAGAGCCGCATCGGACCGACACCGAGCTCTTTGGCGATCTTGCGCACCGACAGCCCGTCGAGGCCGTGTGCGTCGGCGAGCCGGATCGCCGTGGCGGCGATCTTCGCGCGGCTCAACGGCACCGGCGCCGCCCGCGGCTGAGGCTCGGGCCGTTCCCAGACGGGCAACGGCACGTTACCGTACGGCGTATCCATGAGATACAGCGTACGGTAACGGAGATGACGATGCGAATTGCGATCGCCGGCGGTGGCCTCGGCGGCCTGACGCTGGCCCGAATCCTGCACCGGCACGGCATCGGCGCGGTGGTGTACGAACGCGAGGCAACCCGATCCGCGCGATCACAGGGCGGATCGCTCGACCTGCACCCGGAGTCCGGGCAACAGGCCCTGGCCGCTGCTGGCCTCGCCGGCCGATTCCGGTCCGAGGCACGGCCGGAGGGCGAGGAACATCGCATCCTCGACCCGGCCGGACGCACCCTCGTGCACCACACGCCACAACCCGGCTCATTCTCCGGACGCCCCGAGATCGACCGCAGCACACTGCGTGATCTTCTGCTCGATTCACTCCCCGGCGACGCGGTGGCCTGGCGGCACCGGCTCGTCGCGGCGACGCCACGACCCGACGGAGGCTTCGGGCTGACGTTCGATGGCGGCCACAGCGCCGACTGCGACGTCCTCATCGGCGCGGACGGCGCGCGCTCGGTCGTCCGGTCGCTGCTGACCGACGTGACACTGTCCTACGTGGCCACCTTGGTGGAGCTGAGCATCAGCGACGCCGACCGGCGCCACCCGGATCTCGCCGAGTTGGTCGGCCCCGGGAACCTATGGTGCATCGGCGTGAACCAGATCCTTGCAGCGCAGCGCCTCGGCGACGGCAGCATCCGAGTCGGGATCTCCTTACGCGCGGACAATCGGCATACAGACACCTACCGCAGCAAGCGCGCCCTGCTGGACATCTTCGACGGCTGGGCCACCAGCCTCACCGCACTCATCGAAGCCGGCGACAGCCCGCCAACCCCACGCAGGATCGAGGCGATGCCCACCGGTACACGCTGGGCCCACCAGCCGGGCATCACCCTCATCGGTGACGCCGCGCACCTCATGCCGCCGGTCGGCGAAGGTGCCAACCAAGCCATGCTCGACGCCGCCGAACTCGCCGCTGAACTCGCCACCGACCCCGCCGACCCCGACTCGGCGATCCAAAAGTACGAGGAGGCGATGTTCATCAGAACCCACCCGATCGCCGAAATGTCCGCACGAGTCCAGGCAATGATGCTGTCCCCCACCGCAGCCGACGACATCATCCGCTTCTTCACGCCGCGGCCCACCGAGCCGGCACCCGCAGACTGACAACACGCGACGCAGCCGGCCGCGCCCTCGTAGACGCCCCTGCCCTGGAAAATCAGATATCCGCTCCTCCCCAGACGCGGATACGGGGTTGCGGTCAGCCCTCTTTTGCGCGGCCCGCCACCGCGACGGTCGCACCCTCGCGGTGGCGGACCACTGGTACCCGTCGCCGAAGACCTGCTCGGCGTGCGGGCATCTGCTCGCCCAGCTTTCCCGCGGCCCACGCCACTGGGTGTGTCCGGGTTGCGGCACCCGGCATGACCGGGGACGTCAACGCCGCCCAGAACATCGCCGTCGCGGCCGGGCTGGACGAGACGCAAACACTTGCGGAACGAACGTCAGACACGAAGGACCTTGGCCCAGCGGCTGCCGGCGATGCGGGCCAGGTCGATCAGGCGGGTGCGGCGGGGCCCGTAGCAGACGTAATAGGCGATCTCTCCGGTGGTGATGCTGCGTCGGGCGAGCAGCCAGTGCCCGCGGCCGGGTCGCCAGCAGACGCGTATCGGCACGCGGGCCCAGTCGTGGTCGCGGGGGCCGTGGGCGCCCGGCCCAGCGGACAGCCGGCACCATGCCTGGGCGGGCAGGGCGGCGATGAGCTGCCCGGACGACATTTTCGTCACCTACCGGCCCGCCCGCCGTCACCTGCGCCGACCGGCGCGGACTCACGTGGCGCCTACAGGTTGCTGATTCCCGTCACGCCCAGTTGTGCAGTACGGCGTACCAGGCCAGTTGCATCCGACTCTGCGCACCGGCCAGGTCCATCAGGTGGCGCAGGCGGCGTTGCAGGGTTCGCAGGGAGATGTCGAGCTGTGTGGCGACCGCCTGATCGGTGAGTCCGGCCAACAGCAGAGCCAGGATCCTCCGGTCCAGCCCGGTCGGGATGTCTGCGTGTTCGCCGTGGGCGTCCTCGGTCAGATCGCCGAATGCGGAAATGCCGAGCGGATAGGCGTACCGCCACACCAACTCGAACAGCGCGTGCATCGCCGTGAGCAGCCCGGCGCGGTGCAGCAGCACCGCGCCGGGTTCGTCCCCCGGCGCGACGGTCAAGGGCACCAGGCCCAGTTCGGCGTCGGCCAGCACCAGCTTGATCGGCAGTGACTCGGCCACCCGTACCTCGACGCCCCTGCGCAGTGAATCGACGGTCTCGGCGACCCCGCCCGGCTCGGCGAGCACCGCCCGCTCAATCACGACCCGGTAGCGCACCCCTTGGGCCACCATCTGCGCCTCCGCTGAGTTGGCGCCCACCGGCACGGCAACGGCAGGGGAGGTGACGAAGTTGCGGACCTCGGCGCGGGCGGCGTGCTGCACCTGGGCGAACCGGTGCCGGATCGCCTCGGCGCCCGTGACCACCTCGATCAGCTCGCTGATGCTGCGGCCCGCCATCGCCTTGCGATGCTCCTCGGCGAGGGTGACGAGGGCCAGCTCGGCGCTGCGCAGTTCCGCCCGCCGTTCGCTGATCAGGGCCCCGAGGGCGACCGCGGGCGGCGCTGCGGCGAAGGCCCCGTCGGGGGTGGGCTTCACCAGGCCGCACGCCGTCAGGTACGACAGCGCCGCCTCGATCGCCGGCGCGGGCAGGTGCAGTGCCTCACCCAGCTTGGCCGAGTCGGCCTGGGGGCGTCCGGCGAGCACGGTGTACACGGCTTCGTGTTCCGGGCTCAGGCCCAACGCGCCCAACATCGGCGGCCGCCTCCCCTCCATCCGTTGTGGCCGGGAAAGTATGCGCCACAGTGATGGATCATGCCCAGCCCCATCTGGCATGGGAAAAGAGGGGACGGGCCCCGAGACGTCGCCGCCCCGGGGCCCTGCGAACGGTCTCATCGCAGGCCGTACGCCCGGATGATCTCCTGCTTGATGCTGAAACCGGCGTCGGTCTTGCCGGTGGCCCGCACCGAGACGAAGCCGCCCGGCTGCTTCGCCAGCTTGAGCTCGCCGTTCCACCAGTCGCCGGCGTCCTTGCGCAGCGTCACCTGCTGCCAGGTGGCGCCGTCGTCGTACGACACCTCCAGGGTCACCGAGGTGACGTTGCCGGTGCTGGGGCCGCCGCCCGCCTGGGGAATCGGCTTGAGGCGGATCTGCTCGGTGCTGCCCGCCTGCACGTCACCGTGCAGGTCGGTGTCGAGGCGGTACTCCATCTGCAGCAGCGCGAACGGTTCGAAGTTGTCCGACTCGTTGGAGCTGGAGATGAAGTCCCACTCGCTGTGCGTACGGGTCGACAGCCGCCACTGTTCGGCCGGGCGGGACGCGTCCAACACCAGGCGGTAGGGCAGGGTGCCGGCCGGCACCGCCTCCCACTGAAGGGCGGACGAGCGCTTGTTCTCATACAGCAACTGGTCGCCCTGGTAGAGCTTCATGTTGGTCGGCACCGATCCCCAGTCCAGGTTGCCGCCGTGCTCCAGCACGTCGGCGGACGGGGTCCAGGCCTGCACGTTGATGGTCATGTAGTCGCGGTAGCGGCTGTTCTGCACCGCGAACGCCCGGTTGAACGCCGGCCGGATCGCCGGGGCGAACCAGTCCTGCCTGGTGGTGCTGCCCTTGGCGTACGTGTGCCGGTTGGTCGAGTCCGTCCAGCCGCCCTGCACGTGCCACTCCCCCCAGACCTGGTCCGGAGTCACCCACTCCGTGCGGGTGCTGGGATGCCACTCCCGCTCCGGCATGCCGAGCGACGGCGCGAAGGTCAGGTCGTACCGAAGGCCGCCGCCCTGCATCCCCTTCGTGATGTTGTAGTAGCGCGCGTCGATCCGGGCCAGATCCTCCCGGGCCGGGTGGTAGCTGAGCGGCCGGTCCGGCACCTGTCCCGTGTAGTTGCGGGTCAGGTCGTAGACGTAGCTCGCGTACGGCACCTGGTTGGTGATCATCCGCAGCGTGCCGGTCTTGGCCAGCCCGATCAGTTGCGCCCCGGCGTCGCGGTGCACCGTGGCGACCGGGATCGGCGACCGGCCGACCGACTCGTAGAGCGCCCCGAGGCCGTCGTTGACGACCAGCAGCAGCTTCGCTCCGGCGGCCACCGCGGCGGCGGCACGATCCGTGGCGCTGACCGCGTCGCTGCGGGTCACCACCACGGCCTTGCCCTTCACGTCGAGCGTGGCGTAGTCGGCGGCCGCGCCGGTGCCCGCGTAGACCGTGGGCAGCGTCTCCTGGCCGGCGGTGAGCGTGCTGCCCGGCTGGACCGTGACGTCCACCGGCGGCAGACCAGGGACGTCCACGCTCAGCATCGGCTCGCCCTTGCGCCACCGGGTGACCATCGCAAACGACCCCTGGGCGACCTGGTCGGTCGGGGTGACATAGATGTCGTCGTACTTCACCGGCACCAGGGTCCCGGCACGGAAGCTGTCGCCGTTGGCGTACTTGACGGTGGAGTCGACCTTGCGCTGCCGGTCCTCGCTGCGCTCCGGCGCGGTGGTGTCCAGCAGGCGCGCCTTGCGCGCGTCCAGCACCACCTCAGCTCCGGAACCGTCGAGCACGGTCTCCGGGTCCACCAGCACGGCGAAGCCGAGCGAGTCGGCCCGCTCACCCGGGACGTCGAACTGGGTCGTGACCGTGTAGGTGCCCGGCAGCATCCGCAGCGTCATCTCGCCGTCGATGGTGTACGCCCAGGGGCGGGACACGCCCGCCTTCTTGATCCCGACGGTCGAGGTGACGGGCTTGCCGTCCCGACCAATCAGCTTGATCTTCAGATCGTACCGCTCGTCCTCCTTGAGCAGACCGAGCGCGGTACGGGTGACCGCGGTACCCGTGGCGGCGTCGGTGCCGACCAGGTAGCCGGTGAACTGGCCGGTGCCAGGCTTGGTCGGGTCGCCGGTGACGGGAACCGTCGCGCTCCCGCCGGCCGGCACCGTCACCGAGGAGGCATCCAGCGAGAACGGGTCCGAGCCGGTGGTGGCGAGGTTCAGGGTCACGTCGCTGCTGCCCGAGTTGGTGAACACCACCGGCTTGGTCACCGGGGTGTCGGTCGGCTCGTGCGGCCAGTCGAAGTTGCCGAAGAAGACCGAGCCGGTCGCCCGGACGCCCGTGCGTACGGCGGCCGCGACGTCGACCCGGCCGGTGCCCACCTGGTACGCCGTGTAGCCGTCGGCCAGGCCCTTCGCGCTGCTCATCAGCGCTTCCTTGAGCTGCGCGCCGGACCAGTCGGGGTGGCGCTGAGCCAGGATCGCCGCCGCGCCCGATACGTGCGGGGTGGCCATCGAGGTGCCGCTGATGGACCGGTAGAGGCCGGTGCCCGTGGTCATCTGCTGCGAGCGGGCGGCAGTGATGCTGACGCCGGGGGCGGTGATGTCGGGCTTGAGCGTGCCGCTGCGCACCAGCGGACCGGTGCTGGAGAAGGACGCCAGTCGGTCCTGCTTGTCGACCGCGCCGACGGTCAGCGCGCTGGCGGCGGAGCTGGGCGTGCCGATGCTCTGCGGCCCGGCGTTGCCGGAGGCGATGACGAACAGCGTGCCGTACTGCGCGGACAGCGTGTCCACCGCGACCGCCATCGGGTCGGTCCCGTCGGACAGCGTCGGGTCGCTCAGGCTCATGCTGACCACATCCGCCCCGGACTCGGCCGCCCACTGCATGCCGGCGAGCACCCAGGAGTCCTGGCCGAAACCGTCGTTGCTGAGCACCTTGCCGACAATGAGGTCCGCGCCCGGCGCGACACCCTTGTACGCGCCGCCGGAGGCCGCGCCGGTGCCCACGATCGTCGAGGCGACGTGGGTGCCGTGCCCGTTGACGTCGGAGGTGTCCTCGCCCGGCACGAAGCTGACCTTGCCGTCGATCTGGTCGACGAGGTCGGGGTGGCTGGCGTCCACCCCGGTGTCCAGCACCGCGACCTTCACCCCGCGGCCGTCGTACCCGGCGGCCCACGCCTCGGGCGCGCCGATCTGCGGCACGCTCTCCTTGAGGCTGGCCATGGCCCGGCCGTCCAGCCAGAGCTTCGCGATCCCGCCACCGAGTGCCGGCTTGGCCCCGGAAGCCACCGGCGCGACGCTGGTCCAGAAGGAGCGGCTCTGCTTCTTGTCCACCGCCAGCGCCGCGGCGCCGACCCGCCGCAGGTCGCGGGCCAGCTTCGCGCCCTTCGGCGCGACCGGCTTGGCCGTGCGGGTCTTCGCCGGCGGGTAGCTGCTGATCACCGGCACGGTCGGGGTCTTCGCGTCGTCGTAGCCCATCTCGATGAGATCGGTGATGTTGAACAGCCGCCGGTCCAGCTTGTCGGCGGCCAGCAGCGGCATCGCCTCGTCGGGCAGGACGAACAGGTCATCGCCGCTCTCCTGCAGGTGGACGGCGCCGGTGGCGTCGTCGGGCCGGTCGACATCGACCGTTTCCGCGCCGTCGGCGGAGGTGGTCACCGTGACGACATCGCCGGTGATCAGAGTGATGGTGTGGGTGGACCTGGTCTCGGCCTTGGGGGCCGTACCGGGGCTTGCCGCGGTCACGGGCGCCTGGATCGCGGCGATCCCACCAGCGATCAGTCCGGCCGCCGTAGCGGCGGCAATCAACCGGCGCCGCGCGCGGCCAGGCTCAGCGGGCTGTAAGGGGAATGACATGCGAAACGTTCTACCGCCGCCGTTACCGGCAAATGAATAGCTGGCGTTGGCGGAGTCGTGCCAGGGCACTACTCCGCCACGAGTAGGCGCGGTGCTCGATTGTCAGCGAATCGCGGCCCGAGCCACTGCGGTACGTGCAGGTGGAGCCGGCGGTGGTGGCGGAGATCGACCGCCGACGTCGCCTTCGAGCACGGCCGGTGGCGGCATCGGGTGCGGTACGCACGGCACGCCCGGACATGTCGGTGTACGGCGTGCCGCTGCTGCTCGGCGAGGAGGGGGGGTGTCCCTATGGGTTTCGTCAAGCGGTGATCGGCGGTGTGGGGCGGGGTTGATAGGGGATCTTGTCGCGGAGCATGGCGAACAGGACG
>NZ_JBIDDG010000051.1:0-28811 GCF_043205005.1 Micromonospora sp. NPDC047620 | reverse complement strand
CCGTCGCCGACCATCGCCACGGTCAGCCCCCGGGCTTGCAGCTCGGCGACCGCCCGGTCCTTGTCGGCGGGGAGCACCTCGGCGAAGACCTCGTCGACGCCCGGCCGGAAGCCCAGGTCTGCGGCGACCGCCTCGGCGACCGGCCGGGCGTCGCCGGTGATCATCGCGATCGTCCGTACGCCGTGCTCGCGCAGCTCGGCGATGGCCGCGCGGGCCTCCGGGCGGACCTCGTCCTCCAGGGCGAAGGCGCCCACCGCCTCGGGTCGCCCGTCGGGCAGCCGGACGAGGTGCAGCACCACCGCGCCGCGCGACGACCAGCCCCGGGTCACCGTGGCGAGGCCGTCCGACACGGCCGCCCCGACCTCGCGCAGCAGGGCGGGGCCACCCACCGCCCAGGTGGTGCCGTCGACGACGGCCCGGACCCCCCGACCGGGCAGGGAACGGAAGTCCCGGGCGGTCGCACGCAGCCCCCGGTCCTGCGCGACCTTGACCAGAGCCTTGGCGAGGGGGTGTTCGCTGTCGGCCTCGACCGCGCCGGCGATCCGCAGCACCTCGTCCTCCGTCGTGCCGCCGGCGGCGGCCGTGGCGGTGACGGTGTGGGCGCCCTTGGTCAGGGTGCCGGTCTTGTCGAACAGCACCGCGTCGACGGTGCGCATCCGCTCCAGGGCGAGGCGGTCCTTGACCAGGATGCCGGCCTTGGCCGACACCGCGGTGGACAGCGCGATCACCAACGGGATGGCCAGCCCGAGGGCGTGCGGGCAGGCGATCACCAGCACCGTCACCGACCGCACCACGGACTGGTCCGGGTCGCCCAGCGCCCACCAGACGGCGAAGGTGACCAACGCGGCGACGGTCGCGACATAGAACAGCATCGCCGCGAACCGGTCAGCCAGGACCTGCGCCCGGCCACTGGACGCCTGAGCCTGCGCCACGAGCCGGCCAATGCCGGCCAGCGCCGTGTCCTCACCCACCGCGTCGACCCGGACCCGCAACGCGGAGTCGGTGGCCACCGTGCCCGCCACCACCCGATCGCCCACGCCGCGCGGCACCGGCCGGGACTCCCCCGTGATCATCGACTCGTCCAGCTCAGCGACGCCGTCGACGATCGAGCCGTCGGCCGGCACCCGGGCACCGGAGCGGACCAGCACCACGTCGCCCACCCGCAACTCGGCCAGCGGCACGCGGCGCGGGGTACCGTCGTCGTCGACCCGTTCGGCCTCGTCGGGCAGCAACGCGGCCAGCGCGGCGAGAGCACCCTGCGCCTGGCCGATCGCCTTCATCTCCTGCCAGTGCCCCAACAGCATGATCGTCACCAGCGCCGCCAGCTCCCACCAGAAGTCCAAGTCGAACGCGCCAAGGCTGGTCGCCAGCGACGCGACGTACGCCACCGCGATGGCCATCGAGACCAGCAGCATCATCCCGGGGGTGCGGTCGCGGGCCTCCCGTACGGCGCCCACAAGGAACGGCCAGCCTCCGTAGAGGAAGACCACCGACCCGAGGACCGGGCCCACCCAGCTCCTGCCGGGGAAGTCCAGGGTGTAGCCGAACCAGCCCATCACCATGTGACTGGTCAGCACGATCGGCACGGTGAGTGCGAGGCACAGCCAGAACTTGCGGCGGAACTGCTCCGGATCGTGACCGGCGTGCTTGTCGTGCCCGTCGTGTCCCGCCTGCTCGCGGGGTCCGCCGTGCCGGTCGGGCCCGCCATGGTCGTCGGGCCCGCCATGCGCGGCTCGGTCGTGGCCGTGGCCGCCCGCCGAGCGGGCCGCGGCACGGTGCGGACGGAACGCCCGTGCGAACACCCGAAACCCCCGTTCCCACGGTCACACCGGGCCGGGCCCACCGGCCGCCGCCACCGCGGTCGGCGCCGGGGCGGGCGGCCCGCGTGCGACCGGACGCACGGACCACTGTAGGAGAGCCGAGGGGCACCGGGCCGGGGTTCACCGCGATCGGCGGGAGGCCGGGCCACGCGCCGCCCGGCCGGGCGCATTCAGCGCCGGCTCACCGCCACGCGGTCTCCTCCGCCACCTGTACGCGGTCGAGCAGCGGCCGCCACCAGCTCTCGTGCTCCCGGTACCAGTCGATCGTCTCCTTCAGCCCGTCGCCGAACCCGATCCTCGGCTCCCAGGCCAGCTCGCGGCGCAGCTTGCCGGAGTCGAGCAGATAGCGCCGGTCGTGCGAGGGCCGGTCGGGCACCCGTCGCTTCAGCTCCGCGCCGAGACCCAGCTCCCCCAGCACGGCGTCGGCGAGCGTCTCGACGTCGACCTCGACGCCGCTGCCCACGTTGTACGTCTCCCCCAGCCGGCCGTGCAGCAGCACCGCCTCGACCGCGCGGCAGTGGTCGGCCACGTGCAGCCACTCCCGGCGGTTGCGGCTGGAGGCGTAGACCGGCAGCGGCATGCCCCGCAACGCGTGCGTGACGAACAGGGGGATCACCTTCTCCGGGAACTGGTACGGGCCGTAGTTGTTGGAGCAGGTGGTGATCGTGAAGGGGATGCCGTAGGTGTGCCCGAAGGCCCGCACGGCGTGGTCGCCCCCGGCCTTCGCCGCGTTGTACGGGGTGCGCGGCAGGTAGGGTGAGTCCTCCGTGAAGGCGCCGGGGTCGTCCAGCGCCATGTCCCCGTACACCTCGCAGGTGGAGATCTGGTGGAAGCGGATGCCGTCGCGGCCGACCCGCCGGACGGCCTCCATCAGGGCGACCGGGCCGAGCACGTTCGTCTCGAAGAAGGCCGTCGGGCCCAGCACCGCGCGGGAGTTGTGCGACTCGGCGGCGAAGTTGACCACGACGTCGACCCCGTGCTCGCGCAGCGCCCGCGCCACGGCCGGCTCGTCCCGGATGTCGCCCTGGACGAAGGTGACCGCGTCACCGAGGTCGGCGAGGTTGGCCAGCGTGCCGGAGTACGTCAGCAGGTCGAAGGCGATCACCCGGTCGCGCGGGTGGGCGCGGCGCCAGTGGCGGACGAAGTTGGACCCGATGAAGCCCGCCGCGCCAGTCACGAGAATCGTGCTCATTGATCTCTCCTACCTTCGCCCGGCGGGCCTCCGAGGTGGCATCGGAGGGTCCGTCGGCGACGTCCGGCCAGTCCATGCGACGCGGCCCGCCGTCGGCGGGCCGCGCGTGGGTGGTTCACCCGGACGAGTGTGCCCGGCCGCCCGGTGGAACGGGCAGCCGGTCGTTGCGCCGGATGCCCGCAGCGCCGCCGCGGCGGGTGGCCGCCGCTGATCATCTTGTCGGGCACACCTGCTACGGTCTCGCCGCCGCTGCACCAGTCGACCGGAGGTAGGCGTGATCAGTTCGCACGTGTCGTCGTTCGCCGGGTTGCCGGTGCTGCCGTTCACACCGGGGATGACCCTCCCCGACGACCCGTCGGCGGTCGCCTGGCGGCTGGAGGTCGAGGACTTCGACGCGGAGCCGGAGGAGTTCGCCGGCCTCGTGCAGGCGCTGCGCGAGCAGGTGCCGGCCGACGCTGTGCGCGCCCTGGTGATCGGCGAGTGGGGCGAGGCGTACGAGCGGCCGCTGCCGGTGGAGGCGCTGGTGGCGGCGGCTGGGGAGTGGACCGCCCTGCGGGCGGTCTTCCTCGCCGACCTGACCTACGAGCAGTGCGAGATCTCCTGGCTCAGGCACGGCGACATCACCCCGCTGCTCGCGGCGTACCCGTCGCTGGAGGTGCTGTGGGTACGCGGCGCGCAGGACCTGCGGCTGGAACCGGTCCGGCACGACGCGCTGCGCGAGCTGCGGTTCGAGTCCGGCGGGCTGCCGGCCGGGGTGGTGCGGGCCGTCGGCGCCTGCGAGCTGCCGGCCCTGCACCGGCTGGACCTGTGGCTCGGCAGGTCCGACTACGGCGGCGACGCGACCGTCGACGACCTGGCCGGCGTGCTGGCCGGCACCGGCCTGCCCGCGCTGCGGCACCTGGCACCGTGCAACGCCGAGATCGCCGACGCGGTGGCGGCGGCCGTCGCCGCGGCGCCGGTCGTCCCGCGGCTGGAGGTCCTCGACCTGTCGATGGGCACGCTCACCGACGAGGGCGCGGCGGCGCTGCTGGCCGGCCAGCCGCTGACCCACCTGACGCAGCTCGACCTGCACCACCACTACCTCTCCGAGGAGATGGCCGCCTCGGTGGTCGCCGCGCTGCCGGGCGTGCGCGTCGACGTGTCCGACCCGCAGGAGGCCGACGAGCACAACGGCACCCGCTACCGCTACACCGCGGTCGGGGAGTGATCTGCCGTGACCTTCGGTTCCCACGCGCGGGCCTTCGCCGGTCGGCCGGTCGTCGACGTCCCGGTCGACGGGCCGCTGCCCACGGTGGACGGTCCGGTCTCGTGGCGGTTCTCCCTGTGGCACTTCGACGAGACCGCCGGCTACAAGCTGTCGGACGAGTTCCGGGTGGCGTTCGACCGGTTCGTCGCGCAGGCCGGGCCGTCCGTGGAGTCCCTGGTCGTCGGCGCGTGGGGGTACGCGGCGTTCAACCCCGCCCCGATCGCCCAGCTCTGCGCGGCGGCGCCCCGGCTGCCCGCCCTGCGCGCCCTCTTCCTCGGTGACATGACCACCGAGGAGTGTGAGGTCTCCTGGATGAGGGTGGGCGACGTCAGCCCGCTGCTGACGGCGTACCCGGAGCTGGAGGTGCTGCGCGTCCGCGGCGGCGAGGACCTCGCGTTCTCTCCCGTGCGGCACGCGCGGCTGCGGGAGCTGGCGGTGGAGACCGGCGGGCTCTCCGCGGCGTTCGTCGGCGCGGTGCTCGACTCCGACCTGCCCGCGCTGACCGACCTGGAGCTGTGGCTCGGCACCTCCGACTACGGCGGCGACGCGCAGGTGTCCGACCTGGCCCCGCTGCTGGCCGGGGAGCGGTTCGGCGCGTTGCGCCGGCTCGGGCTGCGCAACGCGGAGATCGCCGACGACCTCGCCGAGGCCCTGGCGAGGGCGGCGGTGGTGCCACGCCTGGAACGGCTGGACCTGTCGCTGGGCACGCTCGGCGACCGGGGCGCGGCGGGGCTGTTCGCCGGGCAGCCGCTGAGCCACCTGGCGGAGCTGGACCTGCACCACCACTACCTCTCGGAGGAGATGGCCGCCTCGGTGGTCGCCGCGCTGCCGGGTGTCCGGGTCGACGTTTCCGACCCGCAGGAGGCCGACGAGTACGACGGCGAGAGCTACCGCTACACGGCGGTGTCGGAGTGACATGCGCCTGACCGTCGTCGGCAACCCCGACAACCGTCGGGTCGGCCTGTTCACTCGGGCGGTGCTGGCCGCCGGCCTGCCCCGGCCCGCGGTGCTGCCCTGGGTCGACGTGCTGACCGGGGCGGCCCCGCCGGCGCCGGGCGCACTGGTGCGGGTCGACTCGCCCGGGGAGGACGCCGAGGTGGACCGGCTGCTACGCCGGTCCGCCGTCCCGGCCCGGCACGGCGAGCTGGTCGGGCTGGCCGACACGTACGCCGGGCTGCTCAGGGGCCTGGGCCGGGTCGCCGCCGGCGGCGCGGAGCTGCTCAACGACCCGGTGGACGTCGCGGTCATGTGCGACAAGCGGCGCTGCCACGCGCGGCTGTCCGCCGCCGGGGTGCCGGTGCCGGCCGCGCTGCCCCCGGTGCACGGTTGGGCGCAGCTGCGGGCGGCGATGGCGGCGGCCGGCTGGGGCCGGGTGTTCGTCAAGCCCGCGCACGGCTCTTCCGCCGCCGGGGTGGTCGCGCTGGCGGTCGCCGGGCGCCGGGTGCAGGCGGTGACCACGATCGAGGCGACCCCCGACGGGCTGTTCAACTCGCTGCGGCCCCGCCGCTACACCGACGAGGCGCAGGTCGCCGCGATCGTCGACCGGATCGCGCCCGAGGGCCTGCACGTGGAGCGGTGGCTGCCCAAGGCGGGGCTCGGCGACCGGGTGGTCGACCTGCGGGTGGTGGTGGTCGCCGGGCGGCCCACCCATGCCGTGGTGCGGGCCGCCCGGGGTCCGTTGACCAACCTGCACCTGGGCAACGCCCGCGGCGACCTCGCCGCGCTGCGGACGGCCGCCGGGCCGGCGGCGTGGGCGGCGGCGATGGAGACCTGCGAGCGGGTCGCCGGGTGTTTTCCCCACACGCTCCAGGTGGGGATCGACCTGATGTTCCTCGTCGGCTGGCGGCGGCACGCGGTGGCGGAGGTCAACGCGTTCGGCGACCTGCTGCCGGGGGTGCTGGCCGACGGCCGGGACACCTACGCCGAGCAGGTGCACGCCCTGACCGACGGCCGGTGGCAGCGCTGGCGGTCGGCGGCGGCCGGTCGCGCCCCCACCGGGGCGGAGGTGCTGCCGTGCGGAGTCTGATCGGCAGCCACGACCTGCTCCTGCTCACCCTCGACACGCTCCGCTACGACGTCGCCGCCGAACTGGCGGAGCAGGGGCGGACGCCGCACCTCGCCCGGGCGTTGCCCGGCGGCCGGTGGGAGCGCCGGCACTCCCCCGCCAGCTTCACCTACGCCGCGCACCACGCGTTCTTCGCCGGCTTCCTGCCGACCCCGGTCGCCCCCGGCCGGCACGAGCGGCTGTACGCGGCGGCCTTCCCCGGCAGCGAGACCTCCGGCACCGACACGTGGGTGTTCGACGCGCCGGACCTGCCGACCGCCCTGGCCGACGTCGGCTACCACACGCTCTGTCTGGGCGGGGTCGGGTTCTTCAACCGGCGCAGCCCGCTCGGCGCGGTGCTGCCCGGCCTGTTCGCCGAGGCCCACTGGGAGCCGGAGTTCGGGGTCACCTCCCCCACCTGCCTGGACGCCCAGCTCGACCGGCTGACCGAGGTGCTGCCGCGGGTGCCGGCGGGGCAGCCGCTGTTCACGTTCCTCAACGTCGCGGCGCTGCACCAGCCCAACCGGCACCACCTGCCCGGCGCGCGGGCCGACGACCTCGCCAGCCACGCCGCCGCCCTGGAGTACGTCGACGGCCGGATCGACCGGCTGTTCGCCCTGCTCACCGGCCGGGGCCGGCCGGTGTTCGCGATCGTCTGCGCCGACCACGGCACCGCGTACGGGGAGGACGGCCACACCGGCCACCGGATCGGCCACGACGTGGTGTGGACCGTCCCGTACGCCCACTTCACCCTGCACCCGGGAGAATGGTGACCAACACCGACACGGGCCTCGCCGGCTCGCCGTACCAGCAGTACCTCTACGCGTACCCGCACAAGACCTCGTACCGGCCGTTGCGGCCCCGGCCGTTGCTGGCGGACGTGTGGCGGGCCGAGGCGCGCGACGCGCTCTTCCTCTACGTGCACGTGCCGTTCTGTGAGATGCGCTGCGGGTTCTGCAACCTGTTCACCCGCGCCAACGCCCCCGCCGAGCAGGTGACCGGCTACCTGCGGCAGCTACGCCGGCAGGCCGAACGGGTCGCCGACGCGCTCGGCGCCGACGCCGGGTACGCCCGCGCGGCGTTCGGCGGCGGCACCCCCACCTACCTGAGCGCCGACGAGTTGACCGAGCTGTTCGACATCGCCACCACCACGACGGGGGCGCGGCTGCCCGGCGTACCGCTGTCGGTGGAGACCTCGCCGGCCACCGCGACGCCGGACCGGCTCGCGGTGCTCGCCGCGCACGGCACCACCCGGGTGAGCATCGGCGTGCAGAGCTTCCTCGACGCCGAGGCCCGCGCCGCCGGCCGGCCGCAGCGCCGCACCGAGGTGGAGGCCGCCCTGGCGGCGATCCGCGACGCCCGGATCCCGGTGCTCAACATCGACCTGATCTACGGCATCGACGGGCAGACCGCCGACACCTGGCGGGAGAGCCTCGACGCGGCGCTGGCGTGGCGCCCCGAGGAGCTGTACCTCTACCCCCTGTACGTGCGGCCGCTGACCGGGCTCGGGCGGCGGGCACACGACCAGACGGACTGGGACGCGCAGCGGCTCGCCCTCTACGAGCAGGCGGTGGCCACGCTGGGCGCGGCCGGGTACCGCCAGGAGTCGATGCGGCAGTTCCGCCGCGCCGACGTGCCGGCGCCGGACGGGCCGGACTACTGCTGCCAGGACGACGGCATGGTCGGGCTGGGCTGCGGCGCCCGCTCCTACACCACGAGCCTGCACTACTCGTTCGACTACGCGGTCGGGGTGTCGCAGGTGCGGGCGGTGCTCGACGACTATGTGGCCCGCCCGGCCGACGACTTCCGGTATGCCGAGTTCGGGTTCACCCTCGACGGCGCCGAGCAGCGCCGCCGGTGGTTGCTCAAGTCGCTGCTGCGCGTCGACGGCGTCGACGCGGCTGCCTACCGGGCCCGGTTCGGCCGCCCGCCCGGCGACGACTTCCCGGAGTTGGGCCGCCTGGTCGACCGGGGCTGGGCCACCCACGGCGGGCTGCGGCTGACCCCGGCCGGGCTGGCCCACTCCGACGCGGTCGGCCCGTGGCTGACCTCGGCCCGGGTCCGCGACGCGATGACCGGGTACGTGCCGAGGTGAACCTGGCGATCCTCTACCGGGGCCCGCTGGCGAGCTGCAACTACGACTGCCCGTACTGCCCCTTCGCCAAGCGGCACGACCCGCCGGAGCTGCTGCGCGCCGACCGGGCCGCCCTGGACCGCTTCGCCGGCTGGGTCGGGGCCACCACCGACGTGCGGCTGTCGGTGCTGTTCACCCCGTGGGGCGAGGGGCTGACCCGCAGCTGGTACCGGGACGCGATGGTGTCGCTGTCGCACCTGCCGCACGTCGACCGGGTCGTCATCCAGACCAACCTCGCCGCCCGGGTGGACTGGCTGGCCGACGCCGACCCCCGCGCCGCCGCCCTGTGGACCACCTACCACCCCGGCCAGGTCGACCGGGACCGCTTCCTGCGCCGCTGCGCCCGGCTGTCCGAGCTGGGCATCCGGTACTCGGTCGGCGTGGTCGGCCTGCCGGAGCACCTCGGCGAGGCACGGGCGCTGCGGGCCGCCCTGCCCGCCGAGGTCTACCTGTGGGTGAACGCCGCCGAGGGCCGGCGCTACGACGCCGCCGAGGAGGCGGTCTGGACGGAGCTGGACCCGCTGTTCGGCTTCAGCGTCCGCCCGCACGTGTCGCTCGGCCGGCCCTGCCACGCGGGCGAGACCGCCGTCTCCGTGCTCGGGGACGGCACGGTGCGCCGGTGCCACTTCATCGCCGAACCGATCGGCAACCTGTACGACGGCTCGTGGCGGCCGGCCCTGCGGCCCCGCCCGTGCGCCAACGCGACCTGCGACTGCCACATCGGGTACGTGCACCTCAAGCCGCTCGGCCTGCGGGACGTCTTCGCCGGTGGGCTGCTGGAACGCATCCCGGCGGCCTGGCCGTCGGCGCGCCCGCCGGTGCCGGTCGCCCCGCCTCGGCTCCGCCCGTCCTGAGCGGCGCGCCGGCCCGCGCGGGCGGGCCGTCGCCACCCGGCGAGGGGGCGACCGGCGCAGGCCGGGCCGCCCCCTCCGTCGATCGGGCGAACCTCAGTGCGCGCCGGACATGCCGGCCGCCGCCTCCTCCTGGGCGCGCCGCTCCTCACCGCTGAGCGTGTGCAGCGGCTTCTCCCGGATGAACAGCACGACCACCACGGCGAGCAGCGCGAACGGGGCGCCGATCAGGAACAGCTCGGCGGTGGCGGTCCCGTACACGTCCTGGATGACCCGCAGCACCGGCGCGGGCAGGGTGGACAGGTCGGGTACCTCGGCGGAGCCCTCCCCCGCGGCGCCGCCGGCCAGCGGGCCGAGCTTCTCGGCGGTCAGCGAGGCGACCCGGTTGGCCATGACCGCGCCGAGCGCGCTGACCCCGATCGCGCCGCCCATGCTGCGGAAGAAGGTCAGCACGGAGGTGGCGGCGCCCAGTTCCTGCGCGGGCACGTCGTTCTGCGCGGCGAGCACCAGGTTCTGCATCAGCATGCCGACCCCGACGCCGAGCACCGCCATGTAGACGCCGAGCAGCAGCCCGCTGGTGTGCGCGTCGATGGTGGCCAGCAGCAGCATGCCGACCGACATCACCACCGCGCCGGCGACCAGGTAGCGCTTCCACCGGCCGGTCTTGGTGATCAGCTGGCCGGCGATCGTCGACGAGACCAGCAGGCCGAAGATCATCGGCAGGCTCATCAGCCCCGCCACCGTCGGCGACTTGCCCAGCGAGATCTGGAAGTACTGGGACAGGAACACCGTGCCGCCGAACATCGCCACGCCGACAAGCACGCTGGCGATGGTGGTCAACGAGACCGTCCGGTTGCGGAAGATGCCCAGCGGCACGATCGGCTCCTCCGCGCGGGCCTCCACCGCGACGGCCAGCGCCAGCAGGGCGATCCCGCCGCCGACCATCAGGGCGGTCCAGCCGGACGCCCAGGCGAAGGAGTTGCCGGCCAGGGACGACCAGATCAGCAGGGTGGAGACCCCGGAGGTGATGAGCAGCGCCCCGAGCCAGTCGATCCGCACCTTGCGGCGGGTCACCGGCAGGTGCAGGGTGCGCTGGAGCAGGAAGATCGAGAGCAGGGTGAACGGCACGCCGATCAGGAAGCACCACCGCCAGCCGAGCCAGGAGGTGTCGACCAGCACGCCGCCGATGAGCGGGCCGGCGATGGTGCCGACGCCGAACACGGCGCCGAAGATGCCGGCGTAGCGGCCCAGTTCGCGGGGCGGGATCATCGCCGCCATCACGATGGTGGCCAGGGCGGTCATGCCACCCGCGCCGACCCCCTGCACGATGCGGCTGATCAGCAGCACCTCGACGTTCGGCGTCAACCCGGCGATCAGCGAGCCGACCACGAAGAGGCCGAGGGAGAGCTGGATGAGCAGCTTCTTGCTGTAGAGGTCGGCCATCTTGCCCCACAGCGGCACGGTCGCCGTCATGGCCAGCAGCTCGGTGGTGACGATCCACGTGTAGACGGTCTGGGAGCCGTCCAGGTCGGCGATGATGCGCGGCAGCGCGTTCGCCACGACCGTGGAGGCGAGGATCGACACGAACATGCCGACCATCAGGCCGGAGAGTGCCTGGAGCACCTCTCGGCGGGACATGCGGCCGGCGCTGACCTCGGGGGTCTCGGCGGGCACGGTGGCGGTCATTGACGCTTCCTCACGGGTGCGGGTTCACGGGCCGTCCGGGGACCGTTCCCCGGAAGGAGGCTTGCAGGGTCAGGACGGTTCGGGCTGCGGCAGGCCGGCGGCGAGCGCGGCGAACGCCTCGTCGACGAGGTCGGCCAGGTCCGGTCCGTCGGGGTGTGCGGCCCACCGGGTCATCGCGGTACGCACCGCCGCGCCGGCCACGGCGGTGACGAGCGCCAGGTAGCCGTGGTCGGGGTCGACCCCGACCCGCGCCGCGACGACCTCGGCGATGGCCCGCTCGGTCTCGACGTTGCCGGCGACCAGGCGGGGCAGCAACACCGGGTTGCGCGTCACCACCTCCATCCGCAGGCACCACAGCTCGCGCTCGGTGCGCACCTCGTCGACCACGTCGGCGAGCGCGGCCCGCAGCGCGGCCAGCACCGGCACCTCCGGCGGCACGGCCGCCAGGCGCGCGACCAGCCGCGCCGCGTCGCCCGCGTGGTCGCCGACCAGCGCGTCGTCCTTGCAGGCGAAGTAGTTGAAGAAGGTACGCGGGGAGACGCCGGCCGCCTCGCTGATCTCCTCCACCGTCACCTGGGCCAGGCCGCGCTCGGCCACCAGGCGGAGCGCCGCCTCGGTCAGCGCGGCCCGGGTCCGGCGCTTCCTGCGGTCGCGCCGGCCGGGGCCGGGTTCGGTCTCGGCGGTGTGCACGCGGGAACGCTACAAGCGATCTTGCACTGTGTGCAAGAAATTATCCCCGACGTGACGCGGACCATTGGCCGACCGGCGGGTCACCGGGCGCAGTCGGGCCTCCGGGGCATCGGGCAACCTGCGAGAACACCGACCGGCGGCCGGTCACCCAAAATCCAGTCATGACTGTCACTGAGCAAGGAGCCGCCGCCGTCGCCCCCCGGGCGACACCGGCCGGGCGGGGACGGATCGTGCTGGGCGCCACGGCCGCCGGCGTGCTGCTGTCGGTGCTGTGGTCCTACGAATTCGTCGACCACGTCATCGGCGACTCGGTGGCCAACGCGATGCTCGGCCGCGACGCCAAGGCGACCGCGATCGGGGGCACCCTGGCCGGTCTCGTCTTCGCCTTCGTCTCCGGTCTGGCCGGCACGTTCACCGCCTGCAACATCGCCATGGCGGCGTCCATCGGCCCGATGAGCCAGGCCGGTGCGGGCGGGGCGACGAGGACCGGGCTGCGCAGCCTGGTCCGGCCGGTGGGCTGGCTCACGGCCGGCATGGTCGCCGTCGCCGCGGTCTACGGCTTCGTCGGCGTACTGGTCGGCGACGGCTTGCCGCAGCTGTCCACGGCCACGGTCGGCGGTCTCCCGGTACGCCTGGTCCAGTCCATGGTCGTGTTCGGGCTGATCGGGCTGGCCTTCGTCTACCTGGGCCTGGCCGCGCTCGGGGTGCTGCGGGACCCGTTCGCGCACCGGCCGGCGGCCCGGGTCGTGGTGCTCGGCGCCCTCGTCGGCGGCTTCCTGATCGGCCGGCCGTACCCCCTGTTCAACAAGCTCTTCCAATGGGCCGTCGATTCCGGCAACCCGCTCTACGGCGCCGGCGCGTTCGTCCTGCAGTCCATCGGCAACGTGGCCGTCGTGACGGCGCTGTTCGCCCTGATCGTGGTGCTCACCCGCGGTCGCTTCGTGAGCTGGCTGGCGGCGAGCCCATCCCGGACCGCCGCGCTGACCGGCGGGATGCTGATCGCGCTGGGCGTGTTCATGGTCGTCTACTGGGACGTCCGGCTACCGGCGATGTTCGACTACGGATGGTTCCCGACCATGCCGTACAACAGCAGGTGAGCGATGCCGGGCGGGCCGGCCGGCGCCGGACCCGCGGCGGCGGCCGGTCGCCGCGATCACGCCGCCGCCCGCGCAACGGTGCCGCCGGCCGTGGCCGGCGGCACCGTCGTCGGTGTCCCCGCGCCGGCCCGCCCCCGACCCGGGCCGGCCGCCGGCGCGCCGCACCCGGCCGCCGGCGCGCCGCCGGGGTGCGGCGGGTGACGCCCGGCCGGTGCGGCGCCGCGCTACCCGCGCGGCACGTAGGCCGGCAGCACGCCGCCGGCCAGCGCCTGCGCCACGGTCTGGGCGGTGGCGTCGCGGGGCGACAGCCGACGCGGCCCCTCCGGCCAGGCGATCCCGAGCTCCGCGTCGAGGGGGTTGACGGTGCGTTCGGCCGCCGGGTCGTACGGCGACGAGCAGAGGTACACGACGGTGGCCGGCTCGGTCAGCGCGCAGAACGCGTGACCGAGCCCGGCGTCGAGGTGGACGGCGCGGCGGTCGACGTCGTCCAGGCGCACCCCCTCCCACCGGCCGAAGGTCGGCGAGCCCACCCGCAGGTCCACCACGACGTCGAGCACCGCCCCGGAGACGCAGGTGATGTACTTGTCCTGGCCGGGTGGCACGTCCACCAGATGGATGCCTCGGATCACCCCCCGTGCCGAGACGGAGACGTTGGACTGCGCCACGCTGAACGGTCGTCCGACCGCCTCCGTGAAGCGGCCCGCCTGGTACCACTCCAGGAACAGGCCCCGGTCGTCGTGGTGCTGCTCCGGGGTTACCAGCCACGAACCCTCGATCGTCAACGCCCGGATGTCCACCACTGTCCTCCTCGCCTCTCGCGGAACTCGCGGGCCGGTCACGGCCGGCCGTCGAGCCAGCGAATCGGAAAACCGGCTCGGCGTCCACCGGCAGGCCGGGACACCGATCCATCGTGGACGACGGGGCCGACGGCGCGGGCGTGGCGATGACGCGCCGGAGGCGGCGATGAGCCCGACGCCACGACTGCTCGTGACCGGCGCGGGCGGGTTGCTGGGCCGCGAGTTGGGCGAGGTCCTCGCCGGCGGCCGGCACACCACCCTCGACCGGGCCATGCTCGACATCACCGACGCCGCCGCGGTCCGGCACGCGGTGCCCGGCCACGACGTCGTCGTCAACGCCGCCGCCTGGACCGACGTCGACGGGGCCGAGTCGGACGAGGCCGGTGCGACCGCGGTGAACGGCGCCGGCCCGGCCAACCTGGCCCGGGCGTGTGCGCGCAGCGGGGCGCTCCTGATCCACCTGTCCAGCGACTACGTCTTCTCCGGCGAGACCACCGTGCCGTGGCCGGAGGACGCTCCGCCGGCCCCGCTGAACGCGTACGGCCGCAGCAAGCTCGCCGGCGAACGGGCCGTGCGCGGCCTGCTGCCCGACGGGGGCTACGTGGTCCGCACCGGGTGGCTGTACGGCCGCCACGGCCCCAACTTCGTCCGCGCGGTGCTGCGCCGGGCCGCCGAGACGGAGTTCGTGGACGTCGTGGACGACCAGCACGGCCAGCCCACCTGGGCGCGCGCGCTCGCCGGCCGGCTGGTCACGCTGGCCGGGCTGGCCGCCGCCGGGCGGGCGCCGGCCGGGATCTACCACGGCACGGCGGCCGGCCGGACCACCTGGTACGGCTTCGCCCGGACGGTCTTCGCGCTGCACGGGCTCGACCCGGACCGCGTACGCCCGACGGGCAGCGGGACGCTCGCCGCCCGGCCCGCCCGGCCCGCCCGGCGGCCACGGATCTCCGTCCTCGGGCACGACGGGTGGGCGCGGGCCGGCCTCGGCCCGCTGCCGCCGTGGCGACGGATGATCGAGGCGGCCGTGGCCGAGGAGCGGGGCCGGGCCGAGCCGGCCGGCGGAGACCCCACGCGACGGAGGTCGGCATGAACGCGACGAGGATCCTCGTCACCGGCGGCGCCGGCTTCATCGGGTCGCACTACGTCCGCACCCTGCTGCGGCCGGCGGGACCGGGCGGCGTCCGGATCACGGTGCTGGACAAGTTGACGTACGCGGGCAACCTCGCCAACCTGCGCCCCGTCGCCGGCCACCCGGCCTACCGCTTCGTCCGCGGCGACATCTGCGACAGCCACCTGGTGGACCGGCTGGTGGCGGAGCACGACCAGGTCGTGCACTTCGCCGCCGAGTCCCACGTGGACCGTTCCATCGCCGACGGCGGTGACTTCGTCCGCACCAACACGCTCGGCACCTACACGCTGCTGGAGGCGGTCCGGCGACGGCACGGCGACCGCGCGGTCTTCGTGCACGTCTCCACCGACGAGGTGTACGGGTCGATCGAGCACGGCACGTGGCCGGAGACGGACCCGGTCCTGCCGAGTTCGCCGTACGCCGCCGCGAAGGCCGCCAGCGACCTGCTCGCCCTGGCCTTCGTCCGGACGCACGGGCTCGACGTGCGGGTGACGCGCTGCGCCAACAACTACGGCCCGCACCAGCACCCGGAGAAGTTGGTGCCGCTGGCTATCACGAACCTGCTCGACGGCGGGGACGTCCCGCTCTACGGCGACGGGCTGCACGTGCGCGACTGGCTGCACGTCGACGACCACGTCCGGGCGCTGGAGCTGGTGCGGACGCGGGGCCGGGCCGGGGAGGTCTACAACGTCGGCGGGGGCACCCAGCTGACCAACCGGGAGATGGCCGATCGCCTGCTGGCGGCCTGCGGCGTCGGCCCCGACCGGATCCGCTACGTCGAGGACCGCAAGGGGCACGACCGGCGCTACGCGGTCGACTGGAGCAAGATCAGATGCGAGCTCGGGTACGCGCCGCGCAAGGACCTCGACGGCGGGCTCGGCGAGACGGTCGCCTGGTACCGCGCGAACCGCGCCTGGTGGGAGCCGCTGCGGCGCCGCCCGGTGTTGCGCAAGCTGGGAGACCGCCCGGGACGGACGGCGGGTTAGCCTGGCTGTCCTCGATCGACACCGGACGGGAGGTCCGCGATGGTGTCCGTCGCCTGTCACGGTGGAGCCCCGCCGGAGGGCCCCCGGGTCGCCGGAGCCGGCGGGAGCGCCGAGGTGCCCGAGGTCGACCCGCGGCATCTGTCCTGGTGGACCGGCACCGATCCGGACGGGCGGACGGGCCCGCGGCGTCGCGCACCCGCCGGACGGGCGCCGGCCACCGGCGCGGACTTCTGGCGGTGGTGGGGCGACCCCCACGGTGCCGACGCGGACGCCGACCCGGCGGCGACCGACGTCGGACCGGGTGGGCCCGGGCTCATGCCGTAGCCGCGCGGGGTCGCGCCGGGTACGAGCACGGTGGTCGGCCACGACCACGGGCGAACTCACTCACCGTCGCCACGGGCTCGCCCGTACGCGCCGGATGTGGTATTTTTCGCCGAACTGAGGGGAGCCGTCCCCCGCGGCCCGTCAGTACGACTCTGGGATAGCACGCAGCTGCGACGAACGCGATGTCCACATGCGCCCATCGAGGAGACACCGTGCCGGTGCCCTGTCGGGACCGTGCTCTGCCTGGTTCCCCGTTGCCGACCGGCACCACCGCGCGCGTCCGTACGACCGCCGCGGCGATCTGATCCCCCTCGTTGAGATGACCTTCGGCGAGTTGGATGCGCTCCCCCTCACCGCCCTGGTGACACGGCCCGTCACGGAGCAGTTCCCCGACCTGCGGCCGGACGCCGCGCGGTTCGACGCTCCCGCCGGCACCCTGGTGCACCACGCGGTCCGCGACGTGATGACCCGCTATCCCGCGCGGGCCGGCGCGGACGTCGCGCACCCGCGGTCCCGCACGGTGCTCGACTGGGCGGCCGGCCGGTTCCGTACGCTGATCGGGGCACCGGGCGGCACGGTGTCGTTCGGCGCCGACATGACGAGCCTGACCGAGGGGTTCGTCCGGTCCGTGGTGCCCGCACTCCGCCCCGGTGACGAGGTGATGTGCACGGCTCTCGACCACGCCGCGAACGTGGACCCGTGGCGCGAGTCCGCCCGGCGGCAGGGTGCCGTCGTCCGGGTGGCGGACCTGTCGCCGAGCGGCGAGCTGACCGTCGACGCGGTCACCGAGCAGCTCAGCCCGCGTACCCGGTGGGTCGCGGTCACCGCCGGCTCCAACGTCCTCGGCAGCGCGCCGGACATCCCGGCGATCTGTGCGGCCGCGCGGTCCACCGGCGCGCGGATCTTCGTGGACGGGGTGCAGGCGCCGGCGCACCGGTTCGTGGACGTCGCCGCGTGGGGCTGCGACGCCTTCGTCACCTCCGCCGACAAGTGGTACGGCCCCCGGTGCGGGGTGCTGTGGAACCGCGACGGGCGGCCCCGGTCGGTGGTCGCCCGGACCACCGACCGGCCGGGGGCGGCGCGCGGGCCGGGCATCGAGGCGGTCCTCGCCGCGGGGGTGGCGGCCGAGGTGCTGCTCCGCTGGGACCGCTCCGCCGTGTTCCGGCACGGCGAACGCCTCGCCAACCTGTTGGCCCGCGGCCTGCGGATGATCGACGGGGTGCGCGTCCTCGGCCGTCCGGACGGCAGGTCCCCGATACCGATCGTGTCCTTCCAGGTCGTCGGCCGGTCCGCCGCCGAGGTGGCGGCGATCCTCGCCGTCGAGGGGATCACCGTGGGGCACGGCGCCTTCGGCGCGGAGCGGGCGCTGCGGGCCGTGTCGCCCGACGCGCCCGAGTCCCTGCGCGCGGGGGTGGCGCGCTACACGACGCGGGACGACGTGCGGGCGCTGCTCGGGGGCGTCGCGGCGATCGCCTCCCCCCGGGCCTGACCCCGCCGGCCGGCTGCGGCACCGGCGTGGCCGGCGGGGCCCGGCCGCGCCTGTCTCACAGCTTGCGGAGTTCCCCTCCGGCGGCGCGCGGACGTCGTGCCGGCCGAGCCGACCGTGCCACGATCGGGCAGCCGGCCACGGCGAGCGGGCTGGCGGGGGCGGGGAGGCGCCGGTGGACGTACCGGGGGCGTCGACGTCCGGGCCGCTGGTCCTCGACGGCGGGCTGGGCACCGAGTTGCAACGGCACGGCCGGTCCGTGTCCGCCCCGTGGTGGACGGCGCGCTGCCTGCTGGACGCCGAGGGCCGGCGCCTCGTCTCCCGCATCCACGGCGCGTACGTGGCGGCGGGAGCGGACGTGCTCACCGCCGACACGTTCCGCACCACCCTGCGGACGGCGTACCGGGCCGGGACGGACGAGGCCACGGCCGCCGGTCTGGTCCGTACCGCCGTGGCGCTGGCCCGCCGGGCGGCCGACCCGGCGGTGGCCGGCCGGCGGGTGCTCGTCGCCGCCTCCGTCGCTCCGGTCGAGGACTGCTACCGGCCGGACCTGGTGCCCGGCGCTGCGGTGCTGCGGCGGGAGCACGGCTGGCTGGCCGACCGGCTCGCCCGCGCCGGCGTCGACCTGGCGCTGGTCGAGACCATGAACACCGTCCGGGAGGCGGTCGCCGCCACCCGGGCGGTACGCGAGCACGGCCTGCCGGCCTGGGTGAGCTTCGTCTGCACCGGCGACGCCCGCCTGCTGTCCGGTGAGGACGTCGCCGCGGCGGCCGAGGCGGTACGGGCGGCCGGCGCGGCGGCGGTCCTGGTCAACTGCACCGACCCGGCGGGCACCGACCGGGCGTTGCGACGGCTCCGCGCCGCGGGGCCGGGCCTGCTCGGCGCGTACCCGAACGTGGAGGACCGCAGCGGGGTGCCGCCGGCCACCCCGGTCGACCGCTATCTCCCGCCCCGCCTGACGCCCGACGCCTTCGCCGACCTCTGGGCGGCCTGGCGCCCGGTCGGGCTGGGTGTCGTCGGCGGTTGCTGCGGCACCACCCCGGCGCACATCGCCGCGCTGCGGTCCCGCCTGGCGCCGCGCCTGGGCTGACCGCGCGGGCTCAGGCGGGCAGGCCGGCGGCAGTTACGCCCAGCTCCGCCAGCTCGGTCGTCACCCGCTCGCGCAGCGCCGCGCGCTCCGTCGCGCGCAGCAGCGCGGCGTCGACCCCGATCAGCGTCATGGCGGCGAGTTCGGCCACGGTGAAACCGTGCCACTCGACGGCGAGCCGGTGCTCGGCGAGCAGGTCGGTGTGGAACATGCTGGGATCGTCGGTGTTGAGGGTGAGCCGCACCCCGGCGTCCCACAACCGGCGCAGCGGGTGCGCCCCCGGCTCGGAGACCACGCCCGTACGCAGGTTGCTGGTGGGGCAGACCTCGAGGACCACGCCCCGGTCCCGCAGCGCGGCCACCAGCCGCGGGTCCTCGACCGCCCGGATGCCGTGCCCGATGCGCGGCGGGCGGAACGGCAGGCAGTCCCAGACGCCCTCGGGCCCCACCGCCTCGCCCGCGTGCGGCACGAACGGCATCCCCCACGCCGCCGCCCACCGGACGGCCTCCCCGAACAGCGACGCCGGGCGCCGCGGCTCGAACCCGCCGAGGCCGAGCGCCACCACCCCCCGGCCGGCGCCGGCCACCGCCCACTCGGCGACCTGCTGGCATTCCTCCGGCGGCCCGCCCCGGACGTGGTCGACGACGAAGCGCATGGTGACGCCGGTGCGGCGGCGGGCCTGCTCGGCGCCCCGGGCCACGGCGTCGAGCTGCTCGTCGAACGGGATGCCCGCCCCCCGCCGGTGCGTGCCGGGGCTGAACGTCACCTCCAGGTGGCGGACGTTCTGCCGGTGCGCCTCGTCGGCGAGTTCCTCGGTGATCAGTTCGAGGTCGGCCGGGTCGCGCAGCGCCGCGCAGCACTGTTCGTACAGATCTGTGAAGTGGCGGAAGTCGCGGAAGCGGAAGAGTTCCACCACCGCCGCCTCGTCGAGCCGACCGAGGTCGAGGCCGTGCCGGCGGGCGATCCGGAGCAGGGTGCCGGGCCGCACCGACCCTTCGAGGTGCACGTGCAGCTCGACCTTGGGCAGGCGGGCAAGGACGTCGGTGAGGTCCTGCCCGGCCGGTACGGCGGTCGTCACCGGGCCGATTCTATGCAGGTCGCGGATGGACAAAATGGGGTGTACCGGCGTCGCGGGAATTTCCGCCGGCAGGAGGGCAATCTGGAAGAGGCAGTCATGTACTATGTCTAAGTAAAGAAGCGCGGCCGGGTCCGCGCTGCGGCATCGAGGAGCGCCGTGAAAGAGCAACGGGACCGTCGGACGTACGGCCAGCAGTGCGGGCTGGCCTTCGCACTGGACGTGGTGGGTGAACGCTGGACGCTGCTCATCATCCGCGAGCTGCTGGTCCGGCCTCGCCGCTACCGCGACCTGCTGGACGCCCTGCCGGGCATCGGCACCAACCTGCTCGCCGACCGGCTGGCCTTCCTGACCGAGGCCGGCATCATCGAGCCGCTGGACGCCGAACGGCGCACCGCGGGCTACGCGCTCACCGAGCTGGGCGAGAAGCTGCGGGAGCCGGTCCTGGTGCTGGCCCGGTTCGGGCTGACGCTGCTCGCCGAGCAGCCCGTCCGCACGGGCGCCTCGGTCACCCGGGCCTCCTGGGCCGTGCTCGCCATCGAGTCCATGGTCGACCCGGCCCGGGCCCTCGCCGACGAGGTCTACGAGTTCGACATCGAGGGCGAGGTGTTCCACGTCCGCGTCGCCGACGGCGAGGCCCGCACGGTGCAGGGGACGGCCGGCGCGGACGCCACGCTGCGGGTCGCCACCGACGCCCGGACCTTCTTCGATCTCGGCAGCGGCGCGATCGAGCCGGTCGAGGCCGTGGTCAGCGGAGCGGTCTCCGTCACCGGTCCGCCGGCGGCACTCCCCCGCTGCCTCTACCTGCTCGGCCTCGGCGGCCGGCCGGCCGGCGAGCGGGCGCTCTCCGCGGCGGGCGCCGGCCGGCGCTGACGCTCGCCGCCGCCCGACGCGCGGCGGCTCAGCTCGACGTGCGCGGGCCCGGACGGCCCGCCGTCCACCGCGGCCGGTGGCTCCGCGAGGGCGACCTGGAAACCGAGCCGGCCCCGGAGGGCGTGCCGGCTGCTGATCGCCATCAACAGGTCGGCCAGCGACTCCAGCGCCGGCGCCCGGTCGATGCCGCCGACGTCCACCGGGGCGAACCCGAGCCGGCGCAGCAACGCGCTCACCTCCGCCTTGGCCGGCGGATGGTCGCCGGCCAGGGGCACGGTGACCGGGCGCCCGTCGAGGACGGGCTCGTCGAGCATGCCGGCCGGCACGGTGTTGAGCGCCTTGACGACGCGCCACTGCGGCAACAGTTCCGCTAGCAACCGCCCCCCGGATCCCGGGGGAGCGGGCGGGGCGACACCAGCCTGCGGCGGGTTCGTCGCATCGATGACCGTACGCCCTCTTCCGTCGTCGAGCCGGCCGGCCAGGGCCAGCTCCACGGCGGCGGCGAACGGCAGCATCAGGACGACCAGGTCGGCCCCGGCGACGACGGCGCCCGTCGGGACGGACCGGATTCCGGGGTACGGGGCGAAGGAGTCGGGCGGTCGTACCGGGTCGCCGCGACCGGCGATCAGCACCGGTCCCCCGTGCGCCGCAAGTGCCCTGGCCAGGGCCGATCCCATCCGACCGCGCCCGATGATGCCGACGATCATGGGCGGGGCCGCGTCGCGAGGTGGGGGTACGAACCGTGGGGTGCGATCGTCCGCATCTCTCCGCTCCGGGTCGTGGTCGAGAGCTGCCCGGCCTGGGCCGGACACGATTCGATCGGGTGCCGCCGGTTGCCGCAGCCAAGTTTCCGGCACCGTTCTTGACGGCCACTTGACGCCGGGATGACGCCGGGCCGGCTACCCAGTGCGACAGCTCCGCCTCTTTAAGTATGGAAGTTCTTCACTTAAAGTGGGGGAGCACTGAGCACAGCGCCACGACAGCTGGGGGACGTGTGAACCGGACCGAGATCGAACTCCGAATTCAGATCCTCGGTCCCGTCCGAGCGACGATTCGCGGCAGGGAGGTCGACCTCGGCCCCCCGAAGCAGCGGGCGGCTCTCGCCCTGCTGGCCCTGCGGGCCGGACGACATGTGCCGCTGGACGACCTGATCGCCGCACTCTGGGCGGGACAGCCACCGACGAGGGCCGCCAACCTGGTCCACACCTACGTCGCGCGATTGCGCCACGCGGTCGAGCCCGACACGCCTCGACGACAGCGGACCAACGTCATCGTGTCGGTGCCCGGCGGGTACCGGTTGACCGTCGCCGACGACCAGCTCGACCTGCAGGTGTTCCGCGCCGGCGTCCGGCGGGCGTCGGCGCTGCGGGACAGCGGCGAGCTGGAGAGCGCGTTCGCCCGGTACGGCGAGAGCGTCGACCAGTGGCAGGATCCCCAGATCGGCGACCTGTCCGTGCTGCTGGCCGAGCAGGACGACATCGGCCCGCTGCGGCAGGAGTTCCTGGCCGCCGCGCTCGACTACGTCGCGCTCGGCCTCGAGCTACGCCGGCCGGACGCGGTCCTGCCGCTGGCCGAGCGGCTGGCCCAGGCGGAGCCGCTCAACGAGCGGGTGCAGGCCCGGGTGCTCCAGGCGCTCACCCACATCGGCCAGCGCGCGTGGGCCATCGAGCGGTACGCCGACGTACGCACGAGACTCAAGCTCGACCTGGGCGTGGACCCGGGCCCCGAGCTCACGGCGGCCTATCGGGAGGTGCTGGACGCCCGGCCCGGCGTCCACCAACCACCGTGGCGGGGGCCGGCACCGGTGGTGGACGAGCTGATCGGGCGGGCGGCGGACCTCTCGGCGGTCTGCGACCTGCTGCGCGAGTACCGCCTGGTGAGCCTGACCGGGGCGGCCGGCGTCGGCAAGACGGCCCTCGGCCTGGCGGCGGCGGAGGAGCTGCGGGAGCGGTTCGCCGACGGCGTGGCGGTTGCCGACCTGGCGAACGTCCGCACCAGCCCGGACCTGACCCGGGCGGTCGAGGTCGCCGTCGACGAGCCACCGACCCGGGGCGCCGGCCGCTGCGACCCGCTGGTGCACCGGCTGCACGACCGGAAGCTGCTGCTCGTGCTCGACAACGCCGAACTGGTCACCGACGAGGCCGCCGACCTGGCGGACGACGTGCTGCGCAACTGCCCGCAGATCACCATCCTGCTGACCTCGCGGGAGCTGCTCGGGCTGCCCTACGAGGCGGTGTACCCGGTGCGGCCGCTGGGCGTGGACGCGGAGCCGGGCCATCTGGCCGCGCAGCCCGCCCTGCAGTTGTTCGCCCGGCGGGCGGCACAGGTGCGGCCGGGCTTCCGGCTCACCGAGTCCAACGTCGAGGCGGTGGCGTCGGTCTGCCGGGCCCTCGACGGGCTGCCGCTGGCCATCGAGCTCGCCGCGGCCTGCCTGCGGACGCAGCGCCTGGAGGCGCTGGTCGACGGGCTCGACGACCCGCTTCGCCGGATCCAGCCACCCCGCCGCGGCGTGCCCAGTCACCACCGCTCGCTGCACGCCGCGGTGCACCGCAGCATCGAGCTGCTGGATCCGGCCGAGCAACGCTGCTTCACCGCACTCGGCGCGATGCCGGCCGCGTTCTGCCTGGAGGCGGCGGCCGTCGCCGACAAGGCGATCGCCGGCGAGCCGCGTACGGTGCAGATGCTGCTGGAGCGGCTGGTGGACAAGTCGGTCCTGGAGGTCCGGCACAGCTCGTCGGGCCGGCGTTACCGGATGCTGGGCACGGTGCACGCCCTGGCCCGGCAGCTCCTGCACGAGCACGGCGTGGACGGCGAACCCCCCGCAGTCGGCTGCACCTGCGGCTGCCACACGGGGCGCTGAGGCAGGGGACAAGCGTCAATTTCTGCTATATGATTCTCCAGTAGATCAGCCGGTCGACGGGGCGGGAGATCGCACATGGACCAGCGCCACCTGCTCATGCACCAGGCGATGCTCGGTGACCGACGCCGCGTCGAGGCGTACGACCGGGCGCTGGCCGCGGCGGTCGACGAGGACACGGTGGTGGCCGACGTCGGCGCCGGCACCCTGGCGCTCACCGCGCTGGCCCTGCGGCACGGCGCCGCCCACGTCTACGCCGTCGAGGCCGATCCCCAGGTCGCCGCCGTCGCCGACCGGATCATCAAGGCCAACGACTGGGACGACAGGGTGACCCTGGTCGTCGGGGACGCGCGCCTCGCCCGGCTGCCGCGCCAGGTCGACGTGACCGTCTGCGAGCTGATGGGCAACCTCGGGCCCGAGGAGGACATGGCCCGCATCCTGCGCACGTTCAACCGCCGCAACCTGCGGCCCGGCGGCGTCGTCGTGCCCGAGCGGGTGGTCACCCGGCTCGCCGCCGTGCAGTTCGACGACGAGGGCTGGGGCATCTGGAGCGACGACTTCCTCGGCATGCGGCTGGACGTGGTCCAGGAGCTGGTCGAGCCGTCGGCGCACCTGCACTTCCTCAGCCGCGAGCCGGTCCTGCTCGGCGAGCCGGCCGTCCTCGTGGACACCGGCCGCGGCGACACCGGCCTGCGCGCCGCCCGGCCGCTGGCCCTGCCGCTGGAGCGGGACGGCACGCTGCACGCCGTGCTCGGATACTTCACCGCCACGCTGGCGCCGGGCATCGAACTGTCCAACATGCCCTCCTACCTCGGCTGCAACTGGGCGGTCTTCGTCTGGCCGCTCCGGCACACGCGGGTCGCCGCGGGCGACACCGTGCACGTGCGCCCCCGACGTCCGGAGGGTCCCGCCGCTCGGGACGTGACCCGGTGGCGCCTCGACTGTCACCTCGACCGGGCGGACAAGCGATGATCATCTACACCGCGGCGTCGGTGCACGACCTCTCCATCGACGCCGACCAGCTCGCCGGCCTCACCTGGTCCGGCCACGCACTCTGGTACGCCGACCAGGGCCGCGGGCAGGTCACCTGCCTCGACCCGCGCACCGGGGCCCCCGGGCACACGCTGTCCTGCCCCGGCCTGGTCGCCGGGCTCACCTCGCTCGGCGGGGCCCTGCTATACGCCACCGACGGGGCGCTGCGGCTCTGCGACACGCAGACCGGCGACATCCTGCGGGACGTGCCGAGCCCGCGGCCGGGCGTGCCGATCTGCGGGATGGAGGCGGGCAAGGACGGCATCTGGCTGGGCTGGTCCGACGCGCTGGAGCTCCGGCACGCCTCGGACCTGCGGCTCCTGGCCACCGTGCCCGCCCCGCTCGGCGTCACCGGGGTGACGGTGACGGACCGGTACGTCGCCCACACCGACCGGCTCGGCGAGGCGATCACCGTCTTCGACCTGCGCGCCGGGCGGAACGTGCTGCAGATCCACGTCGACGGCCGACCCACCAGCCTGACCTGGGACGGCCTGCGCCTGTGGTACGGCGACGCCGCCAACCTGCGCCTGCGGGCGCTGGACGTGCCGGGGCTGTCCGCGACGACCGCCTGACCCGGCCTGCTGACCCCTCGGCAGAAAGGCGCACGATGGTTCCGTCCAAGTTCATCTTCGGCCTCTCCCCCCTCGGTTCGGCGGCCCTGCGCGGCGCCCCGCCCTCCGGATCCCGCCGTCCACCGCTCGCACCCGGTGGGGCGGGGTTGGGCGCACGCGCGGTCGTCATCGGTTCGGTGGCGACCGCGTCGCTCGCGGCGGGGCTCGCCGCGGCCGCCGGCACGGCGCTCCGGCACGGCCGGCCGGCCGGCCGCCGCCGCTTCGCCCGGGAGGTCGCGCGGACGGTCGCCCGGCTCGGACCGACGTTCATCAAGGCCGCGCAGGTGCTGGGCACCCGCCGTGACGTCGTGCCGGCGCTGCTCTGCGACGAGCTGTCCATGTTGCAGGACGACGTGCCGCCGATGGACGCCGCGCAGAGCCGGGCCGCGCTGCGCGAGGTGTACGGGGACCGGCTGGACACTGTCTTCGCCTCGGTCGAGGAGACGCCGGTGGCCAGCGGCAGCATCGCCTGTGTCTACCGGGCGACGCTGCCGGACGGGGCCACCGTCGCGGTGAAGCTGCGCCGGCCCGGAATCGGTCCCCGGATGGCCGCCGACCTCGGCCTGCTGCGCCGGGGCGCCTCGGTGGTCGCCCGGCTGCCGATGTTCCGCGGCGTGCCGGTCCGCGAGGTGGTGGACAGCCTCTGCGAGTCGGTACTGGGCCAGCTCGACCTCGGCCGCGAGGGACGCGACCTCGACCGGCTGCGGGAGGACCTGGGCGCGGTCCCGCGGGTACGCGTGCCCCGGGTGCACACCGCGGCGAGCCGGCCGGCGGCCATCGTGATGGACTTCATCCCCGACCTGGCCGTCGACACCGGTGCCCGGTGCCCCCGCCCGATGCGCCGGACGTTCGCGGCGTCGACGCTGACCGTGGTCTACCAGATGCTGTTCATCAACGGCTTCGTCCACTGCGACCTGCATCCCGGCAACCTCTACTTCACCCGCAGCGGGCAGGTGGTGGTGCTCGACGCGGGCTTCAGCGTCCAACTGTCGGACAAGATGCGCGGGCTCTTCGCGGACTTCTTCCTCAACATGTCGATCGGGCGTGGCGACCGCTGCGCCGCGATCGTGCTGGAGAGCGCGATCGGCGTCGCCGACGACGCGGACGTGCCGGCCTTCACCGAGGGCGTGAAGGAGCTGGTGGCCCGCAGCTACCGCCTGTCGGCCAAGGAGTTCAGCCTGATCGCCTTCGCCGGCGAGCTGTTCGACCTGCAACGCCGGTACGGGGTGGCCGCGTCGCCGGAGCTGGTCTTCCCGCTGCTGTCGCTGCTCGTCGTGGAGGGCACGGTGCGGTCGCTCGACCCCGACATCGACTTCCAGGAGACCGCGAAGCCGGTGCTCAACCGGGCGCTGTTCGGCATCCGCTGACGACCGGCGGTCCCACAGCCGGGCAGCTCGACAGGGCCCACATCACCCGACCGCCCACCCGTCGAAGCAGCCTCGGCCCGGGCCGGCTACCCCGCCGACGGCGGACCGGGCCGAGGGCGGCGCACGCCCACCGGTGCCGGACGTGCCGCGGGCCGGTCGCATCCGCGACCGGCCCGCGACGTTGCCGGGCGTGGTCAGCCCGGCCCGACGGCCCCTACCACCGGGCTGCCCCGGCGGCCACACCGTCGGCCCGGGCCCGCGGCCAGTCCGCCACGAGCAGGGGCACGAGCCGCAGGTCGGCGGTGGCCAGCCGGTCGAAGCGACGCCACAGCGTCGCCGCCTCGCCCGGGTCCGTGGCCCGCAGCGCCTCCCTGGCCACCTCGGCCGGGTCGCCGGCGCGGCCGTCGGACGGCCACATCCGGTGCACCAGGTCGCGGCCGGCGTCGCCGGCCCAGGCCGGCACCCACTCGTGCAACACGACGTCGACGCCCGGCCCGCCGGAGGGGGCCAGCGGGACCGGCGCGAGGGTGATGCCGTACCGCGCCAACACCGCGACCAGCGCGGCGGCCACGGCGCCCAGCCGCGAGCCGGCGGGAACGCCCAGGGTCAGCCGGGTCCCCTCCCCCAGCCCGGCGGCGTCGAGCAGACGCCTCGCCCGCTCCGGATCACCGGCGTCGGGTGCGTCGTCGGCGCCGCGTTCCGCCGCCGGATGCCCGGGTTGCAGGACGCCGTGCTGGGTGGCGGCGCCGTCGGCGCCGGCCGCGCAGGCCGCCTCGGCGAGGGCCGCACGGTCGAGCGCCCAGGACAGCGCATGCCGTACGGCGTGGGGCTCGGCCGCCCCGCCGGTGCCCGCGGCGAGGTAGTAGCTGCACCCCGTACCGGCGAACCGGGCCGCCGGCGACGGCACCGACCAGGACAGCACCCCGAAGCCCGACGCCGGGTCGACCGGCTGGCCGTCCGCCGCCGCGACGACCTCGATGCGCCGCGCGGTGCGCCGCCGTACCGGGTCGGTGCCCGGATCCCACCGGGGGTTGGGCTCCAGGACGAGGTCGCCGCCCGGGGACAGCCGCTTGGCGATGCGGTACGGCCCGGCGGAGGGCGTGCACCGGTACAGCTCGGGGCTCTCGGGCACGTAGTAGTCGTACTCCCGGGGGGCCGCCGCGGTGAATCCCGTGGCGAGCAGGTCGACGAGGTCGTTGGCCGGCGCGGTGAGCCGCAGGACGACGGTGTCCCCCTCGGCACGCAGCCCCGGGATCCGGGTGAACTGCTGGAACTGGGCGAAGGCGGGGGCGTGCGCCTCCCAGTGCCCCAGCGCCTCGTCGTACGCCCGGTAGTAGTCCGCCATGCCCTCGATGATCTCGCCGAGGTACGGGCGCATCGCGCGGGCGAGGGGGTGGGCGGTGCGCTTGAGGCCCCGGACGACGTCGCCGGCGGTCAGCTCCCGGGCGGCCTGGGCGTCCCAGCGGATGCCGTCCCGGAGCCGGATGCGCCAGGTGCGCCCGTCCGCGCTGATTCCTCCGTTGTCGACCGTGGGCAGTTCCACGGCGGCGTCCGCCACCGGCCGGACAGCCGGGTCCGTGCCGGTGGGGTACGCGAACAGCTGCCGGGTGAGCAGCCGGAGGATCTGTCCGGTCCCGATGCAGCCCGGGGCCGGTTCGTCGGGCAGCCCGCCGTCGACGGGGCCCAGGAAGCGGAGGGTGTCCGTCCCGGTGGGCGTGTCGGTGACGCGCTCCTGCTCGCGTACGCCGGTCATGCCGTCACCGCCCCGGCGTCGGGGACCGGCCCTGTCGCCGGCTTGTCGCCGCCCCGGAACACCAGCTTGGACTTGGCGGTGTTGTTCGGGTCGCCTTCGCAGTCGATGACGACGATCTGGCCGGGGGTCAGTTCGTTGAACAGGATCCGCTCGGACAGGTTGTCCTCGATATCACGCTGGATCGTGCGGCGCAGCGGCCGCGCGCCCAGGACCGGGTCGAAGCCCTTCTTCGCCAGGTACTTCTTGGCGTTGTCGGTCAGCTCCAGACCCATGTCCTTGTTCCGCAGCTGCGTCTCGATCCGCGCGATCATGATGTCCACGATCGACAGGATCTCGTTCTCGCGCAGCTGGTGGAACACGATCGTGTCATCGATCCGGTTCAGGAACTCCGGCCGGAAGTGCTGCTTCAGCTCGTCGTTGACCTTCTGCTTCATCCGGTCGTAGTTCGACTCCGAGTCCTCCGACGCCTGGAAGCCCAGCGACACCGCCTTCGCCACGTCCCGCGTCCCGAGGTTGGTGGTCAGGATGATGACCGTGTTCTTGAAGTCCACGATCCGACCCTGACCGTCGGTCAGCCGACCGTCCTCCAGGATCTGCAGCAGCGTGTTGAACACGTCCGGGTGGGCCTTCTCGATCTCGTCGAACAGCACCACCGAGAACGGCCGACGCCGCAC
>NZ_JBIDDG010000050.1:0-31648 GCF_043205005.1 Micromonospora sp. NPDC047620 | reverse complement strand
GCGTGGCTGGTCTGCTCCTTGGCGATGAGTTCGGTGAGTCGGCGGGCGTCGAGCAGGTCGTCACGGGAACACACCACGACGCGTGCGCCGGAGGTCAGGGCGGTGAAGATCTCGCCCAGGGCCACGTCGAACACGGGCGCGCAGCAGTGCAGCATCCGGCTGTCCGGACCCACCGCGCACTCCTCGCGCATCCAGGTGAGGAAGTTCGTCAACATGGCATGGGTCAACACCACGCCCTTCGGGGTACCCGTCGACCCCGAGGTGTAGATCACGAACGCCGGCGCCGAGGCTTCGACCACCGGCAAGCCGGCCGGGTCGCCTGCCCGCACCGTCTCCCAGTCGTCGTCCAACGCCACCACCCGCACCCCGTCGACCCGGGGAATCCGCGGGGCCACCTCACCGGCGGTCAATACCACCCGGGCGCCGTGGTCGGCCAGGAGCATCCGCATCCGCTCCGCCGGCCACGCCACGTCCATCGGCGTGTACGCCGCACCCGCCCGCAACACCCCCATCATCGCGATCAGGGACCACAGACTGCGGTCCAACGCCAACGACACCACGTCCCCGGTGCCCACACCCACCGATCGCAGATACCCCGCCAACGCCCCCGACCGGCGCGCCAGATCCCCGTACGTCAGCACCTCGTCGCCGGCGACACCCGCCACCGCCTCCGGCGTCCGCTCCGCCCACCGCAGCACCAACTCGTGGATCGGCTCACCGGGCACCTGACGCACCGGACCCCGCCCCCACGCCAACAACCGCTCGCGCTCCGCATCGGTCACCAACGGCAACGCCGGCAGGCCGACCTCGGGCTCCCGTACCCCCGCCGAGGTCAACACCACGACCTGATCCAGCAGACCCCGCACCCACTCCGCGGAGAATCCCTCCGCCGAGTAGTCGATCCGCACCGCCGATCCGTCAGAGGCCACACTCACCATCAGGTCGACGTCCACCACCTCCGGGCCCGCCTCGGCGACCGGGCCGTCCACCAGGCCCACCGCGACCGGACCCACCCCGTCCGGGCCCACCACCACCGGCGCGTCCAACGCCGCACCCACCCGCGACACCAACTCCCCGAACCCCGGATCACCCGCGACACCCACCCGCGCCACCGACCCGCCCGTCGCCAGGCCCAGCGCCACCTCGTCCTGACCGGTGTACCGGGCCAGCACTCCGACGAGGCCGGCCAGCAGCACCACACCGGCCGGCTCCGGGCCCGTCAGGTCGGGCAGCTCCACCGTCCGCGACTGCGAGGCCGCCCGGGCCGGCCACACCAACGGCCGCCGCAGGTCACCCACCAGGTCCAGGCCCTCGAACTCGGCACCCGCCCCGGCGACACCCACAACCCGGACCTGACCACCAACGAACCCGACAGACACGAACCAACCTCCGATCGAAAGGGGCGACCGGGCGGCGCGTGGCCGGAGCGGCCGGTCAGCCGATGTGCCGCGCTGCGGACGGCACGGTGTGACGCAGTGGTGCGGTACGGCGTGGCGCGTCGCCGCCGCTCATGGGGGTGGCCGACCGGCGCCTCTCTGGAGCGGACCCGGTTGTGCCGTAGGTGGTCCGTGGGAGGTGCGGACGGCGGTGGACGGCGTCCTGCGGCGTGCTGCGGTGGGACACAGGTGGGGACGCCTCGGGACCGGCGGTGCGATCAGGACGGGGTCACCGTCTGGAAGTCGCAACGGGGTGTCCGATCCCGCCACCGGCACCTCCTGTCCGTCAGGGCGCGGCGCACCCACATGTGTCCCCGATTCTGTGCGGTGAGGGGAAACGACGAACCGGTGGTGCCAGACGCTATGGAGCCGGACGGAGCGGCGTACACCCCTAGACGCACAGTCGACCCCTAGTGTCGTGTCCACTGAGGACCGGCGGTTTCCGGCTATGTGTTGTGGATTCTCGCTGGTCAGGTTGAACAAGCCGTCCGCCTGCGCGATCAGGCAGCCGTGGAAATCCTGCCGGAACCTCGTAGGGGCCACTCGACCCACCGGCCGGATGAGGGTCATTCAGACGGATCACCGAGGCGGTCATTCGTCAATGATCACCAACCTTCGGTGGGAAGAGAATGGTCGACCAGGGCGTCGTTCCACGCCTTGCCGAGATCGGTCCGATCGGGCGTGGACGGCCATAGGGTTACGGAGCGTAGTGTCGTTCCGCGCTCCGGTCCCCCTCCGAGGCGCACGAACGGTTACCCGGCGTGCTGGATCGGCGAGGATGTGAAGGCGCCGGTTGGTGATGGCCAAGAGCGCTGGTCGTGCCTGATCCGCCGATGCTCGGCGCGCTTCGCGCATTGGGCGTCGACACTGCGTTTTCCGTTGATCGGGGCGACGAGAGTGGAGTGACGAGAGAATGTCACGCTCTGTTCTGCGGGTGCCCGAACCGCGATCCCCCCGGCCCCCCTACCTGGCGTTGTCGGTGACGTAAAGGGCGGTCCGTACTCGGCTGACCGGCCCATCGACGGTCAATGCGTGCTGACTAAGGTTTCCGTATCGCGAATTCTGTTCATGACGCAGTCGGTGACTGGCAAGCACACCGGCTGCTGGTGTGCACCGCGCCAACTCAGCGCTGACCACAAGCCAGCCGCTACCTGGCCGGTCAACCTCGAGCCGTCCGGCCGGTGCACGCGGCACGCTCGACTCTCGTGGCCGAGCGGCCTCATCAGAACCGGGACGCGCCACGCATCCGCCCACGTCCTCCGCTGTTCGTGGTGGTGGTGCACCCGGACTTCGTGCCATCCCCGAGGCCCCGTGCGGGCCGGCATGTCAGGAGATCCAATGGATGGGCCTATCCAGGTACAGGTGTTCGCTCCCGAAGGGGTGGTCCTGGCCCGACCACCCAGTCCGGTGGCGACCGCAAGCAGCCGTTATCTGGCCGGCGCGGGCGCCGGCCTGCACAACGGGCTGGACATGATCACCGGCCTTCACCTCACGCTGCCGCACCAGGCGGCGGCCATCTGCAGCACCGGAGCCAGCGCGGACAAGTCGCTGCGTCTGATCAGCCGGTGTGGACTCAAGGTGCCGAGCGACCTGCGCGAGTTCCGGTCCGGCGACCACGCGGTGCAGCTCGCCCAGGAGGCCGCCGAACGCGGCGAGTTGCTGGAGTTCCAGTTCCCGCCCCACGATCCGCAACTTCGGGCGGCACCTACCCGGGTTCCGCCGGACCTGCTGGCCCGCCTCAACAACAAGACTGTCCTGGAAACGCTGATCGCCCCGGAGTACCTGCCCCGCCGGCAGGTCGCCACCCCCGCCGAGGTGCGGCGGATCGTGCAGCAGGACCGTCGGCCGGCGGTCGTCAAACCGGCCGGTGCCGAGGTGTACAGCGGGATCGCGATCTTCACCAGACGGCTGCAGGACCGGTTGAACAGGTCACTGTTCAACCAACTGGAGCAGGTGAGCGATCAGTGGATCGTCGAGGAGGAGGTTCTCTTCCGGACGGTCTGGGGGCTCCAGTTCGGCGTGACGGACGGCGGATCGGTGGAGTACTTCGGTGCGTCCGTACACCTGCCGCAGCCCACCTCGACGTGGATCGGTTGTGTGATGGACGACGAGCAACCGCCGGCGGAACTGATCCAAGCGCTGACCGCGGGGGTTCGAAAGGCGGCCGCTCTCGGCTACCGGGGATACTGCTCGTTCGACGCCGGCATCGGCCGGGACGGCGAACTGCGCGTCATCGACCCGAACTTCCGGGTCAGCGGAGCCACCACGTCGTTGCTGCACCGCAATTCGCTGCTGGGTCAGCACCCGTGCGCCATCACCACGTTCTTCTCGCTCGCGCCCGGCGTGAACGCCGAGCCGATCCTCGCGCCGTTCATCGACCGTGGGCAGTTCGTCGTGTTCATGCACTACGACCCGGCGGAGACGGACAACGGCCCGCATCAGGCGACCATCCTCGGCATGGTCGGCGGCGCGGACCGGTACGCCTGCGGCGTGCTGATCGCGCAGATCCAGCGAGCGCTGGGCAGGTGACCCGGCGTCCCGGGCCACGCCGGCGGCGCGGCCCGGGACGCCCGTCAGGCAGCCGGCGGCACCGGCCGCGCCGCCCTGCCTACATTCCCGCGAGGGCGGTACGGACGGCCGACTCCGGTACGTCGGCGACCAGGTCCGGGCCGGTCGGGCCGTCCAGTACGAAGGACAGCCCCGACGTCGCCTTCTTGTCCCGGCGCATCAGCGCGATCAGCTCGTCGTGGTCCACCCCGGCCGGCAGGGCGGTGTCGAGGCCGTAGTACGCCACCACCTCGTGGTGCTCGACCACCCGGCGCGCGTCGATCCGATCCAGGATTCCGGCCAGTCGTCCCGCGAACACCGTGCCGATGCCGACCGCCTCGCCGTGCCGGAGCCGGAAGTCGGTCGCGATCTCCAGCGCGTGTCCCAGGGTGTGGCCGTAGTTGAGGATGTGCCGCAGCCCGGCGTCGCGCTCGTCGGCGGCCACCACCTGGGCCTTGAGCGCCACGCACGCGGCGATCTGCTCGTCCACCGGCCGGTCGCGCAGGTCTCCCGCGCCGATGAAGTGCGCCCGGGCGATCTCCCCGTAGCCGTTGCGCCACTCCCGTTCCGGCAGCGTGCCCAGGTGCTCGGTGTCGCAGAGCACCGCGCGGGGCTGCCAGTACACGCCCACCAGGTTCTTGCCCTCCGGCAGGTTCACCGCCGTCTTCCCGCCGACGCTGGCGTCCACCTGCGCGAGCAGCGACGTCGGCAGGTGGATCACCGCGATGCCCCGGTGGTAGAGGCCGGCGGCCAGCCCGACGACATCCGTCGTGGTGCCGCCGCCGCAGGAGACCACCGCGTCGGAGCGGGTCAGCCCGAAGTCCGCGAACACCCGGCACAGCTGCTCCACCGTGGACATCGTCTTGTCGTGCTCGCCGTCGCGGGCCGGCACCACCCGGTGCGGCACCCCCGGGTCGGGCGTCCACTCGGCGGGGCGGGCGGAGACCACGACGACCCGGCGCGCGCCGATCCGCGCCACCTCCGCCGGCAGCCGGTGGCGCACGCCGGGGCCGATGAGCACCGGGTACGCGCGCTCGCCGAGCGCCACCTCGATCCGGGACGGCTCCACGGCGGGACGGTCGTCGGTGCGGGTCGGGTGCATCAGGCTGCCACCTCCTGGGGGTGCAGGACGAAGGGCGGGGACGGGTCGGGGGCGTCCTGGTTGGCGCGGACCAGCCACAGCCGCAGCGCCATCGCCGCCAGCGAGTCCACCTCCGGCGCGATGCCCCACCGGTCGTGGGTGAGCTGGGCGTGGTGCGCCAGCAGGAAGCCGCGCGGCACCTCGGCGGGACGGCCGACCACGTCGGCCACCTGGTGCAGGTAGCGCCGCCACGCGGCGGCGACCTCGCCGGTGAACGGCAGGTCCCCGGCCGCCAGCACGATCTTCTCCGCCCCGGCGTCGGCCTGCGTGGCGAGGTCCCGGCGCTGCGCCCCGGTCAACGGCCAGCTCCGGTCCTGCCAGTGCAGGAAGAGGAAGGCCGGCCGGTCGGCCTCCGGCATCAGCCCGGCCAGGTGCCGCAGGTGCGCCACCGCGAGGGGCAGTTCGAGGCCGGCCAGCCAGGGACCGTCCCCGCCGAGCAGGGCCAGCGCCAGGTCGCTGCCCGCGTACGCGAGCGGCCCGCCGCGGGCGGCGTCGCGGAAGGCGTACGGGTCGGCGGCGAAGGACACGGCCGGGTCGTGCGCGAGCAGTCCCCGCCGTACGGCGTCGAGCGCGGGCGAAAACGCGTGGAAGCCGAGGCTCAGGCCCTGGTCCAGCCGGTCGAAGTACCAGTCCGACCCGGGGTCGGCGCGGCGGGCGTCGGCGACCAGCCCGGCCAGCACGGTCGGCACCAGCTCGGCCACCCGCGCGTCCGGGCACCGGCCGGCCGGCACGGCGAGGCGGGCGAACAACCAGGAGCGTTCCACGGACGGCACCTCGACTGACGGCGGGCAGAGCGCGGGCGCGACGGCCGGTCTGCGGGGGTCGGCCCCATCATCGGCCTGCGGCCCGTCCCGCCGGCACGTCGCCGGTCGGAACTGGGGACGACTTAGGGGGTGACAGGGGTAGGTCGCCGCCACGGTGCTCGGAAGACTTGGGCCGTTGTACGGCGAGCGAGGTCTACGCCGCGATGAGGAGTCTCGCCGACGGACGGATGTGGTGACATGCTTCGGAGCGACCTGATCCAGCCGTTGCCCGATCTGCTCAGGGCCCACGCCGCGCGGCTCGGGAACAAGGTCGCCTTCCGCGACGAGCGCCGCGCCGTCGGGTACGCCGACCTGGAGGCGCGTACGCGACGGCTCGCCGGCCACCTGGCGGCGGCGGGCGTCGGGCGGGGCGAGCGGGTGGCGATGTGCCTCGGCAACCGCGTGGAGACGGTGGAGACGTGGCTCGCCGTCACCCGGGCCGCCGCGGTGGGCGTACCGCTGAACCCGCACAGCACCGACGCGGAACTGGCCCACCTGCTGGACGACTCCGGGGCGGTGCTCGTCGTCACCGACCCGGCGCACCTGGCCCGGCTGCTGCGGCTGCGGGCCGACCGGCCGGGCCTGCGCCTCTGGGTCGTCGGGGACGACCCCACGCCCGAGGGCGTCACCGCGTTCCGCGACCTGGCCGACGCGGAGCCGGCCGTCGCCGCCCGCGACGACCTGGGCCTCGACGAGGTCGCCTGGATGCTCTACACCTCCGGCACCACCGGCGAGCCGAAGGGCGTGCTCTCCACCCAGCGCACCTGCCTGTGGTCGGTGGCGTCCTGCTACGTGCCGGTGCCCGGCCTCACCGACGCCGACCGGGTGGTCTGGCCGCTGCCGCTGTTCCACAGCCTGTCCCACATCGGGTGCGTGCTCAGTGTGACCGCGGTGGGCGCCACCGCCCGGCTCGTCGACGGCTTCTCCGCCGACGACGTGCTGCGCGCCGTCGCCGAGGACGAGGCCACCGTGCTGGCCGGGGTGCCCGCGATGTACCACCACCTGGTGGCCGCCGCCCGGGAGACCGGCTTCCGGGCCCCGGCCCTGCGGGTGTGCCTGGTCGGCGGGGCGATCACCACCGGGGCGCTGCGGCGCGCGTTCCACGAGGTCTTCGACGCGCCGCTGCTCGACGCGTACGGCAGCACGGAGACCTGCGGCTCGATCGCCATCACCCGACCCGACCGGCCCCGGGTCGAGGGCTCGTGCGGGCAGCCGGTGGACGGCGTCGAGGTGCGGCTGGTCAGCCCCGAGACCGGGCTGGACGTCCCGACCGGGGACGAGGGCGAGGTCTGGGTACGCGGCCCGAGCGTCATGCTCGGCTACCACGGGCTGCCGGAGGTCACCGCCGCCGCGCTGCGCGACGGCTGGTACCGCACCGGCGACCTGGCCCGCTTCGACGCCGGCGGCAACCTGTTCGTCACCGGACGGCACCGAGAGCTGATCATCCGGGGCGGGGAGAAGATCCACCCTGGCGAGGTGGAGGACGCGCTGCGCGCGGTGCCCGGCGTCGCCGACGTGGCGGTGACCGGCCGGCCGCACGATGTGCTCGGCGAGGTGCCGGTGGCGTTCGTCGTTCCCGGCCCGGACGGCTTCGACGCCTGGGCCGCGTACGCGGCCTGCCGGGAGCGGCTCGCGTACCACAAGGTGCCCGAGGAGCTGTACGAGATCGGGGCCGTGCCCCGGACCGCGTCGGGCAAGGTGACCCGGCGGCTGCTGCTGGAACGGCCCGCCCGGCTGCGCGCCGTCAACGGCAGCCACCACGAGACGCTGAGCCGGATCGTCTGGCGCCCGCTGGACCTGACCGCCGCGCCGTCGACCGGGGCCGACGCTGACGGAGGCCCCCCGGCCCCGCGCTGGGCGGTGGTGGGCGCGGGCGGCGAGGAGCCGGCCGCCACGCTGCGCGCCGCCGGGGCGGTGGTGCGGGCGTACCCCGACCTGGCCGACCTGGCCGCGGAGGCCGACCGGCCCGACGTGACCGTGCTGGCGGTCGGGCCCGCCGGGGACGCGGCGGGCCTCGCCGACGCGGCGCGGGGCTGGCTGGACGACGAGCGGTCCGCCGGCGGCCGGCTGGTGCTGCTGACCACCGGGGCCGTGGACGCGTCCATCCCGGACCACGCCGACGCCCCCGACCTCGTCCCGCCGGCCGTCGTGGCCTGGGCGGTGGGCCGCTGCCTGCTGGCCGCGTACCCGGATCGGGTGGTGCTGGTCGACCGCGACGCCGACGGGCGCTCCCTGGCCCTGCTGCCGGCCGCCGTGGACGCCGGTGCCGCGCAGGTCGCCCTCCGCGCCGGCGCCGCCCGGCACCCGGTCCTCGCGCCGGCCCCGGCCGGCCCGCCCGCGCGGCCGGCGGCGGTCGTCGACCCGGCCGGTGTAGCGCTGGTGACCGGCGCCGACGCGGCGACCGGGGCGGCCCTCGCGCGGCACCTGGTCGGCGCGCACGGCGCCCGCCAGGTGCGACTGGTCCGCACCGACCCGACGGCCGGCCTCGACGACCTGATCGCGGACCTGGTCGCGGCTGGCGCCGAGGCCACCGCGCTACGCGCCGGACGGGCCGCCGGAGACGACGCGCCGCTCGGCGCGGTGTTCCTCTGCCCGGTCGACGACGACTTCGCCGCCGACGACGCCGTCGCCCGGCTGCTCGCCCTCGCCGAGGCGCTGGACGCCCGGACCCGGCACGCCGCCGCCACGGCGTTCACCGTCCTCGCCCCGGCGGCCCTGCTGCGCGGCGCCGCCGGCCGGGAGCGGGCGTCGGCGGCCGTCGGCGCCCTGAACACCCTGGTCGCCCGCCGCCGCGCGGCGGGCCTGCCCGCCCGGCTGGTCGGTACGAGCGGCGGGCTGGGCCCGGCGGCCGGGCCCGCCGGGCCCGACGAATCCGTGTCGGGCGGCCCGGACCAGGCCGCAGCCGCCGTCCGCGCCGACCTCGCCGCGTTCGACGCCGCCCACGACGGCGACGACCTCGTCCTGCTCGCCGGCCCGGCCGACCCGGCGCACCCGGCCTGGCGCGCGCCCGCCGGAACCGGCCCCGCCGGCGACGCCGACGTCGCCGAGCTGCGCCGCCGCCTGGCCGCGCTGACCACCGCCGAGGGCGACCGGCTCCTGCTCGACCTGGTCCGCGCCGCCACCGCCGAGGTCGCCGGCCTGCCCGGCCCGGCGGCCGTCCGCCCGGCCCGCGCGTTCAAGGAACTCGGCTTCACCTCCGTCGCCGCCGTCGCGCTGCGCGACCGGCTGGCCCGCGCCACCGGGGTACGGCTCTCCGCGACGGCCGCGTTCGACCACCCGAGCCCCGACGCCCTCGCCCGGCACCTCGTCGCCCGGCTGCGCGGCGCCGCCCCGGAGCCGGTGGCCGCCCTGGACGGGCCGGCCTGGTCCGCCGCCGACGACCCGATCGTCATCGTGGCCATGGCCTGCCGGCTGCCCGGCGGGGTCGCCTCGCCCGAGGAGCTGTGGGACCTCGTCGACTCCGGGCGGGAGGGGCTGACCGGGTTCCCCACCGACCGCGGCTGGGACCTGGCACACCTGTTCTCCGACGACCCCGACCAGACCGGCACCTCGTACGTGCGGGTGGGCGGGTTCCTGCCCGACGCGGCCGACTTCGACGCCACCCTGTTCGCGATCAGCCCCCGCGAGGCGCTGGCCATGGACCCGCAGCAGCGGCTGCTACTGGAGACGTCCTGGGAACTGTTCGAGCGGGCCGGCATCGACCCGACCTCGCTGCGCGGCAGCGCCACCGGCGTGTTCGCGGGCGTCATGCACCACGACTACGCGGCGAACCTGCGCCAGGCCCCGCCCGGCACCGAGGGCTACCTCGGCGTGGGCACCGCCGGCAGCGTCGTCTCCGGGCGGGTCGCGTACGCGCTCGGCCTGGAGGGGCCCGCGGTCACCGTCGACACCGCCTGCTCGTCGTCGCTGGTGTCGCTGCACCTGGCCGCCCAGGCCCTGCGCGCCGGGGACTGCACCCTCGCCGTGGCCGGCGGCGTCGCGATCATGGGTACGCCGCAGGCGTTCGTCGAGTTCAGCCGGCAGCGCGGGCTGGCCCCGGACGGCCGGTGCAAGGCGTTCGCCGAGGGCGCCGACGGCACGGGCTGGTCCGAGGGCGTCGCCCTGCTGCTGCTGGAACGTCTCTCCGACGCACGCCGCCACGGGCACCCCGTGCTGGCCGTGGTGTGCGGCAGCGCCGTCAACCAGGACGGCGCGTCCAACGGGCTCACCGCCCCCAACGGGCCGGCCCAGGAGCGGGTCATCCGCCGGGCGCTGGCCGCCGCCGGGCTCACCGCCGCCGACGTGGACGCCGTCGAGGCGCACGGCACCGGCACGAGACTCGGCGACCCGATCGAGGCGCAGGCGCTGCTCGCCACGTACGGGGCGGGACGCGGCGACGCGGAGCCGCTGCGCCTCGGCTCGCTGAAGTCCAACCTCGGCCACACCCAGGCCGCCGCCGGGGCCGCCGGGGTGATCAAGATGGTGCTCGCCATGCGGCACGGGACGCTGCCGCGCACCCTGCACGTGGACGCCCCGACGTCCGAGGTGGACTGGTCGGCGGGCGCCGTGGAGCTGCTCACCGATTCCGTGCCGTGGCCCCGGACCGGCCGGCCACGCCGCGCCGGGATCTCCTCGTTCGGCATCAGCGGCACCAACGCCCACGTCATCGTCGAGGCCGCCCCCGCCGAGGCGGAGGCCGTGGCGGTCCGCACGGCCGACGCCGTGGCCAGCCGCGTCGCCGAGGCTGAGGTGCAGGCCGCACCCGCTGCCGGCCCGGAGGCCCGGCCGCCCGTGCCGTGGCCGCTGTCCGGGGCGACCGGCGAGGCGCTGCGCGACCAGGCCGCCCGCCTGCTCGCCTGGCTCGACGGGCCCGGGGCGGACACCGACCCGGCCGACGTCGGCCAGGCGCTGGCCACGACCCGCGCCGCCCTGGAGCACCGGGCCGTGGTGCTGGCCGGCGACCCGGCCGCCGCCCGGGCCGGCCTGACCGCCCTCACCCGGGGCGAGGAGGACCCCGACACCGCCGCACTGCTGACCGGGCGGGTCGTCGACGGGCAGCTCGGCCTGCTGTTCGGCGGGCAGGGCGGCCAGCGGCCCGGCATGGGCCGCGCGCTGCACGCCGCGTACCCCGTCTTCGCCGACGCCTTCGACGCCGCCTGTGCCGAACTCGACCGCTGCCTCGCCGGCCACGCCCCGCACCGGATCGCGGACGTGGTGTTCGCGCCGGAGGGGAGCGAGCTGGCCGACCGGCTCGACCGGACCCTGTACACCCAGCCGGGCCTGTTCGCGTTCGAGGTGGCGCTGTACCGGCTGCTGGGGTCCTGGGGCGTACGCCCCGACGCCGTGGGCGGGCACTCCGTCGGCGAGCTGGCCGCCGCGCACGTCGCCGGGGTGTTCTCCCTCGCCGACGCGGCGGCCCTGGTCGCCGCCCGGGCCCGGCTCATGCAGCAGCTCCCCGACGGGGGCGCGATGGTCGCCGTCGAGGCCGACGAGGCCGAGGTGACCGGCCACCTGACCGACCGGGTGGGTCTCGCCGCCGTCAACGGCCCGACCAGCGTCGTCCTCTCCGGCGACACGGACGCCGTGCTGGCCGTCGCGGCCACCCTGCGCGCCGCCGGCCGGCGGACCAGCCGGCTACGGGTGTCGCACGCGTTCCACTCGCCGCGCATGGAGCCGATGCTCGAGGCGTTCCGCGCGGTCGCCGCCGGGCTCACCTACCGCACCCCGCACCTGCCGATGGTGTCCAACCTGACCGGCGAGCCGGTCGACCCGGCCCGGCTCTGCTCGCCCGAGTACTGGGTGGCGCACGTCCGGGGCACCGTCCGCTTCCTCGACGGGGTGCGCGCCCTGCGCCGCCAGGGCGTCACCACGTTCCTGGAGATCGGCCCGGCCGGCGTGCTCACCGCGATGGCCCAGGACTGCCTGGCCGCCGAGGCCGACGACCTGGCGTTCGTGCCCGCCGTGCGCGGCGTCGACGGCGAACCCGACGCGCTGCTCGCCGCCGTGGCTCGGCTGCACACGCGGGGCGTCGCCGTGGACCTGGCCGCCGTGGCCGGCCCCGGCCCGCACCGCCGCGTCGACCTGCCCACGTACGCGTTCCAGCGCCGGCACTACTGGCTGCCGTACTCGGCGGTGGCCGGCGGTCCCGCCGACGTCGGGCTGGCCGACGCCGGGCACCCGCTGCTCGGCGCGGTGCTGCCGGTCGCCGGCACCGGGCAGGTCGTCTGCACCGGCCGGGTCGCCGCGGCCACCCACCCGTGGCTGGCCCCGCCGGCCGACGGCGCGCCGCCGCTGCTGCCCGCCACCGCCCTGCTCGACGTGCTCACCCACCTCGGCGGGCTCCTCGACGCCCCGACCGTGGAGCGGTTGACCGTCCCCGCGCCGGTGCCGCTGCCCGCCGGGCTGGCCGTGGACGTGCAGGTCACCGTCGACGGGCCGGACGAGCACCTGCGCCGGGTCGCCCGCTGCCACGTCCGGGCCGGCGACGACCAGCCCTGGCGGGAGGTGGCCGAGGCGGTGCTCGCCCCGCCCGACCCGCAGGCCGCTCCGGCGCTCTCGCACGCCGGGCCGGCCCTTTCGCCCGCCGCCGGACCGGCCGGCGCCCCCTGGCCGCCCGCCGGGGCACGCCCCGTGGACCTCGGCACGCCACAGCGCCGCGCGCTGGCCGGCGACCTGGCCCGGGCCGCGTGGGTCGCCGGGGACCGGCTGTACGTGGACGTACGCCTGCCGGAGGACGCCCGCGACGCCGACGCCGAGCGGTACGGCGTACACCCGCTGGTGCTGGACGCGGCCCTGCGCCTGCTGCCGCTCGCCGACTTCCCGACCGTCGCCGAGGCCGGCGCGACCGTCGCGCCCACCGACTGGTCGGGCGTCCGGGCCCACGCCGCCGGCGCGCACGCGCTGCGGGTCTGTCTCGCCCCCGCCGGGGCGGACGCGGTCGCGCTCAGCGCCGTCGACGACGCCGGCGCGCCCGTGCTGGACGCGGACCGGGTGGTGCTGCGGGCGGTCGACCTGCCGCCCGCCGAAGCCTCTGCCGCCGTCCCGGCGCCCGCCGGCCTGTACGCCGTCGACTGGCTGCCCCCGGCCGGCCCGCCCGCGCCGGTGCCCGCCTGGACCCTCGCCGACGGCACGCCCCCGGGCGGGCCGCTGCCGCCGCTGTTGGTGCTGCGGGTCGGCGACGGCGACCCCGGGCACGCCGTGCCCGAGCGGGCGCACGCCGTCGGGCTGGAGGTCCTCGGCCTGCTCCAGCGCTGGCTCGACGACCCCCGCGCGGAGACCACCCGGCTCGCCCTCGCCGTGCGCGACGGCGACCCCGTGCACGCCCCGGTCGCCGGGCTGGTCCGGGTCGCCCAGGCCGAGCACCCCGACCGGTTCCTCCTGCTCACCCTCGACGCGGGCGACGACGCGGCCGTCCGCGCGGCCCTGGCCGTCGGCCCCGACGAGCCGGAGGTGGCCGTCCGCGACGGCCGCGCTCTGCTGCCCCGGCTCCGTCCGGTCGACCACCCCGCCGCACCACCCGGGCCGGCGGCGCCGCGTGCCGAGGCCGGCACCGCCCCCGGCGCGCCGCACCCGGCCCTCGCAGGCGGCACCGTGCTGGTCACCGGCGGCACCGGCGGCGTCGGCCGGCACGTCGCCACGCACCTCGCCCGCGCGCACGGCGTCGCCGAGCTGGTGCTGATCAGCCGCACCGCGCGGCCCGCCGACTGGATGACCGAGCTGACCGACGCCGGGGTCACCGTCCGGCTGGTCGCCGCCGACGTCGCCGACCGGGCCGTCCTCGAAGCGGTCGTCGCCCCGCTGGCCGACCGGCTGGTCGCCGTCGTGCACGCCGCCGGGGCCACCGACGACGCGCTGCTCACCGGCCTCGACGCGGCCCGCTGGGAGCGGACCCTGCGGGCCAAGGTGCACGGCGCGTGGCACCTGCACGAGCTGACCGCCGGCCTCGACCTCGCCGCGTTCGTGCTGTTCTCCTCGGCCGCCGCCGTCTTCGGCAGCCCCGGCCAGGGCAACTACGCGGCCGGCAACGCGTTCCTCGACGCGCTCGCCGCGCACCGCCGTGCCGCCGGCCTACCGGCCACCGCCCTGGCGTGGGGCCTGTGGGCGGAAGGGGACGGCATGGCCGGCCGGCTCAGCCAGGCCGACCTGGCCCGCCTCGCCCGGGGCGGCACCCGCCCCCTCGACACCACCGCCGGCCTGGCCCTGTTCGACGCCGCGCTGCACGCCGACCGGCCCGCCGTCGTGCCGATCGGGCTGGACCTGGCCGCCGTCCGGGCCACCGGGGAGGCGCCCGCCCTGCTGCGGGCGCTGCTGCCCCCGCCGCCGCGCCGGGCCGTCAACCACGCGGAGGCCGCCACGTCCGGGTCCGGGTTCGCCGACCGGCTGGCCGGGCTGGCCGAGCCCGAGCGCGCCGCCGTGCTGCTGGACCTGGTCCGCACCCGGTGCGCCACCGTCGTCGGGCACGCCGGCCCCGAGCAGGTCGAACCCCGCCGCCCGTTCAAGGAACTCGGCTTCGACTCCCTCATGGCGGTCGAGCTGAGCAACCGGCTCTCCGCCGCCACCGGCGTCCGGCTCGCGCCGCACGCCGTGTTCAACCACCCCACCCCGGAGGCGCTCGCCGCCCACCTGCACGCCCGGCTGCTCGGCACCGCCGCCACCGAGGTCGCCGACGCGAGCACCGTCGCCCTGGACGAGCCGGTCGCCGTCGTCGCCATGGCGTGCCGGTTCCCCGGCGGCATCGGCTCCCCCGAGGAGCTGTGGGGGCTGCTCGACGCCGGCGCCGACGTCGTCGGCGACCTGCCCACCGACCGGGGCTGGCCCCTCGCCGACCTGTACGACCCCGTGCCGGGCACGCCCGGGAAGACGTACGTGCGCTCGGGCGGGTTCCTCACCGGGATCGCCGACTTCGACGCCGAGTTCTTCGGCATCAGCCCCCGCGAGGCCCTCGCCATGGACCCGCAGCACCGGCTGCTGCTGGAGACCTCCTGGGAGGCCCTGGAACGGGCCGGCATCGACCCGGGTGGGCTGCGCGGCAGCCGCACCGGCGTCTTCGCCGGCACCCACGGCCAGGACTACGCCGACCAGATCGCCCCCGGCGTCCCCTCCGACGACGGGGAGGTCACCGCCGACGAGGGGCACCTGCTCACCGGCACGGCCGGCAGCGTCCTGTCCGGCCGCGTCGCGTACGCCCTCGGGCTGGAAGGGCCCGCCGTCACCGTGGACACCGCCTGCTCGGCGTCCCTCGTCGCGCTGCACCTGGCCGTCCAGGCGCTGCGCCAGGGCGACTGCGACCTGGCCCTGGCCGGCGGAGTGTCCGTGCTGTCCAGCCCCGCCGGGCTGACCGGGTTCAGCCGCCAGCGCGGCCTCGCCGCCGACGGCCGGTGCAAGGCGTTCGCGGAGGAGGCCGACGGGTTCGGCATGTCCGAGGGCGTCGGCATGCTTGTCGTCGAACGGCTCTCCGACGCCCGCCGTCGCGGCCACCCCGTCCTCGCCGTGGTGCGCGGCACCGCCGTGAACCAGGACGGCGCGTCCAACGGGCTGACCGCCCCGAACGGCCCCTCCCAGGAGCGGGTGATCCGCGCCGCGCTCGGCGCCGCCCGGCTGACCCCCGCCGACGTGGACGTGGTCGAGGCGCACGGCACCGGCACCCCGCTCGGCGACCCGATCGAGGCCGAGGCGATCCTCGCCACGTACGGCCAGCGCCCCGCCGACGCCCCGCCCGTGCTGCTCGGTTCCGTCAAGTCCAACCTCGGGCACACGCAGGCCGCGGCCGGGGTCGCCGGCGTGATCAAGATGGTGCTCGCCATGCGGCACGGCGTCCTGCCCCGCACCCTGCACGCCGCGCGGCGCACCTCCCGGGTCGACTGGGACGCCGGGTCGGTCGAACTGCTCACCGAGGCCCGGCCGTGGCCCCGTGTGGACCGGCCGGCGCGGGCCGGCGTGTCGTCGTTCGGCATCAGCGGCACCAACGCCCACGTCATCGTCGAGGCCGCCTCGGCCGACGAGCCCACCCCGGTCGACGAGCCACCCGCCGAGCCAGCCGAACCCGCCGCGCTGCCGTGGCTGCTGTCGGCCCGTACCCCCGAGGCGCTGGCCGGGCAGGCCCGGCGGCTGCGCGCCCACCTCGCCGCGTACACCGACCAGCGCCCCATCGACGTGACCTGGTCACTGGCCACCACCCGGACCGCGTTCGACGCCCGGGCCGTGCTCGTCGGCGCCGACCCCGAGCGGGTCGCCGCCGCCCTCGACGCGCTCGCCGAGGGCCGGCCGGCCCCCGAGCTGGTACGCGGCGACGCCGGCCCGGCCGGCCGGTGCGTTTTCGTCTTCCCCGGCCAGGGCTCCCAGTGGCTCGGCATGGGGCTGGACCTGCTCGACCAGGCGCCCGTGTTCGCCGAGCGGATGGCCGCCTGCGACGCCGCGCTGCGCCCGCACCTGAACTGGTCGCTGCTGGACGTGCTGCGCCAGACCCCCGGCGCGCCGAGCCTCGACCAGGTCGACGTGGTGCAGCCCGCCCTGTTCGCCATGATGGTGTCGCTGGCCGAGCTGTGGCGCTCGTACGGCGTGCAGCCGGCCGCCGTGGTCGGCCACTCGCAGGGCGAGATCGCCGCCGCCTGCGTGGCCGGGATCCTCTCCCTGCCCGACGCCGCCCGCGTCGTGGCGCTGCGCAGCCGCGCCATCCGGGCCCTCGCCGGGCACGGGGCGATGGCCTCGGTCGCGCTGCCCGCCGACGTGGTCCGCGAGCGGGTCGCCCCGTACGGGGACCGGATCGCCGTGGCCGCCGTCAACGGCCCCGCCGCCGTGGTGGTCTCCGGCGAGGAGGCCGCCGTCGAGGAACTGCTCGCGAACCTGGCCACCGAGAACGCCCGGGTACGCCGCATCGCCGTCGACTACGCCTCCCACTCCGCGCACGTCGAACGCATCCGCGACGAGCTGGCCGACGCCCTCGCCGGCATCACGCCCGGCCCGGCCGCCGTGCCGATGTTCTCCACCACCGACCTGCGCTGGGTCGACGGCACCGAGCTGGGTCCCGACTACTGGTACCGCAACCTGCGTCAGCCAGTCGAGCTGGAACGGGCCGTCCGGGCGCTGGCCGCTGAGGGCCACGACACGTACGTCGAGTGCAGCCCCCACCCGGTGCTCACCGTCGGCATCGAGGAGACCCTCGCCGACCACGACACCATCGTGGTCGGCTCGGTACAGCGCGACCAGGGCGACCGGGCCCGGTTCCTGCTCTCCCTGGCCCAGCTGCACGTGGCCGGGGTGCCGGTGGACTGGCGGCCGGCCCTGGCCGGCGGGCGCCACGTCGACCTGCCCACGTACGCGTTCGCCCACCGCCGCTACTGGCCCCGCCCCGTCAGCGGCCCCGGCGACGTGGGCGCCGCCGGCCTCGACGCCGCCGGGCACCCGCTGCTCGGCGCGTCCGTGGCCCTCGCCGAGGCGAAGGGCCACCTGCTCACCGGCCGGCTCTCCGCCGCCGCCCAGCCGTGGCTGGCCGACCACCGGGTCATGGAGACCGTGCTCGTGCCCGGCACCGGCCTGGTCGAACTGTGCCTGCGCGCCGGCGACGAGGTCGGCTGCCCCGGCCTCGACGAGCTGGTCATCGAGACGCCACTCGCCCTGCCCGCCGACGGGGCAACCCAGGTGCAGGTGGCCGTGGGCCCGGCCGGCGACGACGGCCGCCGCCCGGTGACCCTGCACTCCCGGCCCGCCGACGAGCCGGCCGACGCCCCGTGGACCCGGCACGCCACCGCCACCCTGTCCACCGCCGACTCGCCGACCCCGCCCGCGGACCTCGCCGCCTGGCCGCCGCCGCACGCCCGCGCCGTCGACCTGGCCGGCTTCTACGCCGGGCTCGCCGCCGACGGGTACGCGTACGGGCCCGCGTTCCAGGGGCTGCGCGCCGTGTGGACCAGCGGCGACGAGGTGTACGCCGAGGTGGAGCTGCCCCCGGCCGAGCGGGCCGACGCCACCCGCTACGGGCTGCACCCGGCCCTGCTCGACGCCGCACTGCACGCCGCGCACTTCGGCGGCCTCGCCAAGGCCGGGGCGGGACGGCTGCTGCTGCCGTTCGCCTGGAACGGCGTCACCCTGCACGCCGCCGGCGCCACCGCGCTGCGCGTCCGCGTCACCCAGGTCGCGCCGCAGGCGATCGCCCTGACCGTCGCCGACGCGGCCGGCGAGCCGGTCGCCGAGGTGGCGTCCCTGGCCATGCGCCCCATCTCCCGCGCCGAGCTCGGCGCCGAGGACGCGAGCGTCCGCGACGCCCTGTTCCGCCTCGGCTGGCAGCCGCTGGCCGCCCCGGAGCCGGCCGGACCGGCCCGGGTCGTGGCGCTCGGCCCGGCCGTCGCGGGGCTCCCGCACCACCCCGACCTGACCGCCCTGGCCCGTGCCGTCGACGACGGCGCGCCCCCGCCGGACGCCGTCCTCGCCCCGCTCGGCGGTGCCCACCCCGCGCCGAACGGGCCGGACACGGGCGGCGCCGGGGCTGCGGCCGGCACCGACCGGGCACGCGGCGTCGCCGCCCAGGCGCTCGCCCTCGTCCAGGGCTGGCTCGCCGACCCCCGCTGGGCGGAGACCCCACTGGTCCTGCTCACCCGGGGCGCGGTCGGCGTGCACAGCCCCGCCGAGGTGACCGACCCGGACGCGGCGACCGCCTGGGGTCTGGTGCGCTCCGCGCAGTCCGAGCACCCCGACCGGTTCGTCCTGCTCGACGCCGACGCCGAGCCCACCGTCGCCGACCTCGCCGCCGTCCTCGCAGCCGGGGAGCCCCAGGTGGCGCTGCGCGGCGGCGCCCCACACGCCCCCCGGCTGGCCCGCCGCGCCGACGCGCCGACGCTCACCCCGCCGGCCGGCGCGGACGCCTGGCGGCTCGACGTCCCGACGCGCGGCAGCCTGGAGAACCTCGCCCTCGTCGCCACCGACGCCGCCGACGCGCCGCTCGGCCCGCTGGAGGTACGGGTCCGGGTACGCGCCGCCGGCCTCAACTTCCGCGACGTGCTCAACGCGCTCGGCCTCTACCCGGGCGACCCCGGCCCGCCCGGCGGCGAGGCCGCCGGCGTGGTCACCGAGGTCGGCGCGGCCGTCACCGACCTGCGCCCCGGCGACCCGGTGCTCGGCGTCTTCGTCGGCTGCTTCGGCCCGGTCGCGGTCACCGACCGCCGGCTGCTCGTGCCGGTGCCCGCCGGCTGGACGTTCGCGCAGGCCGCCTCGGTGCCGGTGGTGTTCCTCACCGCGTACCACGGGCTGGTCAACCTGGCCCGGCTGCGGGCCGGCGAGTCCGTGCTGGTGCACGCCGCCGCCGGCGGCGTCGGCATGGCCGCCGTCCAGCTCGCCCGCCACCTCGGCGCCGACGTGTACGCCACCGCCAGCCCCGGCAAGTGGCCCGCCCTGCGGGCCATGGGCGTCCCCGACGACCACCTCGCCTCGTCCCGCACCCTCGACTTCGAGGCGGCGTTCCTCGCCGCCACCGACGGACGCGGCGTCGACGTCGTGCTCGACTCCCTCGCCCGGGAGTTCGTCGACGCGTCGTTGCGGCTGCTGCCCCGCGGCGGCCGGTTCGTCGAGATGGGCAAGACCGACCTGCGCGACCCCGACCAGGTCGCCGCCGACCACCCCGGCGTCGCCTACCAGGCGTACGACCTGACCACCGTCGACCCCGACGAGCTCCAGCGGATGCTCGTCGAGCTCATGGGCCTGTTCGCGGCCGGGACGCTCACCCCGCTGCCGGTACGCGCCTGGGACGTCCGCCAGGCGCCCGACGCCTTCCGGTACGTCAGCCAGGCCCGGCACGTCGGCAAGGTCGTGCTCGCCATGCCGGCCCGCTGGCAACCCGACGGCACCGTCCTCGTCACCGGCGGCACCGGCCTGCTCGGCGGGCTCGTCGCCCGCCGCCTGGTCACCCGGCACGGAGTGCGCCACCTCCTGCTCGCCAGCCGCGGCGGCCCGGACGCCCCCGGCGCGGCCGAGCTGACCGGGGAGCTGACCGCCCTCGGCGCCACCGTCACCGTGGCCGCCGCCGACGTCGCCGACCGCGACGCCGTGGCCCGGCTGGTCGCCGCCGTGCCGGCCGAGCACCCGCTCACCGCCGTGGTCCACCTCGCCGGCGTCCTCGACGACGGCGTGGTCACCGCGCTCACCCCGGAGCGGATCGACACCGTGTTCCGGCCCAAGGTGGACGCCGCCCGGCACCTCGACGAGGCGACCCGCCACCTCGACCTGGCCGCGTTCGTGCTGTTCTCCTCCGGCGCCGGCGTGTTCGGCGTACCCGGGCAGGGCAACTACGCCGCCGCCAACGCGTACCTCGACGCGCTCGCCCACGCCCGGCGCGGCGCCGGCCTGCCCGCCCAGTCGTACGCGTGGGGGCTCTGGGAGCAGGCCAGCGCGATGACCGCCAAGCTGGACCGCACCGACCCCCGGATCACCGCCCGCGACGGCCAGCTCGCCATCCCCTCCGACCTCGGGATGGCCCTGTTCGACGCCGGACTGGCCGCGCCCGAGGAGCACCTGGTGCCCACCCGGGTCGACGTGGCCGCCCTCGCCGACCGGGCCGCCGTACCCGCGCTCATGCGCGGCCTGGTGCGGCGGGAACGCCCCCGCGCCCGGTCTGCGACGGCCGGCGGCGGCCGGGACCTCGCCGGCCGGCTCCGGGCGCTCACCGCCGCCGAGCAGTCGGCCCTGCTGCTCGACCTGGTACGCGCCGAGGCGGCCACCGTGCTCGGCCACGCCAGCCCGGACGCCATCCGGCCCGGCCAGGCGTTCAACGAGATCGGCTTCGACTCGCTGACCGCCGTCGAGCTGCGCAACCGGCTCGCCGAGGCCACCGGCCACCGGCTGCCCGCGACGGTGATCTTCGACTACCCGGACCCGACCGCGCTGGCCGGACACCTGCGCGCCCAGCTCGTCCCCGACGGCGGCGAGGCGGTCCCGGCGATCCTCACCGAGCTGGAGAGCCTGGAGCGGGCGCTGACCGAGACGGTGGTCGAGCCGGAGCTGCACACCCAGGTCGCCGCCCGGCTGGAGGTGCTGGTCGCCAAGTGGCGCACGATGCGCGGCGCCTCCGCCAGCGACGACGACCTCGACCTCGACGACGCCAGCGACGACGAGATCTTCAGCCTGATCGACCAGGAACTCGGGCTCTGACGCGGGCCCGACGCGGACTACACGAGGGACGGCGATGACCGACGTACTGATCGTGGGCTACGGCCCGGTCGGGCAGGTGGCGGCGATCCTGCTCGCCCAGCGCGGCCTCACCGTGCGGGTGGTGGAGAAGCACACCACCCCGTACAGCATGCCCCGGGCCGTGTCGTACGACGGCGAGGCCAGCCGCATCCTCGCGGCCTGCGGCCTGGCCGACGTGCTCGCGCCGGCCGCCGACGACCCGGTCACCGAGCTGTCCGGCGAGTACACCTGGAAGAACGGCTTCGGCCGGACCCTGCTGCACGTCAAGGTCGCCGAGGACGGCCCCGCCGGCTGGCCCGACTCCACCTCCTTCTACCAGCCCGGCCTGGAGGACCGCCTCGCCGAGCGGGGCGCCGCCCTGCCCGGCGTCGAGGTGCTGCGCGGGCTGGAGGTGACGGCGCTGGCCGACCACGGCGACCGGGTGGACGTCACCGCCGTCGACGCGGCCGGCGCCGAGCACTCCTTCACCGCCGGCTGGGTGCTCGGCTGCGACGGGGCGAACAGCTTCGTCCGCCGCTGGCTCGACGCGGGCGTCACCGACCTCGGCTTCACCCACGACTGGCTGGTCTGCGACGTCGTGCTCAACGAGCCGGTCGACTTCAAGCCCAACAACCTGCAGATCTGCGACCCGGCCCGCCCCCGCACCGCAGTCTCCGCCGGACCCGGGCACCGCCGCTGGGAGTTCATGCGGGTGCCGGGGGAGACCCTGGAGGAGTTCCAGAGCCTCGACAGCGTGTGGCGGCTGCTCGGCCTGTTCGACATCACCCCCGACACCGCCCGCCTCGACCGGTACGGCGTCTACACCACCCAGGCCTGCTACGTCGACCGGTGGCGCTCCGGCCGAGTGTTCCTCGCCGGGGACGCCGCCCATGTCATGCCCCCGTTCCTCGGCCAGGGCATGAGCTCCGGTTTCCGTGACGCGGTCAACCTGGCGTGGAAGCTGGACCTCGTCCACCGGGGCCTCGCCGACCCGGCGCTGCTCGACACGTACGAGGTGGAGCGGCGGGCGCACGTGCAGCACGCCATCCGGATGTCCATCGACTCCGGCAAGGTGATCTGCGAGACCGATCCGAAGCAGGCCGCCGGCCGCGACTCGGTGATGCTCGCCGCGCTGCGTCGGCGTACCCAGCAGCGGCACGCCCGGTCGCTGCGCGAGGCCATCGTCGACGGCGTGCTGCACCGAGCCGCCGACGGCGCGCCCGTCCCACACGCCGGGGACCCCGCGCCCCAGGGCCGGGTGACCGCCGGCGGACGCACCGGACGGTTCGACGAGGTCGTCGGCACCGGTTTCGTGCTCCTCACCCGCGACGACCCGGCCCCCGACCTCGACGTGGACCGGGCGGCGTTCCTCGACGTCCTCGACGCCCGCCGGGTCACCGTCCGCCCCGGCGACGCCGCCCCCACCGCCGACGGAGACGCCGTCGACCTCGACGGTGTCCTACTGACGTACCTGGACGGCGCGGCCGCCGATGCCGTGCTGATCCGGCCCGACTTCTACGTCTTCGGCGTGGCGGCGGGCCCGGACGGCCTGGCCGCCCTGGTGGACGACCTGCGCCAGCAGGTGTCCGCCCGGGCGCTGCAACCCTGACCACCCCTCGAGAAGGAGTTCACTTGTTCGAGAACATGCGCACGCTCGGCCGGCTCATCCGGACCCTGACCACCAAGGACCCGGTCACCCGCGTCCGCCGCTTCTACGAGATCCAGGCCCCGGGCGTGGAGTTCGCCGCCCGCACCACGCGCTACATGAACGTCGGGTACTGGGAGGAGGGGGTGACCAGCCTCGACGTGGCCGGCGAGGCGCTGGCCATGAAGCTCGCCGACGCCGCCGGCTTCAAGCCCGACGACACCGTCCTCGACGTCGGGTTCGGCTACGGCGACCAGGACTTCGCCTGGCTGCGGAACCGCCGGGTGGCCAAGGTGCACGGCATCAACGTCACCCCCCGGCACGTCGAGCACGCCCAGGACCGCGCCCGCGAGGAGGGCCTCGCCGAGCAGGCCCAGTTCCAGCTCGGCACCGCCACCGAGCTGCCGTTCGAGGACAACACGTTCGACCGGGTGGTGGCGTTGGAGTCGGCGTTCCACTTCTACCCGCGCAGCGCCTTCTTCGCCGAGGCGTTCCGGGTGCTGAAGCCCGGCGGCACCCTCGCCACCGCCGACATCATCCCGCTGAGCAACGGCACCCCCCGGATGTCGATCAGCGCCGGCCCGCTCAGCTTCGTCAAGTTCAGCATCCCCGACGAGAACTGGCACGACCGGGCTCGCTACGCCGAGCAGTTGGCCGCCGCCGGCTTCGCCAACGTCGACGTGCAGTCCATCCAGGACCACACCTGGGAGGGCTGGCGGCAGTTCCAGGCCAACCGGCCCAGCGACCCGGCCTTCCAGGCCGAGGTCGAGCGCAGCGCGGTCAAGGGCATGGCCAACCACTGGCGCGACGAGAAGCTGATCAAGAAGGAGCTGGCGCTGCTGGACTACGTCATCGCCGTCGGCCACAAGCCGTGACACACGACGCGGCCCCCGCCGCCCCGGGGCGTCCCGGGCGGCGGGGGCCGCGCCGTGTTCTCGTCCGCGCGGTCAGCGGGCCGCCGTCCCGGCCAGGGCCGCCGAGATGGTACGCAGGATCGCCGCCTGGTGCTGGGCCACGAAGAAGTGCCCGCCCGGGAAGACGTGCAGGTCGAACGCGCCCGTGGTGTGCTGCTCCCACGCCTTCGCCTCGTCGACCGTGGCCTTCGGGTCGTCGTCGCCGGTGAACACCGTCACCGGGCAGCTCAGCGCCGGCCCCGGCGCGTACTCGTACGTCTCCGCCGCCCGGTAGTCGTTGCGGATCGCCGGCAGTGCCGCCCGCAGCAGCTCCGGGTCACCCAGCACGGCGGCGTTCGTGCCGCTCAGCTTCCTCATGTCGGCGAGCAGGCCCTCGTCGTCGAGCAGGTGCACCGTCTCGTGCCGGTGGCACGACGGCGCCCGCCGCCCGGACGGGAACAGGTGCGCCGCCGGCCGCCCCGTCTCCGCCTCCATCAGGCGCGCCACCTCGAAGCCCAGGGTCGCGCCCATGCTGTGCCCGAAGATCGCCAGCGGCTGGTCCAGCCACGGCTCCAGCACCCCGAACACCTGCCGGGCCAGTTCCGGGATCGTGCCGACGCACGGCTCGTGGCGGCGGTCCTGCCGCCCCGGGTACTGGATGGCGAGAACCTCCACGGCCGGCGACAGCGCCCGCGACACCGGGAAGTAGAAACTCGCGGACCCGCCGGCGTGCGGCAGGCATACCAGCCGCGGGGATCCGGCCGGCGCCGGGTGGAACCGGCGGACCCACAGGCCGTTGTCTGAGTCGGTCATTCGTACACGGTCCTTCCACCGGTGGCGCCGCCGTCAGCGCGGGCGCCGTGCGATCAAACGGACGCTAATCGGATCCACCGGGCCGGGGCCACCCCTAGCGGACGGCGGCGTGGGTTAGGGGTTGTCGCAGGTCATGGCGACGCCATAGCTTTCCCCCGCAGAGGGGACCCGTGGCTCTCGGCAGAATTGTGCTCAAGGGACGACAACCGATCTGGCCTGAGGAATTCGCGCATTCGTACCGTCGCCTACGTCAGGTCTCCGCCGGCCACCGCGATGGGTCAGGTTGATGGACACCGAAGAAAAGCTCCGGGAGTACCTGAAGAGGGTCACCACCGACCTGCGCCGGACCCGGCAACGGCTCCGTGACGTCGAGGACGAGGCGCAGCAGCCCATCGCCATCGTCGGCATGGCCTGCCGCTTTCCCGGCGGGATCACCTCCCCCGAGGGATTGTGGGATCTCGTCGCCGCGTCCGGGGACGCCGTCGGCCCGTTCCCGACCGACCGTGGCTGGGACCTCACCGAGCTGTACGACCCGACCCGGGAACGCCCCGGGACGTCCTGCGTACGCGAGGGCGGCTTCGTCCACGACGCGGGTGACTTCGACCCGCGCTTCTTCGGCATCTCGCCCCGCGAGGCCCTGGCCATGGACCCGCAGCAGCGGCTGCTGCTGGAGACCTCGTGGAAGGCGTTCGAGTCCGCCGGGGTCGACCCCGTCGGGCTGAAGGGCGCCCGCGTCGGCGTCTTCGCCGGGCTCACCCACGCCGACTACGCCGCCGGTGCCGCCGACGTGCCCGACGGCGTCGTCGACTACCTCGGCCTCGGCAACGCCGGCAGCATCAGCTCCGGCCGGGTCGCGTACGCGTTCGGCTTCGAGGGGCCGGCGGTGACCGTCGACACCGCGTGCTCGTCCTCGCTGGTGGCGCTACACCTCGCCGTGCAGTCGCTGCGCTCCGGCGAGTCCGACCTGGCCCTGGCCGGCGGCGTGACGGTCATGCCCACGCCCGCCGTGTTCGTCGACTTCACCCGCCAGGGCAACCTGTCCATGTCCGCCCGGTGCCGGGCGTTCGCCGACGGTGCCGACGGCACCTCCCTCGCCGAGGGCGTCGGGATGCTCCTCGTCGAGCGGCTGTCCGACGCGCGGCGTCTGGGCCACCGGGTGCTCGCGGTGGTGCGGGGGACCGCCGTGAACCAGGACGGGGCGTCGAACGGGTTGACGGCGCCGAACGGTCCGTCGCAGCAGCGGGTGATCCGGCAGGCTCTGGCGAACGCGCGGTTGTCTCCTGCCGACGTGGATGTGGTGGAGGCGCACGGCACGGGTACGACCCTGGGTGATCCGATCGAGGCGCAGGCCCTCCTTGCCACCTACGGTCAGGGCCGTGACGGCGTGGAGCCGTTGTTGTTGGGGTCGGTGAAGTCGAACCTGGGTCACACGCAGGCCGCTGCTGGGGTGGCGGGTGTGATCAAGATGGTCCTGGCGATGCGGCACGGGGTGGTGCCGGCGACGCTGCATGTGGATGCGCCGTCGTCGAGGGTGGACTGGTCGTCGGGTGCGGTGGCTTTGGTGACGGAGTCGCGGTCGTGGCCGGTGGTGGATCGGCCGCGTCGGGCGGCGGTGTCGTCGTTCGGGATCTCCGGGACCAACGCGCACGTGATCGTGGAGCAGGCGGAGGCGGTGGCGGTCGAGGCGTCGGCCGTGGTGGGTCTGCCGGTGGTGCCGTGGTTGGTGTCGGGGCGGTCGGCGGAGGCGGTGTCCGGTCAGGCGGCGCGGTTGGCGGAGTTCGTCCGGCGGGAGTCGGGTGTGCCGGCGGTGGAAGTGGGCTGGTCACTGGCGACGTCGCGGGCGGCGTTGGAGCACCGGGCGGTGGTATTGGGCTCGGACCGCGAGGAACTGCTGGCCGGACTGGGTGCCCTGGCCGAGGGCTCGGTGCTTTCGGGTGTGGTCGCCGGTGAGCAGGTCGTGGGCCGTCGGGCGTTCCTCTTCACGGGTCAGGGTTCGCAGCGGGTGGGGATGGGTCGTGGGTTGTACGACGTGTTCCCGGTGTTCGCGGAGGCGTTCGACGGGGTGTGTGCCCGTTTCGAGGGCCGGTTGCCGCGGTCGTTGCGGGACGTGGTGTTCGGTGAGCCCGACCTGCTGGATCAGACGGTCTACACGCAGGCGGGTTTGTTCGCGGTCGAGGTGGCCCTGTACGAGTTGTTGTCGTCGTGGGGTGTGCGGCCGGACTACCTCGCCGGGCATTCGATCGGTGAGGTGGCTGCCGCCTATGTGGCGGGGGTGCTGTCGTTGGAGGACGCGTGCACTTTGGTTGCGGCGCGGGGTTCGTTGATGCAGGCGCTCCCGTCCGGTGGCGGGATGCTGGCTGTGGGCGCGTCCGAGGGCGAGGTCCGCGAGTTGGCCGGTGACGGCGTGGATGTGGCGGCGGTGAACGGGCCGCGGTCGGTGGTGCTGTCCGGTGCAGAAGTTGACCTTGACCGGGTCGGGCAGCTCTGCGTGGAGCGGGGTTGGCGGGTCAAGCGGTTGTCGGTGAGTCACGCGTTCCATTCGAGGTTGATGGAGCCGATGCTGGACGGGTTCCGTGCGGTGCTCGACTCGCTGACCTGGCAGGCACCGAAGCTGCCGATCGTCTCCAACGTCACCGGTGGGTTGGCTGATCCGGGTGAGATCGCCTCGCCGGGGTACTGGGTGCGGCATGTGCGGGAGGCGGTCCGGTTCTCCGACGCGGTCGCGACTCTGCACGGGTGCGGGGTGGGCACGTTCCTGGAGGTCGGCCCGGACGCGACCCTGACGGCGATGGCCGCGGACACCCCTGCCGACCGGCCGGTTCACCACGTTCCCGCGTTGCGCCGGGACCAGTCCGACACCACCGCCCTGGTGACGGCGTTGGCCAGGTTGCGCGTGACGGGCACGCCGGTGGACTGGGCGGCGTGGTTCACCGCGCAGACCGGCCAGCCGCCCCGGACCGTCGACCTGCCCACGTACGCCTTCCAGCGCCAGCGCTACTGGCTCGACGCCGGCCCGACCGGGGGTGGCGCCGACGCCTCCGGCCTCGGCGTACGCAACGGCCGGCACCCCCTGCTGAACGCCGAGCTCGTCTCCGCCGCCGACGACGTACGCATCCACGGCGGCCGGCTCTCGGTGCGGACCCAGCCGTGGCTCGCCGACCACGTGGTCTGGGGCTCCGTCGTCGTTCCGGGCACCGCGCTGGTCGAGATGGCGCTGCACGCGGGCGGGCAGGCCGGCTGCGACGCGCTCGACGAACTGACCCTCGCCGCCCCGCTCGTGCTGCCCGAGCAGGGCGCCCGTGCCGTGCAGCTCACCCTCGGCGCTCCCGACGAGCACGGCCGCCGTCGCGTCGCCATCCACTCCCGCCCGGCCGACGACCCGCGCGGCGACTGGACCCGGCACGCCGAGGGCGTCCTCGCGCCCGCAGCCGCCGACATCGGCGGGGCGCTGACCGAGTGGCCGCCGCCCGACGCCGCCGCCGTACCGGTCGAGCCGATCTACGAGCAGCTCGGCCGGCTCGGCGTCGACCACGGGCCGACGTTCCGCGGGCTGCGCGCCGCGTGGCGTACCGGCGAGGCGGTCTTCGCGGAGGTCGCGCTGCCGGACGGCACCACCCCCGGGGCGTTCGCCATCCACCCGGCGCTGCTGGACGCGGCGCTGCACGTCGTCGGCCTCACCGACGACGCCGACGCCGACGCCTCCGGGGCCCGGCTCCCGTTCGCGTGGTCGGGCGTCGCGCTCTCCGCCGTCGGCGCCACCACCCTCCGGGTACGCGTCGAACGGGCCGGCTCGGCGGTGTCGCTGACCCTCGCCGACGGCACGGGCGCCCCCGTCGCCCGGGTCGCCTCGCTGGTCTCCCGGCCCGTCGGCGCCGACCAGCCCGACACCGCCGGGGCCGCCGACGTACCCCTGTTCGACCTGCGCTGGACCGCCCTGCCGCTGCCGTCGCGGCGGGCCCCCGGGATCGTGGCGATCGGCGAGGCCGCCGCCCTCGCCGACGCGGTGGTGCCCGGCGGACTGGCCGACCTCGCCGAGGCCGTTGACGCCGGCCTGCACGCCCCCCGGCTGGTGCTGCTCCCGCCCGGCGCCGCCCCGGCGGGCGAGCCGCTCGGCCCCACCCGGGACCGCCTCGCCGACACCCTGACAACGATGCAGCGGTGGCTGGCCGACGACCGGTTCGCCGACCGGCGACTCGTGGTGCTCACCCGGGGCGCGGTCCCCGCCGACGACGCCGACACCGTGCCCGACCTGCCCGCAGCGGCCGCCTGGGGCCTGGTCCGCACCGCACAACTGGAACACCCGGGCCGGTTCGTCCTCGTCGACGTCGACGAGCACACCGACGCCGAACTGCTCGGCCGGGCGTTGGCCGGCGACGAACCCCAGCTCGCGCTGCGGGACGGCCGGCTCCTCGTACCCCGACTGGCACCCGCCGAACCCGACCCGACCGGCGCGGTCGACCTGCTGCCGGACGGGACGGTGCTCGTCACCGGCGCCACCGGCACCCTCGGCGGCCTGCTCGCCCGCCACCTGGTCGGCGCCCACAAGGTGCGCCACCTGCTCCTGGTCGGCCGGCGTGGCACCGACGCCCCCGGCGCGGCCGACCTGCTCGCCGACCTCGCCCGGCTGGGCGCCCAGGCCCGGCTCGTCGCCTGCGACGTGGCCGACCGGGACCAGCTCGCCGCGCTGCTGGCCGACATCCCGGCCGAGCACCCGCTCACCGGGGTCGTCCACGCCGCCGGCACCCTCGACGACGCCGTGGTCACCGCGCTGACCCCCGAGCGGACCACCGCCGTGCTGCGCCCCAAGGCGGACGCGGCCTGGCACCTGCACGACCTCACCCGGCACCTGGACCTGCCGATGTTCGTGCTGTTCTCCTCGATCGCCGGCCCGCTCGGCGGCCCCGGCCAGGGCAACTACGCCGCAGCCAACGCCTTCCTCGACGGGCTGGCCCACCACCGGCGCGCCGCCGGGCTCGCCGCCACCTCCCTGGCCTGGGGGCTGTGGGAGGAGAGCAGCGGCATGACCCGCCAGTTGGGCGCCGCGCGGCGGGAACGGATGGCCCGCCAGGGCATCGCTCCGCTCGGCACCGAGCAGGCGCTCGCCCTGTTCGACGCGAGCCGGCGCAGTCGGCGGCCCCTGCTGCTGCCCGTACGCCTCGACCTGGCCGCGCTGCGCGACCTCACCACCGTCGACCACCTCCCGGCTCCCCTGCGCGGCCTGGTCGGCGTGCGACCGCGGCGCGCCGCCGCCGGCGGGGCGATGCCCGCGGGGGCCCTGCGCGACCGCCTGGCCGGGGCGTCGGACGAGGACCGCCGGCGCATGGTCGAGGAACTCGTCACCGGGCAGGTCGCCGAGGTGCTCGGCTACTCCTCGCCGGCCGCGGTCGGCTCCGGGCAGTCCTTCACCGAGCTGGGCTTCGACTCGCTGACCGCGGTCGACCTGCGGAACCGGCTGACCACCCTCACCGGCCTGTCGCTGCCGGCCACCCTGGCCTTCGACCACCCCACCCCGGACGCGCTCACCGGGCACCTGATGGCGCAGCTCGGCCCCGGCCGGGGCGCGCCCACACTCCTCGACGAGCTGGACCGGCTGGAGGCGGCGTTCGCCGCCACCCCGCCGGAGACCCTGGAAGAGCTGACCGCCGACGAGACGACCCGGTCGGCGATTGCCGCCCGGCTCCGGGCGCTGCTCAGCCGCTGGGACGGCGACACCGGCGCGGCGGGCACCGCTGCCCAGGTCATCGACGACGCCAGCGACGACGAACTCTTCGACTTCATCGACAGCACGTTCGGTCGTAACTGACCGTCGTACCGCCCCGCTTGCCGACCAACGCGACAGGTGAAATCCCCGATGGCCAACGAAGCCAAGCTCCGTGAGTACCTCAAGCGCGTCACCGCCGATCTCGCCGAGACCAGCGAACGCCTGAAGGCCGTCGACGCCAAGAACCACGAGCCGATCGCGATCGTCGGCATGAGCTGCCGGTACCCGGGCGGCGTCCGCTCGCCGGAGCAGCTCTGGGAACTGGTCGCCGCCGGGGGCGACGGCATCACCGGCTTCCCCGTCGACCGGGGCTGGGACACCGACGAGGCGTACGACCCGACCGGCGAGCGGCGGGGCAGCACGTACGCCCGCGAGGGCGGGTTCCTGCACGACGCCGGGGACTTCGATCCGGAGCTGTTCAAGATCTCGCCGTACGAGGCGCTGGCGATGGACCCGCAGCAGCGGCTGATGCTGGAGGCGTGCTGGGAGGCCGTCGAGGACGCCCGGATCGACCCGCTGTCCCTGCGCGGCAGCCGCGTCGGCGTCTTCGCCGGCATGATGTACCACAACTACGCCGCCGGGCTCGGCGAGGTGCCCGAGACCCTGGACGGCTTCATCGGCGGGGGCACTGCCAGCAGCGTCCTGTCGGGGCGGGTCGCGTACACGTTCGGGTTCGAGGGGCCCGCCCTCACCGTCGACACGGCCTGCTCGTCGTCCCTGGTGGCGCTGCACCTGGCGGTGCAGTCCCTGCGGTCCGGCGAGTGCACCCTCGCCCTGGCCGGCGGCGTCACCGTGATGACCACGCTGGAGACGTTCATCGACTTCAGCCGGCAGCGCGGGCTCGCCCCGGACGGGCGGTGCAAGTCGTTCGCCGAGGGCGCCGACGGCACGGGCTGGTCCGAGGGCGTCGGGATGCTCCTCGTCGAGCGGCTGTCCGACGCGCGGCGTCTGGGCCACCGGGTGCTCGCCGTGGTGCGGGGGACCGCCGTGAACCAGGACGGGGCGTCGAACGGGTTGACGGCTCCGAACGGTCCGTCGCAGCAGCGGGTGATCCGGCAGGCTCTGGCGAACGCGCGGTTGTCTCCTGCCGACGTGGATGTGGTGGAGGCGCACGGCACCGCCACGACGTTGGGTGATCCGATCGAGGCGCAGGCCCTCCTCGCCACGTACGGCCAGGGGCGGCCGGGGGACCGTCCGTTGCTGTTGGGGTCAGTGAAGTCGAACCTGGGTCACACGCAGGCCGCTGCTGGGGTGGCGGGTGTGATCAAGATGGTCCTGGCGATGCGGCATGGGGTGGTGCCGGCGACCCTGCATGTGGATGCGCCGTCGTCGAGGGTGGACTGGTCGTCGGGCGCCGTCGCGCTCGCTACCGAGTCGCGGTCGTGGCCGGTGGTGGATCGGCCGCGTCGGGCGGCGGTGTCGTCGTTCGGGATCTCCGGGACCAACGCGCACGTGATCGTGGAGCAGGCGGAGGCGG
>NZ_JBIDDG010000049.1:0-40243 GCF_043205005.1 Micromonospora sp. NPDC047620 | reverse complement strand
TCGGGCCCAGCGGCGCCGTCGTGGCAAGAGCGACGTAATCGACGCCGAAGCCGCTGCCCGCGCAGTGATCAGCCTTCGAGCGACCGCCAGGGCCAAGGCCGGCAACGGACCGGTCGAGCAGATCCGCATCTACAAGGTCGCCAAGGACTCGGCGGTCAAGGCTCGGGTGCAGGCCACAAACCAGCTGAAGTCCCTGCTGGTCACTGCCGAGCCCGCCGTGCGCCAGTCGCTGACCGGGCTATCGGCAAAGGCGCTGATCGAGCACTGCGCTGAACTGGACGACCAGACCGCGGGCGATGACAACGCCGTCGTGTATACCCTGCGTACCCTCGCGCGTCGGATTCAGCACCTGGCCGCGGAGATAGCCGAGATCCTCGCCCGGATCACCGCTTTGATCAAGGCCTGCGCGCCGATGCTGCTCGATCAGTACGGCGTCGGCCCGGACAGCGCCGCCGTCCTTCTCGTCGCCGCTGGCGACAACCCGCACCGGCTCGGCAGCGAAGCCGCCTTCGCGGCACTCTGTGGCGTCAGCCCGATCGAGATGTCCTCGGGCAAGACCAGCCGACGACGGCTGAACCGTGGCGGCAACCGGGAGGCGAACGCCGCCCTCTTCCGGATCATCCTGACCCGGCTTCGAGTGGAACAACGAACCAAGGACTACGTCGCCAAACGGACCGCCGAAGGCCGCACCAAACGCGAGATCATCCGATGTCTCAAGCGCTACGCCGCCCGTCAACTGTTCCGAATCATCCACGCGGCGCTCACGCCCGCGACTTGACACCACATAGGGGCTTCGGTGACACCTACACCCGACTGGCCGCCGGGTTCAAGATCGGCATGAGCACCGCATGGCGGTACGTTCAGGAAGCCGGCACGTCATCGGCATGATCGTGTCGGATCGGCGCCGGTATCGACGCGCTGGAGTTCCAGATCCCGGCCGATGTGCGAAGCGACTATCTGGCCCACCCGGGTGCCGATGTGCAGCTCGCCCAGTCCGGGTCCGCGCTCTTCGCCCTCGGGCAGCCAGCCTGGGCCAGCGTCTTGATTCTCCGTATCGAGGCTGCAAGAATCTTTCCCATGGGATTTCGTTGATATCTTCGGTATCCGGAAGGATCGGCAATGGGTCGTTTAGGCCGCAGTCCTCACGGCCCTGCCGGCCCGCATGATGCTGTCCCCTCCCGGGGGCGCCGAGCCGGAGGCAGGCCGCTGCAGCCGCCTAGGCCTGCGCGGGGCCATGGTCGGCGGCCAGACCTCGGGGCTGATGGCCGAGAGAAGCAGCCGCTGCAGATGGGCTGAAGGAGGGCGAGCACTCATGACACAAGTACTCAAATCCGCACGTGGTGCGGACATGAGGCGGTCAGCGGCTGTTCACGATACGGTCGCCCAGATCATCGCCGACATCCGCGCGCGGGGAGACGACGCCGTGCGCGAGTACTCCAATAAGTTCGACTCCTGGAGCCCCAACAGCTTCCTCTTGTCCCGGGACGAGATCGAGCGGATTGTTTCTCACGTCCCAGAGCAGGTGCTGGAGGACATGCGGTTCGTCCAGCAGCAGGTACGTAACTTCGCGCAGGCCCAGCGTGACTCGATGCGCGAATTCGAGGTTGAGACGCTGCCCGGCGTTCGCTTGGGTCAGCGCCACATTCCCGTCGCGGCATCCGGCGCCTACGTCCCAGGCGGCCGTTACCCGCTAACCGCGTCCGCCCACATGACGGTCGTGACGGCCAAGGTCGCCGGCGTGCCACGGGTCGCCGCATGCACCCCGCCGATGCGTGGCGAGGTCCCGCCGGCGACTATCGCGGCGATGTCGCTGGCCGGCGCCGACGAGATCCGTGTGCTCGGTGGTGTGCAGGCCATAGCGGCGCTGGCTTTGGGAACGGAGACGATCGGCCGAGTAGACCTGCTTACTGGACCAGGCAATGCCTACGTCGCAGAGGCCAAACGGCAGCTCTTTGGCGAAGTGGGCATCGACTTGTTCGCCGGCCCAACCGAGATCCTCATCATCGCTGATGAACACGCCGACCCATTCGTCGTCGCGGTCGACCTGCTCAGTCAGGCCGAGCACGGCCCCGACTCTCCGGCGATTCTGATCACCACGTCAGAGCCGCTGGGCCGCCAGGTGATCGAGCACATCGGACAGGTTCTGCCGGGCATGCCGACGCGTGACATGGCCGAGCCGGCCTGGCGTGACCATGGACAGGTGCACGTGGTCGGCAACATCGACGATGCCTTTGCGCTGGCCGACTCCTACGCCAGCGAACACGTTCAGGTGCTGACCCGCGAGCCACGCCGCGCCCTCGAACAGCTCCGAAACTACGGTGCGCTTTTTCTCGGCGAGGGTACGTGTGTCTCCTACGGTGACAAGGTGATCGGGACCAATCACGTGCTGCCCACACGTGGTGCGGCGCGGTACACGGGCGGGCTGTGGGTCGGTAAGTTCCTCAAGACTGTGACCCACCAGGAGGTCACCGACAGCTCCGCCAGCGCGCGGTTGGGTGAGGTGTGCGGCCGCGCTGCGCGCGTCGAGTTGTTCGAGGGGCACGCGCGGTCGGGCGACGTCCGAGTGGCGAAACACAGCGGCGCTCCACTGGGGTGGAGGGACCACGACGAGACTGCAGCCGACAACCGGCCGGCCGCGATGCAGCCCCGGCTGACATGACAGCGCCGGACTTCACCCTGGCCGAGCGCACGGTCCTCGTAACCGACGCTGCCGGCGGCCTCGGCCGAGCGATCGCAGACGGCCCCAAAGCGCTCGGTGCGCGAGTGGTGGGGTCGAGCCGCGATCCCTCGACGGCAGCCCGACTCGCACTCCGGCGCGGCACTCAGCCATGTCTGCCCGACCTCTGCGACGTTCCTTCCTTCGACGCGGTACTCAGCGCCACCTGGAAGCATCGCCTTGTCGACGTCCGTGTCACGAACGCCGGCCCGAGACGCGGCCAGGGAGACTTGGAGGTGCACCGTGAACCCTGTTCATACGGTCGACCACCTTCTCAACGCCTTGCGGCTTGCGCCCCAAGCGCGAGCGGCGCTTGAGCGACTAGCTGAAGTTCAGACCGGCGCACCCGTCTGCCTGCCGACGCCCGCTGAAACGGACGATCTCCTCGCTCGGCTAGGCGTGGCCGGGCTCGATCGCAGCGAGATCATCGCGGCGCCTCCATCCCTGAACGAGCATCCCGCTCTATGGTGGCTGCTCGACCGCTGCCACAACTTGCTGGTCGAGCGGATGGGAACGTGCGGGCCGCTGACTCCATGGCCGGTACTTCCGCGGGAACTCGGGCCGGTGGGCCGATACCTATACGTTTGGGCGTTCGTCTCGACCGTGGCAGATGTGCGCAGATATCACCTTCAACGGGGCATTCAAGAAGACCTGTCGTGGCGGATCTTGTCCAACTTGGGCGTGCAAATGGCCAACCACCGTGCCATATGCGGCGAGGGGGGCCTCCATACGCAGGATTGGCTTACCTTCCATTTCCGCGGCGCGGTCTACTCGCTTGGCGGTCTGCACTTCGAGCGGCAACGAATCTGGTTCGACGCGGAACCCCAAGCAGGCGCTTCGGTGCCCCGGCGCGGCGGTTACGCCCTGGGCCTGCACGTTCCTGCGGGGACACTCTCGCCCAACATGGTCGAAGACGCGTTGCGCACCGCCCGCGGCTTCTTCGCCCGACACTTTCCCGACGAAGACTACCGCTTTGCCACCTGTGTCAGTTGGCTGCTCGACGAACAGTTGCAGGAGTACCTGTCGCCGGATTCGAACATCCTGAGGTTCCAACGCCGCTTCCACCTCATTCCGGCGAGTGGGGGCAACGACAACGTCACGATGGTGGAGTTCATATTCAAGCGTCCGATGTCTGATCTGGACGGCCTTCCGTGTGTCACCACTCTGCAGCGAGCCGTAGTCCATCACATTCGAGTCGGACGGACATGGACGTTCCGAACAGGATGGTTCGTGTGGTGAGGAGCCATAAGCGCGATCGGGTTGGGGGCGCGGGCACCTTTTCGTCGGGACGAGTGGACGTGCCTGAGTCCACCGTGAAGTGATCCACCGGATCTGGTGGACCACCAACCGGGGCCCAGTCAGACGGCCACGACGCACACGCGTGCCGTTCCACAGGCCGGCGATATAGCGGATCAGGACTTGACGGCGCCGGCCAGGACACCCCCGACAAACTGGCGTTGAAACACGGTGAACAGCACGGCCATCGGGAGGATGCTGATCACTGCTCCAGCGGTGATCAGCGAGATGTTCTGGGTGAACTGGGTGTTCGTCGTGGCGATGCCAACGGGCAGGGTCATCATGTGCTCGGACTGCGCCATCAGCAGCGGCCAGAGGAACGAGTTCCAGTTAGCCACAAACGTAAAGATGGCCAGCACCGCCATCGGTTGCTTGCACAGCGGTAGCACGACCTGCCGGAAGATCCACCAGTGGTTGGCCCCGTCGATGCGGGCTGCCTCCATCAGCGAGTCCGGGATGCCGGCCACGAACTGCCGCAGGAGGTAGACACCGAATGGGCCGGCCGCAGCCGGGATGATGAGTCCGGAGTAGCGGTCGATCATCCCGAAATCTGACGCCAGCAGGTACACCGGCACCAGCGTTGCCGAGAATGGCAGCATCATCGTCGCCAGCATGACTTTGAAGGAGATGTCCCGACCGGCAAATCGGATCTTGGCGAAGGCGTACGCGGCCAGCATGTCGGCCGCCACCGTTAGTCCAGTCACCGCCGCGGCGACCCAGACACTGTTAAGTATCCAGCGGACGAATACCTCATTCGAGAAAATACGTCGGTAGTTCGCCAGGGTCCATTCGCTGACGGTCACGGAGTAGTCGGCGTAGACGGAGTCATGCAGCGATGCAAGCACGACCAGAAGGACGGGGCCGGCGAAGACGACGGAGGCGATGATCGCAGCGGCGTGAACCGAGGCGACCCGCAGACGTCGGCTCAGACGACCTGTGCCTGGGCGTGCCGGGGCCGGTCTGGAAGCGTCGCCGGTCAGTTCATGCACGGCCATGATCGGGCCCTTCACCGCGCCCGCGGCCGATGAAGAGCGCGGCGATAATCGCGGTCACCAGCAGTAGGACCATGCTCATTGTCGCTGCGTACGGCACGCTGCCTCCGTTGAAGGCGTTCTGGTAGATGTACCACATCGCGGTGTACGTGGCCGTTCCCGGACCGCCCTGGGTCATGACGTAGACCAGGTCGAACACCTGCACGGCATTGATAGTCACCAGGACAAGGACGACCTGCATGACAGGCTTGATTAGCGGCAGCTTGATGCGGGTCAGGATCTGCCACCCGCTGGCCCCGTCGATCCTGGCGGCATCGAGGAGATCTTCGGGGACGTTGTTGAACGCAGACATGAAGATCAGCGAGTAGAAACCTGCCGAAGTCCACAACGTGACGATTGAGAGGAAGACGATGGCAGTGTCGCCCTCGGTCAACCATGGAATCTGCAGATGTAGCACGCCCGAGGTGAGTCGCTCCAGGGGCCCGGTCTCGCTGTCGATCAGCATCTTCCAGATGAGTCCGGCCACGACGATCGACAGCAGCGATGGCATGTAGATCAGCGAGCGGTACACCGACATGCCACGAATGGTGCTGGACAGCAGCAGTCCGATCGCGATCGTGACGACCAGGGTCAGTGGGATCAGCACCACCATGAAGAGAAACGTGTTCCAGAGCGTCTGCCGAAACAGTAGGTCGTCGGCCACCGCACGGTAGTTGTCGAGGCCGGCGAATCGGAGGCCGCTGAGCAGTGAGCCGTGCTGGAACGTCAGGTAGACGGTATAGACAAAGGGAAACAGCATGAAAGCGCCAAAGAGCGCGGCCTTCGCGAGGAGGAAAGGCGCTGCTGATGTGAGATCCACCCACCTGCGCGAGCCTTCCTTCCGGGAAGACATGCGCAAGCTGGCGGGTGCGGGGCCGAATGGCCGGGTCCGGCTCACCTGGTGCTCGAGGTGCACGTCGCCGTCTGCGTTCGTGGTGTGCACGGCGAGGCTGACGTGGTCGGGTTGCGGTGACGCCTGATTCACTTGGCCGACTTTGCCATCTGTTGAATTCCTTTGGAGGCCTCGGAGATCATCGCATCGAGCGACTGCCGGCCGAACAGGTAGTCGTTGATCTTGCCGAGCAGGTACTCCTGTGGCTGGTACGGCAGGACGAGTGTCGCGCGGGCGTGCTTGCCGTAGGTGGCGGCCTCGTTGAGGAAGGTGTTCATCCGCGGGTCGGCGAGAGGATCGGCGTAGTAGTTGCCCTGGACGGGGCGCGTGGGCAGGCCCAGGATCATTCGGATGTAGGCGTCGGCTTGCTTGGGGTCCAGCAGGTACTTGGCGAACTGGTACGTCAGTTCGGGGTTCTTGCTCTTGGCCGCCATTGCGTAGTAGCCGCAGCCGGCGACGATTGCCTTGCCTGCTGGCCCGGAGGGAAGGTCGATGACCTTCAACCTTGCCTGCGGGAACTGCTTGCACATGGCTTCAGTAAGTGGGGTCATCCACTGCATGCCAGTCTTGCCGGACACCGTGGCGGTGTCCCACCGGGCTGCGTCGGCGAACAGGCTCGGCGGGGCGGTGGCGCCGGATGTCACGAGCCGCTTCATGACTTGAAGTGCTTCGCGGCCGTCGGGGTTGTCGAAGCCGATGTTGTCTCTGGACTCGTTGATGTAGTCGGTCCCGTACGCCCAGAAGTACTGCCACAGCCAGTTGTCTTCGTAGGTGGGGAGCGCGGGCCAGGACATGCCGTAGTGCTCGACGTTGTGTTTGTCGAATCCAGGGTCTTTGAGGTTGCGACCCTTCTTGTCGAAGGTCATCGCCTCCGCGAACGGGATCATGGCCTCGAGGGTGGTCGGCAGCGGGGGTTGGCCCGCTTTCTCCCATATGGCGAGGTTCATGGTGAGGGGCTGGAACCCCTGGGTGACGGGGACAGCGAACAGTTCTCCGTTGTCGCCCGTGGCGGCCTTGAGGTAGGACTCAGGCTGTCCGTCGGTGAACGCGGCGAGCTCTTCCTTGCTCGCCAGCTGCTTGAAGTCGGCGAGCACTCCGGTTGAGCGCCACTTGTTCATCCACGGAATGATCTGGTAGGTGACATCAGGCGGATTGCCGCTCGAGAAGGCAGCGGTGTACTTCGTCAGCGCGTTCTCCCAAGGGATGACCAGGCTCGAGACGGTGGATCCCTTTGAGACCTGCTGGAAACCGGAAGCAATCTGGGCGGTGAACGATTTCATGGCCTCCGGTGAGGCGTTGGGGGTGAGCCAGAAGCTGAGTTTGTTGCCACCGGAGCCCTTGTCTTGTTCCCCGAGCCCGCAGGCGGCCAAAGTGGAACCCAAACCGGCGAGGCCCGCCATCTGCAGGAAACCCCGGCGAGGCAGGCCGCCGGGCTGGTTCACATGTGTCGCCATCGGGACCTCCGATCATCGGCCTTCAGCATGCCGAAGATGGAATCGATATTTGCAAGAGTAATGGTGATCACATCGGCGCGCAAGCAGCACTTTCGCCTGCTCCTGGTCAAGACACTGCACCGATGGCCACCGAGGCCGATCCCGATTTGGTACTCGCTCGCCAGGCGACCGTCTACTCGGGGATCGACATCATCGTGATCGACTCCGCTCCCTCGCTGGCGAGCCCAGGCGCTGCTGGGCTGTCAGGGATTGGCCACGACGGGCGTCGGCGACCTGGCCCGTACGCCGGCGGTGATACTCAGTCCGGTCGCCCCGTACCGGCGACGACCAAGACTCGTCGAAGGCCTGTCCGGGGTTCACCGGCTGACGGTTCAGCCATCCGGCGTGGCCGCCGGGTTCGCGACTCTCGTGAAGCATTCAGCTACGGTCTGCCGGACCCGGCGGGGCCGGTCTGGGACGAAGATGTCGATTGTGGCCACGGCTGGACCGCCGCCGTCGGTCAGCTCCCATCCCGTCGGTTCCTCGAAGCCAGGGTTCGTCAAGGTGAAGCCCACCGACTCCAGGTGGTCGAACCCGACGTCGATCCGGGCATCCGTAACGCCCTGCATGGTCCGCAGGCGCAGGGTGAGGGTTGCGGTCGCCTTGCCGGAAAGTTGAGACGTCAGGTCGATCGGTCCCTGGAGACTGTGCCCCTGGATCCACAACGGCCACGGCTCGTGATGGATGTCGCAGCTCCACACTACGACGTCGTCGACGAGAATCTCCTTGCTCACCCGACCTGCTGCGGGGCTTGTCGCCGCGAACTCGTCGAAGTGCCAGAACGACAGCTCGTAGCGGGCCGCCGCTGGGTCCGGGTGGATCAGCTGGCTGGCCTGAGCCCACGTACCGGCGGGCACCGGAATTTCGGACGGCAGGGCGAGACTGAGCCGGCCGACGCCGTACATCGCCTTGTTCTCCGACGAGATGGTGGGTGCGTCGTCCAGTTGGGTGCCGTACGCGATGACGCCCTCAATCGTGCCTTCGGCCACGCAGCGCAGGCCCGTCTCCACGGCCTCGCGCACGTACGACTCGGTGGGGCCGAGTGGCGCGGCCAGGAACCGGCCGGCGTAGACCAGCAGCACCAGATCCAGATCCCGAGGGCGGGTCTTGGCCTGAATCCCGGCCAGGGACCGGCGCAGAGAGCCTGCCGCCTGGGTGTTGTTGTTCGGGCCGTCGAGGAACGGGTAGATCACGCCGTCGATGAACGGGGCGTACTTGTCCAGGAATGCGTCGTCGAGTGCGACTCGGTAGTAGACGCAGGTGAAGAACCCCAGGTTCGGGTTGATCTCCTGATGCGTCTCGCGGATTCGGGCCATGTAGTCACGGGTGAACAGGCGGGCGTTCACCTCGAACTCAAAGTCGTCGATCGCCCACGCCGTCAGATTCGGATACCGGACGGACGCTTCAGCGACAGCTCGCGACCAGGCCACGTAGTCGGTCAGGTACGGCCGGGAGGCGCGGCCGTTCTCGTCCGTCTCCGAGGGCGGGACCAGATACGGCCAGACGTCGATGCCCGCCTCCGCCGCCGCGGGCAGAAACTCACCGCACAGGTCATCCCAGTCGGTCGGGCTGTCCCAGACTCCGAACAGGTAGGTCGTGACGCCGAGTTCCCGCAGGTGCGCGATCAACGCGGGAGTGTCGATGTGCCGGTAGCCGTCGTTGCGGGGCCGCGACTCCCGGACGGCCGCTCCGACAGTGTTTCCACCGACCAAGACGGCCCGGACACCCCCGTGTGGCACCCACGGGCGGGACCGGGCATTCGGGCTCGACGTGAGCATCGCCTACCCCTCCCGCCGGCCGTCGCTCCGCCCGGGGCGCGGCACTCGATATGCTCGGCATTTTGAATATAGAAACCCAAGGCTGTAGATACGGTACGGCCAGGCGTCCACCCTCGCAACGGGCAACGGCCTGGACCTCGTCAGGTCAGCTCGAAGGTGGCCCCCACCTCCACCGGCAGCCGGCCGGGAGCGCGGCCACCCCGATCGCCGCCCGGGACTGCCGTCCCACCTCCGGACCGAGGACGTGCAGCAGGCACTGGGCGGCCGCGTCCGCCACGAGGTGCTGGTCGGTGAAGTCGGGCGCGCCAGCAACGTAGACGGTCAGGCGAACCGCGGAGGCGATCCGCTCCAGGCCACCGACATCGGCCCGGACAGCCTCGAGCACGTTGGGGTGCACTGCCAGGTGCGCCGTCGGGCTAGCGGCAGGTCGACCTCTGTGCCACCCGACCGCCGGCGATCAACACGCCATCCGTGCCGACGGCGGTCTGACCGGAGGTGACCAGCAGGCTCCCGAGCCGGCCGGTGAGCGGTGATATCCGGGCGCTCCCGGGGTAGGCGGTCCACTGGTGTGCGCGTCGACAAGACGTTCCTCGGCGGTCATCGATATCCCTTCTTCCGTATCCCTTCCGCAATAGGAAAAACAACATGGCATACCGGATGGTTGAGCGGAAGCCCCGGACCGTACGCTCGTTAGGACACGTCGTGGTCACGGCCGGGGCAGTCCGGCAGACATGGAGGAGCCCGGTATGTCGATGCCTGAACTGGCCGGCCGTGCGGACCGTGCGCCGTCTCCGGCGGTGGACCGGGCGCTGACGGTTCTCGAGCGACTGGTCGCGGCCGATGAGGAACTGACCCTCACGGCGCTGGCCAAGTCGACCCGGATACCACTGGCAACCTGCGCCAGCATCGTCTACACCTTGGAACGCCGTGGGTATGCGGCCCGCCGGGTGGTCGGCCGTAGCCACTTTTGGCGCCCCACGCTGCGTCTGTATGGCCTGGCAAGCCAGCTCGTCCGCAAGGTCGACCTCTCATCGATGGCGCAGCGGGAGCTGCGGGCGCTGGCCGATGAGCTGAACATGCCAGTTCACATCGGCGTCCTCGACGGAGCAAGCGTGGTGTATGTCGCCAAAGCGGCCACCGCCGGCTTCATCCAGTTCGACACCTATCCTGGCAAGGTCTCCCCGTTCAACCTGACAGCCCTCGGCCGGGCCATCGCCGCATTCCTGCCCGAGGGCGAGATCGAGGCGTTGCTTCCGCGGCTCGTCCCCGGACGGGGACCATCGGCAGGGGACAGCAGCCCGGAGGCGTTCAGCAAGCTGCTCGAGGACGTCCGGGCTCGCGGCTACGCGGTGGAGGACCAGGAGGAGCAGGCCGAGGTGGCCTGCGTCGCGGCTCCCTTCTTCGACGCCGACGGGCGGGTCGCCGGATCCGTGGGGGTCACCGGCTTCGCCCGCGATCTGGCTAAGAAGCGACGGAAGGCGGCGGCGGGGGTGGTCCGGGTCGCGGCGGACGTGTCCCGTCGGCTTGGTTGTCTGTCCACGGCATTGCCACCGGCGAAGGTCGTCTCCTAGTATCCGGACTACGGAAGCTTTTTCCCGGATATTGAAGGGTGGCGCCCATGGCGTCCGCCGTGTGCTGGGCCGAGGCCGACCGACAGACGCTGGCCGATCAGTTGCCCGAAGCGATCATCCTGATCCCGGTGGGAGCGACCGAGCAGCACGGCCCGCACCTGCCCACCGGTACTGACGCCCTCATCGCCGACACGGTGTGCGCGGCCGCCGCCCGGCAGGCAGCAGATCGCTGCGAACGGCCCCTGATTGTCGCGCCGGCCATCCCGATTGGCGCGTCCGACCATCATCTTCCCTTCGGCGGCACACTGTCCCTCGCCCCGGAGACGCTCGCGGCCGTCCTGTTGGACCTGGCCCGGTCGATCGCCGTCCAAGGCGGACGTCGGTTGATCCTGGTCAACGGTCATGGCGGCAACGTTGGCGTCTGCCACGCCGCCGCGGCGGCGGCCAGCACCCGCTACGGCCTCACGGTCGGACACGTCGACTACTGGCGCATGGTGGAGCCGGAACCCGATGTGCCGGTGCCCGGGCATGCCGGCGAGTTCGAGACTTCCTTGGTCTTGGCGCTCCGCCCGGATCTGGTACGGGAGCGGGTCAGGCGGAACTCACCACCGCAACCACCCGCCGTGCCCGGCGTCGATCTGCACAGCGCCGCCGTCTGGCAGGCGATCGACGGATACACCGACCGGCCCGAGGCGGCCGATGCCACTGAGGGGAAGCGCCGGTTGGAGCGGTTGGTGGCACTGCTGGCGGACCGGATTGTCGAAGTTGCGAGGGCGCCGTGATCGACTTCCATACCCACACGCCGGCCTGGCGCACGGCCACCTGGTTGGGTGGTGCACGGTTCAGCGTCAACGACTTCATCACGTTCATGGACACCGCCGACATCGAGCGAGCCGTGGTACTCAGCCACGACGGTCTGTTCGACGCCCGGCCGCAGGCCAACGACGAACTTGCCGCGTTCGTCGGTCAATGCCCCGACCGGCTCATCGGATTCGGCACTGTGCATCCCCGCAGACCGGACGCCGCGGCCGAGGTCGACCGGATGATGAGCCTCCTCGGCCTCCGCGGCCTCAAACTGCACCCCTGGTTGCAGGGCTTCAGCCTGCATGAGCACTCGCTGGACCCGGTGTGCGAGGCGCTGACCGCGCAACACGGCATCCTGCTCAGCCACGACGGCACCCCGCCGTACTCGACGCCCGCGCAGATCGCCGCGCTGGCCCGCCGACATCCCAGGCTGCCGGTGGTGCTCGGGCACGGCGGCCTGCACGACTGCTGGCGGGAGGCGCTCGCACTGACCCGCGAGACGGCCAACCTCTACCTGTGTATTTGCGGCACCCCGCCGTACGCCGCCCGGCGGATCCTGGCCGACGCCCCGGCCGGCAGGGTGCTCTTCGGCACCGACGCCGGCCTGTCCGACCGGAAGAGCCAGCACTATGCGACGGCCCGGATAGCTGAGATCGACGGATGGGGCATCACCGACGACCAGCGTCGGGCGATGCTCGTGGACAACCCCCGCCGCCTGCTCGCATGGACTACCGGATGACCCCGACGATCGCAGCCGTACACACACTGCCGATCAGCGTGCCGGTGCACCCCGGACTGGTGGTGCGGGGCGCGCGGGGAACCCACGACCGGTCGGACTTCCTGCTCGTCCGGGTCGTCACAAGCGACGACGTGGTGGGCTACGGCGAGGTGAGCGCGACGCCACTGTGGAGCGGTGAGGACGGCGCCAGTGCGAACCACTTCGTCCGCAGCGTCCTGGCGCCGGCGCTCGTCGGCCGGCCGCTGATGCCGGTCGGCGCCCTGGAAACACTGATGGACCGGCTGCTCGCCGGTAACCCGTTCACCAAGGCGGGAATCTCCACCGCTCTGTGGGACGCCTACGCGCGCACCCTCGACGTGCCGCTGGCGGTTGCCCTCGGTGGCGCCTACCGCGACCGGGTACCGATCAAACTTTCGCTCTCCGGCGACGGCGCCGATCTGGACCAGGCACACCGCACGGCTCGCGATCTGGGTTTCCGGGCCTTCAAGGTCAAGGTGGGCCTGGGCGTGGACGCGGACGTGGCCCGGGTCGCCCGGGCCCGGGAACTGGCCGGCCCGGACGCCTTCCTCGGCGTGGACGCCAATGGTGGCTGGTCCCGAGGTGAGGCCGTCCGGGCGGTACGTGAGATCACCGACTACGGCGTCCGTTTCGTCGAGCAGCCGGTTGCGCCGACCGACCTGGCCGGCCTCCGCGTGCTGCGTGACCTCGGGCTACCGGTGGTGGCCGATGAGGCGGTCTTCGGCCTGTCGGATTTGGTCGCGTTGGTCCGCGCCGAAGCCGCCGATTGCGTGAGCCTCTATATCGGCAAGGGCGGCGGACCAGGCCGGGCGGTTGCCATGGGTCAGCTCGCGGCGGCCTTCGGCGTCGGGGTGCTGATCGGCTCGAACGGCGAGTTCGGCATCGGCGCGGCGGCACAGTTGCACATCGCCTGCGCGTTGCCCTCGCTGTCCGACTTCCCGTCGGACATCATTGGCGCCCACTACTACGCCGAGGACATTCTGGCGCGCCCCTTGGACAGCGACGGTACGACGGTCCGTCTCGGGCCCGAGCCGGGGCTCGGGGTCGTTCCCCGCCCCGATCTGGTCGATGCCTTTCGATGAGAGTCTGGTGAAACCGTGATCGTTGACGTGCACGCGCACACCCCTACCCATCGCGACGCGGTGCCGCCGGAGCAGCGCCAGGTGTTCACCGGGTGGCGGACCGACCGGCCAGTGGTCACCACCAACTCCTGGGCGGACTACGACGAGGCAATGGCCGCGGCGGACGTGTCGATCGTGTTCAACATCGCGGTACCGGATCCGCTGACGGCCACCGGCATTCCGTATCCGCCAGAGCGGACCAACGACGCAACGGCGGAGTTCGTGGCGGCCGACCCCTCTCGCAGGATCGGTTTCATGTCGGTCAACCCACTGGCCCCGGGCGTCTTCGAGGAGGCGGAGCGCTGTCGCGAGCTGGGGCTGGTCGGGGTCAAACTTGGCCCGAACTACCAGAACTTCGACCCATTGTCCGAGCCGGCCCTGGCGTTCTACGAGTACTGCGAGCGGCTCGGCCTGCCGATCCTGTTTCATCAGGGCGCCTCGCCCATCCGGGCCGCACCGCTGCGATACACCTACCCGCTGGTCACAGACGAGGTCGCGTTGCGCTTCCCGGAGCTGCGCATCGTCATGGCCCACATGGGTCACCCGTGGGGTAGGGAGACGGTGGTGACGGTCCGCAAACACCCGCACGTCTACGCCGATGTGTCGTCGATCTATCTTCGGCCCTGGGTCTGCTACGAATCGCTGCTGGCGGCGGTCGAGTGGGGCTGCACGCACAAGCTGTTGCTCGGATCGGACTTCCCGATCGCCAACACCGCCGAGGCTATCGCCGGGCTGCGTGGAGTGAACCGGATACTCACCGGCACCGCACTGCCCGAGGTGCCGGAGGAGTTGATCGAGCAGATCATCCACGCCGACGCATTGGGCGCGCTCGGCCTGCCCCGTCCGCCTGCCCTCGCGCCGACAGGCGGCGATGAAACCGCCGACGGCCTGACTGCGGAACCGGCAGTGGCGGACCGGGGCGGGCGATGATGATTATTGACGCGCACGTGCGGCTGGGTCGAGGACGCGAGGTGTCCCTGGACGTGGCCGAGCTGCTGTCGAGCATGGACGAGCTCAGGATCGACCGAGCGCTGGTGGCCCCCGACGAACGATGCGTGGCCTACCACAACCGAGCTGGGAACGAGCTGGTGACGACCGCCGCTGCGCAGTCGGCGGGCCGGCTGGTGCCGTACGCGGTGGCGAATCCGTGGCGGGGCGACGAGGCGGTGGAGGAGTTGGTGTGGGCCCGGGACGCCGGCGCGCGAGCACTGCATGTGGACAGCGTGCTCCAGGGCTTCGACCTCCTGGACGGCTTGGTGGACCCGCTGCTGGAGTTCGCAGCGGACAACGGCTGGCTGGTCTACGTACGCACTGGCACACCACCGAACGCGTTGCCACTGCCGCTGGCGACACTGGCCCTGCGGTACCCGGACGTCCCCTTCATGATGGGCCGCAGTGGGGCGACGGACTTCTGGATCGATGCCGCCCCGGCGTTGCGGCACGCCCCCAACCTGTACGGCGACACCTGCTACGCCCCGTGGGACACGGTGCTCAGCGAACTTGGCCGGGACCCCGAGATCGGAACGTCCCGGCTGGTGTTTTCCACCGACGCGCCCTACACCGTGCCCCGGTCGGAGCTGCGTCGGGTGCTGGACTGGCCGATCGACGAGCCTGCCCGCCGCGACGTGCTCGGCGGGACCATCCAGCGGTTACTCGGTTGACATTCGCCACGGGGGTTGTTCCAGATCGATAAAGGCCATAATCTATCTGCCAATAGAGAAATAATTCCAGGATCTCGAAGGATCGGCCTGGGCTGCGGCAGGCCCGGCGACTGGCATCAAGGATGGTGGGCGGGCAATGAGTGTTACGCCAGCGACAGTCTCCCGGGATGTCTCGCTACCCACCGACACGTCCGCGTCGAACGAACCCGCGGCGTTGGTGCGCGGGGTGTCGCCGGTCCTGGAGGTGCCCTTCACCGCATCTGGTGACATCGACCCCGACGGCTTCCGGCGGGTCGTGCGCTACGTGCTCGCCACCGGGGTCACCAGCATGATGTTTCCTGGGTTCGCCTCGGAGTTCTACAAACTCACCGAGGACGAACGGCAGACGCTGACCGCCGTACTGCTCGCCGAAACCGGACCTCGGCCCGACGTCGCGGCCATCATCGCGGTGCAGGACCATGCCACCCAGTTGGCGGTGGCCCGGGCCCGCGAGGCCATCGCCGCCGGCGCTGACCTCATCAACCTCCTGCCCCCACACTTCCTGTCGCCGTCCCGCCAGGCCCTGGTCGACCACGTCCGGGCGGTCCTCGACGCCGTGGACCCGACCCCCGTGGTCCTCCAGTACGCACCGAACGAGACGGGCACCAGCCTGGACAGCGCGAGCGTCGCCGCGATCGCGGCGCAGCACCCCAACCTCCGACTGGTCAAGGTGGAATCCAGCCCACCCGGGCGCCTGATCGCCGAGCTGGCCGCGCTCGACCCCCCGCTAGCGTCCATCGAGGGGTACGCCGGGGTGCAATTACCCGACGCCATCCGTCGGGGAGCGGTCGGTACCCAGCCCGGCTGCTCGTTCACCGAAATCTACGTCGAGATCTGGCGCCGGTTCAGCGAGGGCGACGAAGCAGGCGGAGAGGAATTGCATCGCCGACTGCTGCCGTACATCTCGTACTGGATGCTTGACACCGAGCTCATCATCGCCGCGGAGAAGCACATCTCGGCCCGCCGCGGGCTGATCACCAGCGATTTCTGCCGGGGCCCGGCGCACGAGCTGGACCGCGAGGAGCGGTACATGATCGACCGTTTCCTGATCGACTTCGCCGACCTGCTGCCCGACCTGTCTGACCGTTGAGCGGGCCGAGCCGAGACGCAGCGACCTGAGGTCCGATGCCAGCGCCGCCGAACGGCGGCGAGTCACGCAACCGCAGCAAAGGAGGCAGCGTTCATGGACGAGCGGGAAGCCAACGCGCCGTACGCCCTGGTCACGGGCGCGGGCGGGGACATCGGCGTTGCTATCGCCCGCGCGCTGACCACCGCCGGCCTCCGAGTCGTGGTGAGTGACCTCGACCCGGCACGGGCGCGCCATGGGGCCGAGCAGGTGCCCGGCGCCACAGCCGTCGAACTCGACGTCCGATCGACTAGCGCGATACGTCGCACGATCACCGACCTCACCGACGCCCACGGGCCGCTTACGGTCCTGGTGAACAACGCCGCCCTATGTGCCAACGAGCACTTCGAAGCCATCGACGAGCCCACCTGGTCGGCGGACCTCGACGTCGTCCTCGGCGGGGCAATCCGGATGTGCCAGGCGGTGCTCCCGTCGATGCGGCAGGCTGAGAGGGGAGTGGTGGTCAACGTCGCCTCCGTCAACGGCCACCGCTACTTCGGCCACGATGTGTACAGCGCGGCAAAAGCGGGCCTCATCAACCTCACTCGCGCCCTCGCGGTCCAGTACGGCCCATTCGGCGTACGGATCAACTCAGTGTCACCCGGCACCATCGCCACCAGAGGCTGGGAGGAACGCCTCCGAACCCACTCCGACGCCCTGGAGGGTGCCCGCCGCTGGTACCCGGTGGGCCGCGTTGGCACCCCGGAAGACGTCGCGAATGCGGTCGCCTTCCTGGCATCCGACCGTGCCTCCTGGATCACCGGCACCGACCTCCTGGTGGACGGCGGCCTCCTCGCCGGGACGCACGCCCTCGCCGTCGACATCGGCACCAACTCGGTTCGCTGACCACCAACACGGCCGTAGCGAAAGCAGGAGGTAACGAGATGGCCCGCGACCTCACGACCACCACACAAGCCCGCGCCCGCTCGGTCGCCGGTAGTCGCCTGGCCGAGGCGCCCGGACCGGCACCAGGCCACTGACGGAGGAGACGGTGGCAGCGATCTGCGTCGACGCCGGCACCACGGTAATCAAGGCAGTGGGCTACGACGACGGCGGCCGGGAAACAGTCGTCGTGCGCCAGCCGGCACATGTCCTGCACCCCAAACCCGGCTGGGCTGAGCAAGACATGATGCAGGTGCGGAACTCGGTGTTCGGGGTGGTACGTGCAGTCGCTAACCAGCTGCCCGGTCGAGTCGAGTTTCTCGCGGTCACCGCCCAAGGCGATGGCGCTTGGCTGATCGACCACACCGGCGCGCCCACCGGCCACGCCGTGCTCTGGAACGACAGCCGGGCTACGTCCATAGTCGAACAATGGTCCGGCGCCGGATTGCTCGCTGAGGCATACCGTCGCAACGGGTCCGTGACATTCGCCGGGCTACCCAACGCGATCCTCAGCTGGATGCGCGCCCACGATCCCGGCCGACTGGCCGCCTCGGCCGCCCTGCTCACCTGCGGTGGCTGGCTGTTCGGCCAACTCGCCGGCGTTGTGATCATGGAGGAGTCGGACGCCTCAGCGCCATTCGGAAACCCTCACAACAGGAGCCACTACGACCCTCAGCTGCTCGAATTGTTCGACCTTGCCTGGGCTGAGCGGCTTCTCCCGCCGGTGGCCGATGGCGGGCGGCGGGTTGCGCCGTTGTGCGACGGTGTCGCCGCCGAGGTCTGCCTTCCCGCTGGCACGCCAGTGGTGGCCGCACCGTACGACATTGCATCAACAGCCATCGGTGTCGGCGCCATACAACCGGGTCAAGCATGCTGCATCCTCGGAACGACCTTGTGCACCGAAGTGGTGACCGACCGGGTAACTCTCGGCCCTGAGCCGCTCGGGCTTACCGTCTCTCTGGGCGTGGCGGGACACCACCTTCGGGCCATGCCGACCCTGGCCGGCACGCAGGTGCTCACATGGGCCACCGAACAGCTCGGGCTGACCCGGCCCAACCAGCTGATCGAGCTCGCGAACCATGCACGGCCCGGCGCCTCAGGTCTGGTGTTTCTCCCTTACCTGTCACCAGCCGGCGAACGCGCGCCCTTCGTCGCGCCGCAGGCCTGCGGCGCGCTACTCGGGCTCTGCCTCGAACACGGACGTGAGGAGTTTGCCCGCGCCGTCGTCGAAGGGCTCACTCTCGTCATACGTGACTGTCTCGCCGCCTGCGGGGTCACCCCGGCCGAGTTGCGGATCTGCGGCGGAGGTGCCGCCAACGACGACTGGGCCCAACTGATCGCCGACATCGTTGGCCTGCCGGTCCGGCGCTGCACCGACACCGAGACCGGTGCCCGTGGCGCATACGTCGTCGGCAGGGTCGCCACCGGCGCAATGGCCAGTGCGGAGGAGGCGGTGGCGCAGTACGTGAACATTCGCGACCCCTTCGAGCCCGACCCCGCTCTTACCCCGAGATACGACGATCTGTTCGGCCGATTCGTCCAACTCCGCCAGCACGCTGCGGGGGGCTGGCCCCAGCTGGCCGCTCTCCGGCAGGAGGCAAACGTTGGCCACGCGTGAGGACGACGTGTGGATCGGAATCGACCTCGGCACACAGAGCGCCCGCGCGGTCGCAGTCACCGCACGGGGGGTCACCCTCGGTCAGGGCAGCTCGATGCTTACCAGCCAACGCACGGGCAATCGGCACGAGCAAGACCCCGAGCAGTGGTGGTCGGCGGTCGCCACCGCCACCCGCCAGGCGTTGACCGCCATACCGCCACGCACCATCAGGGGCGTTGCCGTCGCCGCAACCTCCGGCACCCTCGTCCTGCTCGGATCCACAGGTGCGCCTGTCACCCCAGGCGTCATGTACGACGATGCCCGGGCGACAACGGAGGTCTCTCGCGTCAACGAGGTCGGTGCTCACATTTGGACGAATCTGGGCTACCAGCGGATGCAGCCCACATGGGCCCTACCGAAGCTGCTGTGGCTACTGCGGCAGCACCAGCCCGCGTTGCAGGGCATGACGCTGGCCCATCAAAGTGACGTGATCAACCGACGACTGGTGGGACGGCAGGTAGCGACCGATTTGAGCAACGCTCTCAAGACGGGGGCGGACCTCATCGCATGCGCATGGCCGGAGGCCGTATTTGGCCTTCTCGGCGTTCCAGAGAACCTGCTCCCCCCACTGGTCAAACCCGGTACCCGCCTCGGCCCCGTCTGCGCCGCCGCTGCCGCCGAGACCGGTCTCCCAACCGGCACACCGGTCATCGCCGGCATGACCGACGGCTGCGCGGCGCAGCTCGCTTCCGGAGCCTTGCAGGTCGGCAGCTGGAACTCTGTCCTCGGCACCACGCTGGTACTCAAAGGCGTCACACGAGAGCTGATCCACGATCCCGCCGGAACCGTCTACTCCCACAGAGGCCCGAACGGAACCTGGCTGCCCGGCGGCGCATCCAGTACCGGCGCCAGAGTGATCGCCCGCGACTACTCATCAAACGAACTCGAGGCATTGAACAAGGCCGCCGCGTCATATGAACCCGCGGCACCAGTGTGCTACCCGCTTCTCTCCACCGGAGAACGGTTCCCATTCGTAGCCCCGCAGGCCCGCGGCTTTTTCGCCGGCGAACCTCAGGACGAGGCCGAACGGTTCGCAGCCGTGCTACAGGGCGTCGCCTACATCGAGCGGCTCTGCTTCGACCACCTCGACTTGCTCGACGCCCCGCTCAACGGGGACCTCGTCCTGACCGGCGGCGCCACCCACAACGACTACTGGAATCAGGTGCGGGCCGACATCCTCGAACGACCGGTAGTGCTACCCGACAATGCGCAACCCGCGCTGGGGATGGCGATCCTCGCTGCGGGGGCGGACCGGGACCTGGTCGCTGCCGCAGCGGACATGGTGCGCGTCCGGGCGGTCATCGAGCCCCGCGCCGGTTCATCCGGCCGATTCCTGCCGGGATACCTGCGCCTGGTCGAGATGCTCGAGCAGCGGGGCTGGTTGCCTCCGGAAACCGCCACACACGCTCGTAAAAGGGCATTCCGATGACCAACCTCCTTCTTGTGCGCCACGGCGAGACGATCTGGCACGCCGAAAACAGATACGCCGGGGTCAGTGACGTCCCGCTCACCGCACGCGGACACGCGCAAGCCGGACGGCTGGCGAGCTGGGCGGCGTCCACACACCTGTCGGTTGTGTGGACCTCCACGCTGCGCCGGGCTCAGCTCACAGCCAAACCATGTGCGGAGGCTGCGAACGTCCCACTGGTGATAGACCCTCGCCTGCGGGAACTGGACTTCGGTGGCGGTGAAGGACTCACCAGGGCGGAAATGCGCGGGCGGTTCCCTGATGCGCTGGACGCCTTCGGCAGCGATCCGGTCGCCCATCACCTTCCCGGCGGCGAAAATCCGGTGGTTGCGGCGCAGCGGTTCACCGACTGCCTTTACGACATCACGAGCCGCCACCCGCACGGTCGGGTCCTGGTGGTAGCCCACGGGACCGTCATCCGCCTAGCGCTGTGTCACCTGCTAGGAGTGAGGCTGGGGGAGTACCGGCGGGTGTTCCCGGTCGTCGACAACTGCGCTGTTTCCGAGATCAGGCTGTGCCACGAAACATTCTCGCTGCTCACGTTCAACGCTCAGATCACCCCGGGACCAGGTTCCCTGACCAGCCAGACCTCGCTGCCTGGAGTCGCATGTTGACATCCTCCCGGCCCTGAAGGGCCGGGATTCCCCCGGTTGCCCGTGGGGTTTCCTGCTTCGTCGCCGACTGCCCGCCCGGAGGGAGTCCGTTGAGGTCTTACATCAGCTCCACAGGCGTTTTACCTGTCCGCCAGCCCGGCGGCCAGGAGGTTTCTCGCTGCGTTGATGTCCCGGTCATGGGTCGCACCGCATGGGCATTGCCACGTACGGATGTTCAGCGGCAGGGATTCGGTCAGTTGCCCGCAGTCCGAGCACAGCTTGGACGACGGGAACCAGCGGTCCACCGTCACCAGGGTGCGCCCGTACCAGGCGGCCTTGTACTCCAGCATGGCCCGCAACTGCGACCATGCCGCGTTGGAGATGGCGCGGGCGAGCCGGTGGTTGCGCAGCAGGTTGCGCACAGTCAGGTCTTCGATCACGACCGTTTGGTTCTCGCGGACGAGTCGAGTCGACAGTTTGTGCAGGTGGTCCCGTCGCCGGTCGGCGATCCGGGCGTGAATCCTGGTGACCTTGAGTCGGGCTTTGGCCCGGTTGGCCGAGCCTTTCTCCTTGCGGGCCAGGTCCCGCTGGGCTTTGGCGAGTTTCCGCCGGTCGGCCTGCTCGTGACGGGGGTTGGTGACCTTCTCCCCGGTGGACAAGGTCACCAGGCTGGTCAGCCCCGCGTCGACGCCGACCGCCGTATCCACCGGTGGAAGCGGCTGGACGGTCGGGTCCTCGACGAGCAGGGACACGTACCAGCGGCCGGCCGCGTCTCGGGACACGGTGACGGTGGACGGTACGACGCCGTCGGGCAGCGGACGCGACCACACAATGTCCAGCGGGGCGTCCATCTTTGCGAGAGTCAGTTTCCCGTCCCGCCAGCGGAACGCCGACCGGGTGTACTCGGCGCTGGCCCGCGACTTCTTCTTGGACTTGAAACGGGGGTACCCGGCGCGTTTGGCGAAAAACGCCGCGTAGGCGGCGTGCAGATGCCGCAACGCTTGTTGCAGCGGAACGCTGGACACCTCGTTGAGGAATGCCAGTTCGGCGCCGCGTTTCCATTCGGTCAGGGCCGCCGACGATTCCGCGTAGCTGATCGAGCGGCGTTGGGTGGCGTATGCGCGGGTCCGCATCTCGAGGGCTTTGTTGTAGACCAGGCGCACGCACCCGAAGGTGCGGTGGAGTTGTTCGGCCTGCTCGGGGGTGGGATAGAAGCGGTACTTGTATGCCCGCTTCATCATCCCGCCCACATTTCACATTCTATCAGTCCATTGTGTTACAACAGTCTTGAGGGGAGGGAGCGGCGTTTCCTCCCGGCCCTGAACGGCCGGGTTTCCACGCCGCAACTCTGATGACCATTCGACTGCTCACCGCCGGCGATCACTTCGTCCTCAACCACCTGCTGGTCGACGCGGTGCACGCCGAGATGCCCGACGGCATAGAAATACGGCAGCTGTCGCTGCCGTGGCCGGTCGAGCCGTTCGGACCTGTCGGGGAGGTTGACGAAGCCTCCGGCGACGAGGACGACCTGATCGAGGCGCTCAACGGCGTCCAGATCTGCGTGACGCAGATGGCACCGCTGACCAGAAGGGTGCTGCACGCCGCGCCCGACTTGAAACTGGTGTGCGTCACCAGAGGCGGTCCGGTGAACGTGAACCTTCAGGCCGCCACCGAGCGGAAGATCCCGGTCTGTTCCGCCCCTGGGCGGAACGCCGCCGCCACGGCCGAGCACACAGTCGCCATGATCCTTGCCGCCACCCGGCGGATAGCATCGAGCCACACGGACCTGACCGGTGGCCTCTGGCGCGGCGACTACTACCGGTACGACAGCGTCGGACCGGAGTTGAACGGCAGCACGGTCGGACTGGTCGGGTTCGGCGCCGTCGGAAGTCGCGTCGCCCGGATACTGCGCGGCTTCGGCACCCACATTCTCGTCCACGACCCCTACGTCAACCAGCAACACCTTGGCGACGTCGCCGAGCTGACAACGCTCGACGACCTGCTGTCCCGGTCCCACATAGTGTCGTTGCACGCCCGGGTCACATCGGAGACCACCAGGATGATCGGGGCCGCACAGCTGGCCCTGATGCCACGGGGATCGGTCATCGTCAACTGTGCCCGCGGGGCGCTCCTCGATTACGACGCCGTCTGCGACGCACTCGACAGCAGGCACCTCTACGGTGCCGCATTCGACGTCTTTCCGCAGGAACCCATCCCTGCCGGGTCCCGCTTGCTTGCGGCGCACAACATGGTCATGACCCCACACCTCGCCGGAGCGAGTAGGCAGACCGCTGCAACCGCCGCTCGGATAGCCGCTGGTGAGGTCGGGCGGTACCTGCGGGGGGAGCCGTTGCGTTTCTGCGCCAATCCGGAGGCGCTCAACTGAACGGACATAATCACCTGCAGCCGCCGACGGATAGGCAGGTGCCGACGGCGCTTAGCCGACACCATCCAACCAGGACGATCCCGCGACACCGCCGGGGCGAGTGTCGACTCGTACGGCCGGGCCGCCACGACGTCGCGTACCTATTGTTGGTAGATCTCCAACTCGACCAGAGTGGAGTACGCGTAGCCGTTGGTGGCCAGCATGTTGATGCGGACGGCGCTGGCGGTGACCGGCGTGAAGCTTGAGCTGTAGCGGCCAGCGGTGTGTCCCCGCACCTGCGCCACCGTTTGCCAGCCCGCTTCCGTCAGGGCCTGGACGTCCCAGTCCCGGAGGGCGAACCGCCGGTCCGCGTGCGTGTAGAGGTCGACCCTACCGATCTGTGCTGGTTTGGCGAGGGTGGTCTGGACCTGGTCTGGAAAGCCGCTCGGGGTGGCGTCGGCCCAGGCCGTCGCAGGCCGGTTGTAGCCGAGCAAGGTGTAGGTGCGGTTGCCGTCGACTGCGCCGCAGGGGTCCAACACGCCACCCGTGGACGAGGCGGTGGTTTCTTGGCCGAGGGCGAGGTTACGGTTGGGGTCGTCGGGCTCCGCCGACACGACGACCGGGACGGTGACCCGCTTGCGTCCCGCGTCCAGGTGGATTGGGTACTCGCCCGGTGGCGTGTCACCGGGTACGCGGACCTCGACCGGCGCGGTGGCGGCGTAATCCGGGGGGACGTATGTGGTGACGACCTCATCCGACACCCGCACCGGCGACATGGTGCGAATGAAGGCGGTGGCATAGGCCGACTGGCCGGATCGGTTGTGGAATCCGACGGTCAGCAGCGTCGGAATACACGGGCGCGGTAGCAGGTCGAGCCGCTGCGGCGACGCCGAGATCGCGACGTTGGGCTCCCTCTGGGTTTCGGTCCTCGCCGTGGCGATCTGGCCGCTGGACGTGACCGCGACCAGCGGGGCTACGACGAGCACGGCCGCCGCGACGCGTCTTCTGGTGTTCGTGGATGCACGGAACATTGTTCTTCCCTCCCTCGCTCCTGGAACAAGGCACGGCGCTGGGGCACCGTTATCCGAACTCCAGCCCCGGTCGCCCGTTTTCCGTGACGAGGGTGGCGTCGGTGCGGATGGGTGCCCCGGGACGGCTGACGTAGGGGACCACCTTGAAGTCGGTGCGCCACTGCTCGGGCGTGACCTGGCAGCGGACGTAACCGCGCTGGACGTTGTAGTACTTGATGTGCGGGAGCTGGCTCGCCAGGGCGTCCCGGCCCGGATCGGTGTCGGCGCCGTCCCCAGAGCTGCTGATGGAGGTGCCCACGAGCTCGACGCCGACGGTGGCGGAGTCCGAGTCGTCAAAGTTCTTCTTGATCTCGCAGGCGTTGTTGGCGTGCACGTCGCCGGTGAGTACGACGGGGTTGGCGATGTTTCGGTCGTGGAAGAAGTCCACGATCCGGTTGCGTTGCGCCTCGTAGCCGTCCCACGCGTCCATGACGTACCGCTCTCCGGCGTCGTTGGGGTCCAGGTCGAGCTGAGAGAAGAAGACCTGTTGGGCGAGGACGTTCCAGGTGGCGCCGGAGTTGGTGAGCCCGTCGAACAGCCACTGCTCCTGCTGAGCGCCGATCATCTGGCGGCTGGGGTCCCGGGTCAGCGCATCCGGCGGCGCGGTGCCGTCGTTGTAGAGCTGGTTGTCGCGGTACTGGCGGGTGTCGAGGACACTGAACTCGGCCAGGTTGCCGAAGGCGAAGCGGCGGTACAGGGGCATGTCCGGCCCCTGGGGCAGTTGCGCGAGCCGCAGCGGCATGTGCTCCCAGTACGCGCGAAAGGCGTTGGCCCGACGCACCAGGAACTGCTCGAAGCTCTCCTGTGGGTAATAGAACGAGTACTTGGATGCCCAGTTGCTGAGCACTTCGTGGTCGTCAAGGGTCACGATCCACGGGAACGCGGCATGGGCCGCCTGCAGGTCCGGGTCTGTCTTGTACTGCGCGAATCGGAACCGGAAATCGTCCAGCGTCGCGAGGGTCCGGGCGGGGAAGTGTCCCCGACCGAGCGTGCCCTGGTCGCCGCCCTCGTAGATGTAGTCGCCCAGGTGGAAGACCACATCGAGGTCCTCCTGCACCATGTGCTGGTATGGCGTGTAGTAGCCGACAACGCGATGCTGACAGGAGACGAAGGCGAAGTTCAAGGCTGACACCCCTGCCCCCAGCGCCGGTGCCGTCTTGGTCCGGCCTACGGGGGAGATGTCCGAGCCCGCCATGAAGCGGTAGAAGTACTCGGCCGATGGACGCAGACCCCGTACGTCAACGTGGACGGCGTGCGCGTACTCGGAGAGCGCGAACGTGGTGCCGTGCCGTACCACCCGGCGGAACGCCTCGTCATCGGCAACCTCCCATCGCACCAGGACCTTCTTGCCGTACTCCATGCCGCCGAACGGCTCCAAGGGCTCGGGCGCCAGACGGGTCCAGATCACCACGCCGTCAGGCAGGGGGTCGCCCGAGGCGACCCCGAGCGTGAACGGGTAGCCGCGGGTGCGCGGGGCGGTGGGCGTCGCGGCGACGGGTGCGCCTGCGGCGAGCGCCAGGCCCGCCGCAGCGCCCGTCACCGTCAAGAACCGCCGCCGTGCCCACTTCGCCGCGAGCAGCTTCTCGGTAGGGGACAACTCGGAGCTTGCGCCGTCGCGTCTCAACTCTGGTCTCCCATCATCGGGATCGTGAACCCTCTGCGTCTGGCTTCTGGAACCATGAAGCCGCCTCAGCCACGGAGCCGAGGGGGGAATGCGCAACCCGGTTGGCACGCGCGTTGGACCGCAGGCCCGTCGAGCGGGACGCTGCACTGTCAGCAGTGGCGATTGTTCGATATACAGAAGAAACGCTCGGGATTTCGCGTTGGTTTAACATGGCAGAGGGGGCTGGAATCTGTCAAGCTCGATGGAGTATTTGCCAAGGTCATCCGCCTGCCGACGCCGCCGGGCCACTCCTTGCCAAGCCGGAACGGGTCGTTTCCGGGGGCTGGCGATACGGCCGATGCGGCAATGCAGTGAGCCGGTCATCACCCCCGATTCCGCCCACCGTCAAGGCAGACCGGGGATCGGGCGGTAGGGCCGCGCGTTGCACGCGCAGCGTGGAGGCAATCTCCGTCCTTTAGGGCGGAGAGGACGTCAAATGCGGGTCCGCGCGTACGCTTCCGGCGGCGCCATCCGGTGTCACTGGCGTCGTGCGTGCACACCACCACGTGGCGGGCCACGCGCCGCATCTCGCGCAACCCGGCGATCGGGTCCCGCCACTGGTGAACGGTGGACACAGCCATCGCCGCGTCGAAGGACTGGTCCTCGAACGGGAGGCTCTCCGCGGCGGCAGCCACACACGACGCTGCGCCTCCACGGGAATTCCCAGCACGCTGGCGAGCAACAATCGATACCTCGGCGCGGGCCCGACCCTGATCGATGTGGAGGCCGGCGGCCCGCCGGTGCCGACCATTGTGTCGGCACCGCCCGTACGGGGCGCCGCCGTACGCCATCAACACCACCGCGCACGCGAGCACAACGCCCGCACGCACGTCTCCTGCGGCCGTCACCGCGGCTGCCCCGCCCACAACTGCGGACCAGGCCGCGCCGAACGCTTTGGTGGCATCACATGAGGAAATGCCGACCAGGCCGAAGGAATCTCGGGTCATGACGGCACCTGCGGCGATCCGGTCTGGCTGCGAGGCACCAGACGACGACGGAAACCACCGTCGGGCAGGAGTCGACCGCCGAGTGGCACCGCCAGCCATTGCGCCTGGGCGGCTCAAACCCGCGCCGGCTGGCGCCTTGGAGCAGCCCAGCGGCGAGACGCCCCGCAGGCCGACAGCGGCGATCTCAATGTCCCGTCGCCGCCGACAAATCGGCGATCAGTTTGTCGAGCACCAGTTCCTCCTCGACTCGGACCCCGGCCGCGAGCATCGCCGCAGCGAGTCCCGGATCCCAGGCCGCGTCGGTCGGCGTGCCACTCAGCGACCCTCCCGTACTCGGTCCGGCGGTGCGGGCCGCGACGCCGGCCAGGTAGTCGGCGGTTCCGTAGCGCCACGGCTGCCAGGGCACCCTGCCGTGCAGCAGGTTGGCGATCCGCAGGCCACCCCAGTCGAAGTCGCCGTGATACCGCAGGCGGGCGCCGGACTGGACCAGGTTGGCCAGCAGGCGCAGCGCCGCGGTGCTGGGCTGGCCGCCGACACAGGCCAACGGCGGGCACGCCGTACCGAGCTGGTCGGCCGCGGCGGCCAGCACAGTGGGGTTCTCGCAGACGTACACGGTCCGGGCAGCGAACCGGGGCTCCCCGCGAGCGAGCTGGCGCAGGGTCACGACGACCGGCTCCCCGAGCGCGACGGCGGGGGCGACAAGGTCGTGCAGCCGGCATCCGGGGATCGTGGGCAGGTTGACGGCGAGCACGGTCGAGGAGAGATCGTCGAGGAGCACCCCGGCGGCGTACCAGAGCATCCGGCGTTGCTCGGCCGCCGACTCGGGCAGTGGCGCGTCCCCCCACCAGGTGGCCCGGACGGCAGAGCGGGCCACTGTCTCCAACGCCCGGCCGGCGTCAAGCGCGTGCGCGTCGCCGGTGGTGCGGGCCGCGATCCGGGCCAGCGGTTCCCCGTCCGCCGGCAGCGCGGCGAGGACGGCAACCAGGTCGGCCACGAGCCGCGCCGCCGCCGGCGGCGTACCGGCCAGCCGCCGCAGCAGCGCGGCCGTGCTCGAGGCGGCGCACCATTCGGCCAGTTCGGCGCGCACGCCGCCGAGCGCGGCGAGTGGTGCCAGGGAGGCCTGCCAGGCGGTGGCCTCGGCGGCCCGCACCTGGGCAAGCACCGCGACGGCTCCGGTCAGCGCCTCGACCGCTCCGGCTAAGCCGTCGGGGTGCATTCCACTGCGGCGGATGATCCGATCCAGCTCGTCGAGGTTGATGGTCAGGGTGCTGCCGCGACCGGGCGGGCGTCCCAGGACCCGCTCCACCGCCCGCCGCTCGTCCGGGCTCGGCCCGGGCAAGGTCAGGGCGCCGGTCAGCGGCTGTCCCCGGGCGATGCGGCGGCGTAACCGCTGGAACAGCCTTTCGGTCTCCGCCCCGCCGAGCTGCCGGCGCAGCCGTTCCAGATCGGTCACGGCACATCCCACAGGCCCGGGGTCGTCCCCGGCTCGGGATGATGCTCGTCCGGCTGTGGGTTCCGCTGCCGTGGCGCCCGCCGCTCCGGCGTGGACAACAGGTGCCGTTCGCGTCCGTCCCAGCGCCACGGGGTGACCAACACCGCGTCGATGCCGTCGTGCCGGGCAAGGTGGGCGACCCCGAGGCCGGGCACCTGCGGATAACAGCCCCACTCCCGCTCGCTGGTCATCACCACGTCGAGGTCGAAAGTGGCCAGCAGGCCGAGACACTTCGCCCGGGAGTCGTCGTCCACCCCCGCGAACGCCTCGTCCAGCGCGATCAGCCGCGGCGCGAACGGGTTGCCTGCCGACCCGTAGTAGGACGACGCGGCGGCGAACAGCGGAACGCTCGCCGCCAGCACCCGCTCACCGCCGGACGCGGGCCCGGTCGCTGGGCGCCACTGCCCGTCCTGGTGCCGCTGGATCGTGAACTCGTGCCACGCCCGGTAGTCCAGCGCGCGGGTGAGCTGCTCCGACCAGGTCGCCGCGTCGTCGCGCAGCCGTTCCCGGTCGATCTGCTCCTGCAGGAAGGCGCCCACGGCGCGGCGGTCCTTGTCGTTCCAGACGTCCGTGCTCTGCCGCAACTGCTTGGCGCGCAGCTCGGCCAGCCCGGCCGGGGCGTCGCGGGTCGGCCGCCACAGCAGCCGCAGTCGCATGCCGGTCGAGGTGGGTCGGGCCTCCAGCTCGTCGTTCATTCCCGCGACCTGCCGCTCGGCGCCGACGATCAGCTCCTGCAGCGCCCCGGCCACCTCGTTGACCAGGTGCGTCTCCAGCACCTCCCGCTCGTGCGCGGAGAGCATCCGCTGCCGCTCGTCGATCTCGTCGACCAGCGCGGCGGCCAGGTCGGCGACCGTTCGCGTCCGCCCCTGGAAGCTGACCTCGACGACCATCGTCTCTTCCCGGATGGTCGCCACCACCTGGTGACCCTGCCGGGAAAGGCCGTCGGTCAGCGCCTTCACATCCATGCTGACCTGCTGCTGCAGCCGGTCCCAGCGGCGGTCGTCGTCGTCGGTGTCGGCCAGTTCCCGCTCGACGGCCCGGGCCAGCGCCACCGCCGGGGTCGTCGCCCACGACTGCGCCACATCCGGCACCTCGAGGTCGGGGCAGGCCAGGTCGACCAGGCCGGTGCCGGCGAAGGTGCGCAGCCCCTCGACGGCGGCGTCCCGGTCCCCGGTCGCCGCCTGTAGCTCCTGTTGCAGCCGGCTGCGCCGCCCGCCGGCGTCACCCCGGGCGTCCCGGGCCGCCGCCTCCTGCCCCCGGGCCTCCTCACGGTCGCGCTCGCAGCCCCTCAGCAGCCCTGTCGCCTCCGCGATGCGGCGCTGCAGGTCCGCCACGGACGCGCCGGCGGTGGCGTCCAGCGTCTCGAACTCCACCCGGGCCGCCCGCGCCGCGTCCCGCGCCTCGGCCGCCTCGGCCGCCGCCGGCGCCAGCCGCTCCAGCCGTTCGGAGTGCAGCCGGGCCGCCTCGTCCCGACGGGCACGCGCCGCACCCACGCCCGTCACGGTTGGCCACCAGGCGGCCAGGGCCACCCGGTACGACTGCAGCCCGTCCCGCACCGCGGCCAGCTCCTCGACGTCGTACGGTAGGTCGACGTCCCCGGCGAACTCGGTCGCCTCGGCCAGCGCGGTCGCCGCCTCGGCGAGCCGCCGGCCGAGCGCCGCGCCCACCTCGTCCCGCCGGTCGACGATGCCGCGGCGCGTCTCGTACGCGCCACGTACCTGGGTGTGGGCCTCCCGCAGCGGCTGGTCCGACGGCAGCGCCCGCGCCTCGGCGACGACCCGCTCCCGCCGCTGGCGCAGCTCGCCGCGCTGGCCCGCGACCCCCGCGAGCCGCGCCGACAGCTCCTCGCCTTCCCGCCGCAGCTGGTTGATCCGCGCCCGGCGGGACGCCTCCCGGGCGCTGTCGCCGATGTGCTCCGCCGCCGGCTTGGCCCACCGCCCGGCGAGAACCCCGTTGCCGAACGCGCCGGTCGCGTCGACCCAGGCCACCGCCGAGCCGGCACCGAAGCCGATCGCGGCGAGCACACCGGCGACGGCTTCGTCCGACAGCGCCGCGCAGGCCGGGTCCGCCCGGTCGACCGCCGGGCGGAGCAGCTTGGCCAGGTTCGCCGTCACCGCCCCGCCGGGCCGCAGCACGGTGTCCCCGCTGACCGGGTCGCGCAGCGCCCCGTCGGGGTCGAGCCACGCGTCGAGAATGCCGGCCGCCTCCAGGGCCGCCTCGATGCCGGCCCGATCCGACGCCGGCACCTCTGGGGCAAAGTCCACCACCCGCCACAGCGGCGCGCCCGGCCGGTCCCGGCGTGCCTCGTCGGCGCGCGTGTGCGGTGCGGGCGGCGGCTGATGCGTTCCTGCCTCCAGCCGGCGCAGCTCCGCCTCGGCCCGTTCCAGACCGTCGCGGACCTCGTGTTCGTCGGCCTCCAACGCGGCGTCGGCGCGGGCGAGGGCCTCCGTCGCGGCCGTGGCGGCGCGAGTCGTCTCCCGCGCCGCCGGGTTCTCCCCGGCCAGCGCGCCAACCCACTGCTCCAGTTCCGCGAGGACGCCGTCGAGGTCGCCGACCGGCAGTTCAACCACGCCGCCGAGGTGCTCCCGGGTCCGCCGGAGCAGCAGCTCACCCGCCTCGGTCGCGGCCGACTCGGCCTCCGCGACCCGCAGGTCCGCAGCCGCCACCTCGGCGTCGAGCCGGTCCACCTCCTCGCGGGCCCGGTCCGCCCGACCACGGGCCGTGCCGGCGGCGTCACGAAGGCGGTCCAGCGCCCGCAGCGAACTCGACCGCGAGGCGACCAGTTCGTCCGCGGCGCGGGTCGCCTCGGCCAGCCCGACCGGCAGCGCGGCCACCACCCGCGTCGCGTGCCGGTCGGCCAGCCGCGCCGCCGCGGCGTCCCGCTCGACCTGCCCACGCGCCGCGTCCTCGGCGTCCTGCGCCTGCCGCAGCTCCCGGGCCGTGCCCTCCACGGCCCGGCCGGCGCGGGCCACGTCGGCCTCCAGGTCGCGCAGGCGCTCCTCCTGCCGGGCGACGAACTGGTGCCGCTCGTCGGCGATGTCCCGCAGCCGGCGCAGATGCTCCGCGGTACGCGCCTCCGGGCTGTCCCGCAGCGCATGCAGTCGCGTGGTCAGCTCCCGGGACCGCTCCGTCAGCCCGTCGATGCGCTCCACCGCCCGGGTCAGGTCGGTGTCGGCCTGGTCGTAGGCCCGCTGCGCCTCGGACAGTTCCCGACCGAGCTGCTCGTAGCGGCTGTGCTGCTGGCGTAGCAGCCCGGCCCGGCGGCGCGTCGCCACCCGCGCGTACTGCCGGTAGCGGGTGAGGAAGTCGTCGGCGGCCCGTTTCGTCTCGGCCAACTCCCGCAGCGTCACCCGCTCGTCGTCCAGGCTGCGGAACGCCTCCGCGACCTGGGTGATCAGGTTCTCGTCCAGCGGCGGCAGCGCGTCGGTGAGCGCCCGGGACAGGCTCTTCTCGTCCGGCCGCTTCGACAGCTGCGGCTGCCGCAGCCGGATCAGCAGGGAGACCAACGCGTCGTACCGGCTGCCGAGCCCGAACAGCGCCTCGTCCACGGCCCGCCGGTAGTCCGCCGCCCGGTCGTACACCATGCCGGCGGACCCGACCGCGTCGCGCAGCCGCTCCCGGGTCAACGCCGTGCCGGTCGCGCTCACCAGCGCCAGGTCGCCGCCGACCCGCTGGCTGGTGACGAAGAACCAGTGCCGGGCGATGCCCCGCCCGGCGACGGCCTTCAGCCCGCAGCCGATGGTGAGGTAGCGCTCCCCGTCGCGGTCCCGGCGGCCGAACTCCAACCAGGTGTAGCCGAGCCGCTCCGGGTACGGATACCTGCCGCCGAGCAGCAGGTTCCACTCCATCCGTTTGTGCGGGTCACCGTCGGGCTCCACGCGGTACGGCGCCAGGTCCCCGTCGAGCAGGAACGGCAGCATCAGCGCCAGCACCTTCGACTTGCCGGTGCCGTTGTTGCCTCGCAGCAGCAGGCTCCCGCTGTGGAAGTGGAACTCCTCCTGGTCGTAGTAGAAGATGTCGACCAGCCCGGCGCGCAACGGCTGCCAGCGCTCCTTCGCCGGAAGTGGCAGCTGGTCGGCCAGCGATACGGTCATCGCACGGATTCCCTCGATCGGTCGGACTTGTCGGTGCCCACCCGTCGGGCGGCCGGCTCGCGGATCGTCGGCGCGGCCAGGGCATATCGGGCGATCGCCGGTCGGGGCAGCACGAGCGGGTCCCCGCCCTGCTCGACCCGGATCAGCTTCAGCGCGCGCAGCGCCTCCAGCGCCGTGGCCACCAACTCCACCTCGGCGCCCGGGTCGGTGGCGTGCTTACGCCAGTACGACCGGTGCTCGACGGCCAGCTCCCGGGTGCGCCGGTGCAGCTCGCTGACCCGTACCCCGCCGTCACCGGCGCCGATGTGCTCCGCCAACAGCAGGGTCAGGTGGCTCTGCATTCCCTCGGCGGGCATCCGCACGTCGGTGAGTTCGTCCTCGGGATCGACCATCGCGATCCCCTCCGCGCGCACCTCGGCGACCAGGCCGGTGAACTGAGTGATCCGGGTCAGCAGCGCGTGGCGCTGGCTGGTCAGGTAGGCGCGCTCGGCCTCGGAGAGCTCGTCGTGGTAGACCACCGGCTGCTCCAGCAGCAGCCGGGTCAGCCGCTGCCGCAGCGCCCGGTTCCGGGCGTCGTCCACATCGGGTACGACCTCCAGCGTCAACGCCGCGAGCCGGCCCGGACCGGTCGACTCGTCGATCATCGACGGCCCCCGGGACGCGGCGAGCAGGCCGGCGATCACGTGCCGGTCCACGTCGTACAGGACGTCCCCGCCGGCGCCCAGGTACGCCTCCTCGTCTCCGGCCACCCGGCGCAGCACCCCCCAGTGCAGCAGCAACCGGACCACGGCCACCATGTCGGCCCGCCGCTCCCGCCGGTCCAGCGCGAACGAGAACCCGGCCGCCGCCAGCGCCGGCTCGGCGGCCCCCGTCACCACCTCCTCGGCCAGCCGGCCCAGCGTGATCTGCCCGTCCGCGCGCTCCAAGGCCGCCAGCGCCAGGCAGGTCAGCACGTACCGCTGCCGGGAGAACGGGGTCCGCGACCGCGGATCCCGCGCTGGATGCGTGCCGTCGTACGGGTCGGCGGTCAGCTTCACCAGCCGTACCGTGTGGGCGTCGGCCACCACCTGCCAGCCGGTCTCCCGGTCGAACCACTCCCGCAGGTCCGCCGCGTACGCCCGGACCAGCCGGTAGGTCTCCGCGTCGGTGAGCCCGGCCACCAGTAGCGGGCGGGCCAGCAGCAGCCGCGCGGCCCTGCGCCGCCGCGCCTCCGGGACGTCGTCGGCGACGGCGCGCCCCCTCACCTGGCCACCCCGATCAGATCGGTGATCTCGATGAGATGCTCCGGCCCGGTCAGCACGCCGTCCTGGGTGACGACCCGCACCGGTGGGGCCGCGTCGACCCGTCGCAGCCGGACCACCATCGTGCCGTCCGACGTCGTGGTGGTCACCTCCGACTGGTCCGTCCGGCGGGTGGCCAGGGCGTCACCGAGCAGCTGGAGGAAAAGCCGGAACTCGGCGGAGTCCAGCTCCGCCAGCTCGGAGAGGCGGATCGGGCCCGGGGTGGCCAGCGCGGCCCGGGCGCGGGCGGTCTGTTCCGCCTCCCGGCGCATCCGCTCGGCGAGCACGCGACGCTGCTCCGACCGGTCGATCACCCGGTTCGGCGCGCCCCGCCGCTCGTAGGAGCCGGTACGGCGCAACCGAGGGCTGATCTCCAGGCGGGGCGCCTGTGCCCACGGCGTGGCCGCCGGCACCGGCCGCTCCTCAGCGGCGGCGAGGGTCGCCGCCGTGGTGGTGAGGTGCCGCGCGGGGGAGAGCCCGAACGCGGTGTGCCAGAGCCGGTGCGCCGCCTCGTCGTCCGGCGCTTCGGCGAACCAGAGGGCGAGCCGGCGGAAGTCCGCCGACCGGTCCGACCGCCCAGCCCGCCGCTCATTGATCGCGGCGACCGTGCTCAGCAACTGCCGGATTCCGCCGATCGCCGCCGTACGCAGCAGCCGTGCTTGGGCAGGTCGGCTGCTGTCGCCGCTGACGAACCAGTCGCGTAGCCCCGCCCAGCGCAGGCGCCAGGTGTCCAGGGCCTGCCGCATGGCGGCGTCGTGCCCGTCCCAGGCGTCCCGGTCCAGGCCGTCCCGCGCGTCTGCGCTGCCGTGCTCCTCGGTGGGAGCGGTGTCGGCGGCCTCGCGGCGTGCCGCCACCTCCAGCAGCGGCGTCACGCCGACCGCCTCGATCTGCCGGGTGAGCGCCGCGATCTCGGCGCCCCGGTTCGCCAGGTCGGCGATGAACCGCTCCAGGTAGGCGATCAGCTGCTCCTTGTACGCCAGGAACGCCGCGACGTCGGCGTCGGAGAAGTCGATCGTCCGGCGCAGCGACGCCATGAACGCCTGCGCGTTGTCGGCCAGGCCAGTGAACCGGTCGACGAGGCTCAGCAACAGCAGATGCGTCTTCGCCGCGTCCGGTGGCTCGCCAGCTGCCGCCGCTTTGGCGACGGCCAGCAGCCCGCGCAGCTGTTCCGCGATGTCGGAGAGGGCCACCGACTGCAGGGCGCCCCGCCGCCCGATCGCCTCCTCGTACTTGGCGATCGCCTCCTCCGCCGCGTGCCCCTCCCGGGTGAGCTGGTAAAGGTAGCGGGCCCGGTGGAAGTCCTCAACCGTCGTGACCCGGCCGGTGTCGGGGTCGGCGCGCAGATTTCCCCACTCGGCGAGCTGATCCAGGGCGGTGCGCACGGTGTCCAGCGACAGCCCGGCCCTGACGGAGACCTCATTCGTCGTGGACCGCGCCGTGGACAAGACCTCGATCAGCACGTCCTCCGGCCGCAGGTGCACGGTGAAGCGCTGCTTCGCCCGGACAAAGGCATCCAGGATCTGCCGGTACAGCGCCGAGTTCTGTGCCTGGAGGTGGGCGAACGGTTGCGCCGGTGAACCGGTCCCGATAGGCATGGCACCCATCCTCGCATTTGTCGAAGGTCGGCTCTGCTGGTGACTCACCGTGTCGCCAGCTGACCTACGGTGCGCGGCCGGCCGCGCGCAGGTGCAGGTGCAGGACCAGCGTGTCCACGGGAATGTCCAGCACGCTGGCCAGCAACGTCAGCGGGTCGGGGTGGCCCCTTGCCGGTGAGGTCCTCGTAGATGCCGAGCAGCCCCCGCAAGCGGGCGTCCTCGGGCAGGGCGGACAACTGGGCGAACCGGCGCTCGACGTACCGGCGTGCCATGATCTGGAACGCGTTCACGCCGATAGCTGGCTTCCGCGCGGGAGGGCTTCGTAGGGGTGCCTTCGAGTTCTCAGCCGGTTGCGTGATCGGTGAGGCGGCACAGCGTTGATCGGACGTGGGGGAAGGCGAGTCGCAGGGTGTGGGCGGTGAGTCGGAGACCCCACCAGGTGAGGGCGATGAGGTAGCCGACGATCAGGGCGCTGCTGGTGTCGTAGCTGAAGACGAGGGCGTAGCCGATGGCCAGGCCGGGCGCGGTGATGGTGCGGATCACGCGGCTGTGGCTGGCGGTGAGGGCGGTGGCTGCGCCGAGGAGGGCTGCTCCGAGGCTGCCGGCGAGGCCGGGCATGCCGGTCAGGTCGACGGGGGTGGTGAGGGTGAGTGCTGCGCGCATGAGGAAGATGCCGGCGGCGGCGGTGACTGTGTGCGTGATGGCGGGGCGCGTCAGGGCGAGCCAGGTGGGCATTGCGTCGGTGGAGATTCGTGGTGCCGTGACGGCGATGAGGGCAGCGCAGGCGGCCAGCGGTAGGGCGCCGCCGAGGGTCCTTCGAGGTAGGGGTTGTAGTCGAGTTCGGCGGTGCCGGTCGCGAGTCCGTAGAGGAAGGCGGCAATGGCCCCGCTGACTGCGGCGGCGAGGTATCCGCGTCGGATGAGGCTGCCGGTGGTGGGTTCCGATGTCGATGCGGTGGGTGTTCCGGCGAGCCAGGTGGTGGGCGCTAGGTGCGCTACGGCGAAGGCGGTGAGCATGGCCAGCGCGCCGGCGGTGCCGAGTTGCGGTAGGGATGTGCGGGCGCCGACCACGGAAGTGAAGACCTTGGTGATGTCAGCGGTGAGGACGGCTTGCAGGAGCAGGGTCAGGGAGCATGCGCCGATGAGGAGGGCGCCGGCGAGATCGCTGACGCGGAGTCGGACGCGGGGTAGTCGTGCGGCGGCGGCACGAGGTCCGGGTTGGTGGGCGGCGGTGAAGCTTAGGGCTCCGTCGGCGAGGGCATGAGGGTGATCGACGAGGGCGGGGGTAGTACCGGTGGCTTGGGTGAGCCGGTCCGCCAGCGCGGGCAGGGCGGGGGCTGGCCTCAGGATGACCGCGGCCAAGTGCTCCTTATCGACGTCAGCGGCGTCGAGGAGTTCGGTGACCGTGGTAGGTACCTGATCGAGGAGGGGCTGCGCGGCGATCGTGATGTCCTCGTGGGCGATGACCGCGGGCTGTCGGTGCGGATGTTCAGCCGTGCCGGCACTTCGCGGCGAAGGTCAGGTCTTTGACAAACTCACGGCATGGCTTCCCTACAAGAGACGTACGAGGGCGACGACTTCTACTGCGATGTGGCCCTGCCGAACATCGACGGCTTGGACGTGATCCACGAGACTCGCGACGTCCTCGCCTATCACCACACCCGTCCGTTCTGGCAGACACACATCGTGGTGGTGCCGAAGCGACACGTTAAGTCTCTGACAACGCTTACAACGGCCGACGAGCCCCTGGTGCGAGAGCTCCTTGCCGTGGTGGCCACTGTCGCTGCCAAAGTTGAGGCCGAGCACGGGGCGGCCAGGGTGCTCACCAATCTCGGTGGATACCAGGACTCGAAACACCTTCACGTGCACGTGAGCAGCGGGGAGAGCATTCGCTAGTCGAGGGTTTCCCCTCATGCCGCAGACCGCGCGCCCGGTCAGCGTCCGCTCGTGCCGATGTGAGCGAGTCGGCCATGCGACTGGCAGCGAGACGCGGTCAACCGCGCAGTCGCACGCAATAAACCGGTGACGCCGGTGGTGATCTCCGCGACACTGGCCGACGTGGAAGAGGTCGAGGTCGTCGTCGCCCATCACGAGCGCGCGACCCTGCGCGTCGGCGACGTGTTCCTGAAAATCGACGCTGATCAGACCCGCACCGATGTCGAGGTCGAGGCGATGACTATGGCGCCGATCCCTACTCCGGAGATCCTGTGGCGCAAGCCGCCCGTACTCGCGCTCGCCGCCCTCCCCGGGACGGTACTCGGCCGCCTCGGCGAGCCGTCGACCGCGTCTTCGGCGGCGTGGGCCGCGTCCGGTGCCGCCGCACGGATGCTGCACGACGCGCCGTTGCCGCCATGGCCCGGTCGCCGCCTCGACGAGTTGGCGTCCCGCCTCGACGGTGAATGCGAGTGGCTCGTCACGAACGGCGTCCTTCCCGCTGACCTGGTGACGCGCAACCGCCGGGTTGCCGAGGCTGCGCTTCGGCCGTGGACTCCGGTGTTCATACACGGCGACCTGCAGATCGCCCATGTGTTCGTCGAGGATGACGAGATCACCGGCGTGGTCGACTGGTCGGAGGCGGGCCAGGGCGATGCCCTGTACGACCTCGCCAGCTTGACGCTCGGACACGAGGAGCACCTCTGCGACGTGGTCGCCGGCTACGGCACCGACGTCGACCTAGACGTGATCCGCGCGTGGTGGTCATTGCGAAGCCTGCTGGCGATCCGCTGGCTGGTAGAACACGGTTTCGACCCGGCCGCGCCAGGCTGCGAGGTCGACGTGCTGAAATCCCGGATGTGAGGCCGCACGAGCCCGCCTGCCACGACTGCCGTGCGCGATCTGCGTGTGTTGCGGTGCCGTCCGATCATGCCGATGAACGGGTGCGTTTTCTGCCCGCCCACTGAGAGAGGCAACATGGCACTCATGTCCCTGCCCACCCCCACGCTGCACACCACTCGCCTGCGACTGCGTCCCTTCAACGACGCGGATGCGAACGCCCTCTTCGCGCTGCACAGCAGCGCCTACGTGCTGCGCTACTGGGACGCGCCGCCCTGGACCGAACGTGTGCGCGCCGAGCGGTTCATAACGGCTTGCCGGCAGATGGCAGAGGAAGGCACCGGGACGCGGCTGGCCGTGGACCGTGTTTCCGACGGGGCGTTCATCGGCTGGTGCAGCCTGACCCGGTGGAATCCGGACTACCGCAGCGCGTCGCTGGGCTACTGCCTCGACGATGCAGTATGGGGCCACGGCTACGCGACGGAGGCCGCGCGCGCCTTGCTGCAGTGGGCATTCGACACGCTGGACCTGAATCGCGTCCAGGCCGAGACCGATACGCGCAACGCGGCATCTGCCCACGTCCTGGAGAAGCTCGGATTCGTGCGTGAAGGGACGTTGCGGGAAGACTGCGTCGTGAACGGCGAGGTCTCGGACTCGTGGGTGTACGGGCTGATCAGGCGGGAGTGGCGGCCGTCGTCCGAGCTGGTTCCCGCCCGCTGAGTCCTCCTCGCTCGCGAGACGGCGCCCGGTCTCCGAACGCTTCGTTCCGCTGGTTGGAGGGGCCGGCACAGTGCACTCTCATGCCGCGAAGCGCTCGTCACCGAGGGTGATGTCGGCGCCGGTCGCCGACGTCCGGACGTGCCGACGAGCGGGTGCTTCGGGTTCATCCGGACCATCGAGTACGGGACCATCGGGCGGTCCCTGGCAGCTACATCGGGGCTATCGATCACTTGGGATCTTGTCGTACTAGTCTTCCCGCATGGCTTTGCGACCGGACGAGTTCTATGACCACGCAGTCGCCGTCGCGGACGGCGAGCGCCGGCTCCCGTTGGCGCGCATGACGGGATGGGAGATCAGTCCGTTCGAGCCGGACGGACTGCGTGTAGCGCCGTTGCGCCCGCCGGTGCTTCCGGAGCCCGCACGGCACGGCGAGGATCCGTCGGACTGCAACGCTTGCCGCGACCGGGACGAAGGGATCTGGTTCAACGATCACTGGCGGCTGGTCCGGATTCCGGGAGTGGGCGTCCCGCTGGTGCTCATGCTGTATCCGCGCGATCACTACGACATGGCGGATCTACCTGACGAACTGGCCGCCGAACTGGGGCTATTGAGCACTCGCATCGTTCGCCACATGCAGGCGCTGCCGCACATTTCGCGGGCCCACGTCTACCGCATCGGAGATGGTGGCGCGCACCTGCACGTCTGGTTCTTCGCTCGGCCCGAGGGGCAGGCCCAATTGTACGGGTCGTGGCTGGTCGTCTGGGACGACCTGCTACCGGAGTACCCAGCGGACGTCGCAGAAGCTGACGCTGAAATCGTGGCAGACGCGTTGGTCGTGTGCCACGGAGGCCGCCGGTCGGCCACCAGCAAACCGGCTGCCTGACCGGCCTGATCCACGACCCGGATGTCACCGCCACGGCTGTTGCCACCACCGCCGTGCGGATTTGCCAAGGTCACGTATCCGGATCTGCCGCGATCAGGGTGGGGGAGCGTGGAGTCAGTGTGCCGTCGGTGCCGGCCTGCGGCGGACCCGCCACCACACCTCGACGAGGGTCGGTGGCAGCGCGATCGCGGCGCCGGCGAACGCAAGTGCCTGGGTGCGCCGTTGCTGGATCTCTTCACGTAGTTCTTCGTAGGTGGCCTGGTGTTCGATGACGTCGCCGCGGGACTGTACGCATTCGTCGCCGGGCCCGATCAGGACATCCTGGTTGGCCGGGTTGGCCTCGAAGCAGGCGATCCTGGTCGGCTTCAGTTCCCAGTTGACGCGGTCCCAGTCGACGTCGACCCACGACTGCGACGTGCACACGTCGCCTGAGCAGGAGGTTCGCACCGGCAGTTCCCAGCCGGAACGCAGCATGAGA